>CAZNQC010000134.1:0-4810 GCA_964574825.1 uncultured Sphaerobacteraceae bacterium | reverse complement strand
CCACGGTTCGCTGCCGCCTTGTCGCCCGAGCCAAGACTGAGGACGGCCATGAAGGCCTCCTGCGGAATCTCGACCGACCCGACCAGCTTCATCCGCGACTTGCCTTCCTTCTGCTTCTCGAGCAACTTGCGCTTGCGGCTGATATCACCACCGTAGCACTTGGCGAGCACGTTCTTGCGCATGGCCTTGACGGTTTCGCGGGCCACGATGCGGGACCCGATCGAGGCCTGGATCGGCACGTCGAACATCTGGCGGGGGATGAGCCCACGCAGCACGCTGACCAGCTCCCGCCCCTTGTAGTAGGCGTCGTCACGGTGGGTGATGATCGACAGGGCATCGACCGCCTGGCCATTGACGAGCACATCGAGCTTGACCAGATCGGCGGCACGCGTCTCGGCAAAGGTGTAGTCGAGCGACGCGTACCCCTGGGTGCGGCTCTTGAGCTGGTCGTAGAACTCAACGATCAACTCACCGAGCGGAATATCGTACTTGAGTTGCACGCGATCCTCGTCGAGATAGATCATTTCGACGAAGACACCGCGCTTGGACGTCGTCAACTCCATGATTGGGCCGACATAACGTGACGGCGCGATGATATTGAGGTGCATCCACGGTTCGCGGATCGAATCGATCACGCCGGGATCGGGCAGTTCCGACGGGTTATCGATCTTCTTGATCTCGCCGCCGCGGAGATGGACCTCATATTCCACGCTGGGGGCGGTGGCCAGCAGGTCGAGGTTGTATTCGCGTTCGAGCCGCTCCTGGATGATCTCCATGTGGAGTAGACCAAGGAACCCGGCCCGGAACCCGAAGCCGAGCGCCATCGACGATTCCGGCTCGTAGGTGAGCGAGGCGTCGTTGAGCTGCAGGCGTTCGAGCGCGTCCCGCAGGATCGGGAAATCTTCCGAATCGGTGGGGTAGAGACCGGCGAAGACCATCGGCTGGGCTGGCCGGTAGCCGGGCAGCGGGGCGGCAGCCGGGTTGGTGGTGACGGTGATCGTATCGCCGACCTGGCAATCCTTGACGACCTTGAAGCCAGTCGCGATGTAGCCGACCTCACCGGTTTTCAGCGACTTCGACGTTTGCATGTTCGGGCCGAAGAACCCAAGTTCGAGGATGTCGGCTTCCTTCTTCGTCCCCATCACCCGCATGCGGTCGGTGGTCTTGATCTCGCCATCGACGATCTTGACGTAGGCGATCACCCCCTTGAAGGCATCGTAGTGGGAATCGAAGATCAGCGCCCGCGCGGGATGGTCAACGCCATCGGCGGCCGGTGGGGGCATCTTCTGGACGATCGCTTCGAGGATCTCGTCGATGCCCGCGCCAGTCTTGGCCGAGGCCGGGATCACCTCATCGTCGAGCAGCCCGATGAACTGGCCGACTTCCTTCGAGACACGCTCGGGATCGGCGTTGGGCAGGTCGATCTTGTTGATGACCGCGATGATGGCAAGGTCATGCTCCAACGCGAGGTAGACATTGGCCATCGTCTGCGCTTCGATCCCCTGGGCGGCGTCGACGACCAGCAGGGCGCCTTCGCAGGCGGCAAGCGAACGGCTTACTTCATAGGAGAAATCAACGTGGCCAGGCGTGTCGATCAGGTTGAGTTCGTATTCCTGCCCGTCGCGCGCGTTGTAGGTCATCCGCACGGCCCGGGCCTTGATCGTGATGCCCTTCTCGCGCTCCAGGTCCATGGAGTCCAGCATCTGGTTGGTCAGGTCGCGCTCGGCCACGGTGCCGGTGCGCTGGAGGAGGCGATCGGCCAGGGTGGACTTCCCGTGGTCGATGTGGGCGATGATGCTGAAGTTTCGGATATGGGACGTGGAGGTGTCTGTCATGGATGCTCGGTGGCGAGGGCAGGTGGCCGCGAAACAGGCGTGGCACGAAACGGGCCGGGGCGGCGGAGCGCGCAGCCTCGACCCTGTTGCATGGTCAAGTATACCCCGCCCGCACGTCATGAACTCACATTGGCGGCGCATGCCCGGCACGATACGCCAGTACTACCGCCTTGAGTCTGGAATCGACCTCGAACTTGCCCAACACCGACCGCACCTGAGACCGAACGGTTGCCAGCGACGTTCCGAACCGTTCGGCGATTTCCTCGTCGGTGAGCCCATCCATGAGCGCCTCCAGCACGTCCTGCTCTCGTGAAGTGAGGGTGACAAGTGTCTGGTCGAAGCTCCAACCGGCCTTCAGGTGGTCAATCCAGGCTCGCAACAGGCCAATGGCATCGTCGGTGGCAACCGGGGACGTTCCACCGCTCCCCAACGCTACTACCGCCTCGATCACCTCGCTCGTGGAGGCAGACTTCATCATCGCCCCCGACGCCCCTTCATAGAGCGCTTCGCCTCGCGACCGATCATCGCGTAGCGCTGTCAGCACCAGAATCCTGGTATCGGGAGAGTACCTGCGCAAACCGCGAACAACTTCGACGCCTCGGCCATCGCCAAGGTCAAGATCAACAATCGCCACATCCGGTCGCGTACCACCCTCGATCGCGGCGCTCGCCTCGGCAACCGATCCCGCCTCCCCAATTACCTTCAATCCAGGCTGACGATCCAGCAGGAGGGCCAATGGCGTGCGCGATGATGGGTGATCGTCAACGAGCAGGATGGTAATCGGCAGGTCGTCCGGAGACGCGAGGAAGGTCGAACCAGAAGCAGGCTCCTCCGTGCTCGCCCCGCCGGTATTGGAGATCGCTGCCGAATCCTCGCAGGATACGCCGGGAGAGATAGAGACCAACTCCGAGCCCTGGTTCATTGGAGCCACCTCGTCCGAACTTTTCGAAGATTCGTTTGAGTTGGTCTGCGTCGATGCCTGGCCCATCATCTTCCACCTCGATACGTACCGTGCTGGGACCGACGGGTACTGCGCGCACAGTGACCGCAACCGTCGCCGGTGTATGTCTCCCGGCATTCGCAAGCAGGTTACGCATGACCTGACCGATCCGGCCTGGGTCAGCCCAGACCTCGCCGGATACATGGCGCTCGAAGCCGATTGCATGCTGGCCAGTCAATGCACCGGCAAAATCCCGGGCTTGCTCGAGGATCTGCCCAACGTCAGTGGGAACGATGCCCAGCGAGAAGTCGTCGGAATCAACCTCCGCACTTGCCCGCACGTCGTCAATGAGCGTGAACAGGATTGTCGCTTCGGTCACGATCGATGATGCCGCGCGCCGCTGGTCCAAAGCACCATCATCGACCTCGAGCACCTCTGCCGTGCGACGGATAGCCAGGAGTGGTTGAGCCAACTCATGCGCAACCATGGTGGTGAAATCCACACGCAAGCGCTGCAGATCGGCCAGTCGCCTGGTTTCTCGCGCAAGTGCATCCCGCTCCGATGAGATGTCGTCGGCAATCGTCCCCATGCCGAACATGCACCCCAGCACAACCACAACACAAACCGCGGTCATCAGGATGTTGGACGACGTGAGTTCCGAGTTGATGCCAAACAACCCTGGCCGAAAAACCGCATGTGCCACGGACGCAAACTGGAGCACGGCGGCGACCACGATCCAGCTGGCAATGGTGTTTGACGTTCGCCACAACGAGGTCACCGCGGCGACGAGGCAAGCGGCCGCCAGCGTGCCGCCAAGCCACCAGTAGGTTGCGGTAAATCCGGGGGTGAATCCGGTAACCGGTTCTGGCGGAAGCACGTCATACACGGTCAGGGTTGGCAGAGTTCTGGCGAATACTGCAATCGCCACGATCAAGAGCAGGAAGCCCGCCAGGAGTGCCAGGCCCCAGCGAGGAGTAAGGCGGGGCGGATGAGCCAGCGCGATTCCAGTCGTGGTGAGGACCACCATCACCCAACGGGTGAGCAGGCTTCCATAGAGACCTGTGGTCACAGCCGCGCTGCCTGCCAACCCGTCTGGAAGCAGTTGAAAGAACGAACTTCCAATTCCATACACAACGATGCCGAGCGCGAGCCACCGCAGCCGCGGCTGATCAGCAGCCCGGGCGTACCCAACAAGCGACAGGGCAACGGTCAGGAGAATGACACCGACCAACCAACGTTCGGTATAGATTCCGCCTGAATCGAAAAAGTCCAGGCGAAACCAGGACGTGACCACTGCCATCAGTAACCAACCGAACGTCACGACCGCCACCAGCACACCCGGCGACCGAAACATTCCGGTTGAGCGCACGGTTGGCCGCAACAACCGGATCAGGTGATCGGCCAGTGCTGGTTGCGCCCCTGTCAGGTCGATGGAGTATTTCACGGTCGATGCTCGCCCACAGTTCCGGCATACACGGCTGTTCGTCGTCGGCCATGGCTTGATGGGTCCCTGCGAACAGCATACCGCCAGAATCAGCAGGTCGCCAGACTCGGCCTACCACGCGGGGGTGGCTCCCGGGTTTGCGCGCTCCAGCCGGGTGTCGCACCTGTCGCCCGAGGACAGTGCATACGTCCTACGCATCCGCCTCAACGAACGCGCCGCCAACGAGGTTCGGCTGCGGTATGGGCTTCCTCGCATGGTGGGCGACGACGGTGACGCGCAGAGGACCATGCCAGGTGCCGGACGGTACGTCTCGACGACCTCGCTGCAACATGCTGCTTCACACCCGGCCAGAAATACGGAGGAATTGGTCATCAATAGTGATGATGTCAGGGGATTGACCCCGATTTACGCTGGGGAATGGGACTACAAACCACCTTGGGCAGGGAGACTTCTACCGCACCAAGGTGCGTCTGATCACAGCGTCGGCATTGAGCGCCGGAATAGGAGATATGTGCATGCACGGCCGGTTTCACTCCATGGCCCGGACGATCGTCGTGTTGCTGTCATTGGTGCTGCTGACGGGACTGGCCA
>CAZNQC010000133.1:2887-10672 GCA_964574825.1 uncultured Sphaerobacteraceae bacterium | reverse complement strand
TTCCGGCAGGTCGCCAGATTCGATGTCGGCGGTGGCCGACTCGACCACGACATCGCCGATCGGGAAGTCGGTGGCGCCGTCTTCTTCGGTTGCCTCAATGGCGAGTGGGGCGTCGTCCTCGGCTGCGGCGGCCGCAACCTCTTCAATGTCCACGATCGGAGCGACGTAGCCATTGAGCACCGCGCCCTGGCCCTCAGTGGCGACCTCGATCAGGCGGTCGGTCAGTTTCCGCTCGAACACCTGGTTGCGGAGCATGTTGCGGTAGTAATCGCTCTGGTAGAACTGCGCCATGCTCTGGGCCATGTTGCGAGCTTCTTCGGAGTCGTCGCGCGGGGCGAAGGCGCCAGTGAGGTTGGCAATCTCGGCGTCGATGTCCTCATCGGTCACCTCGACCGCTTCCTGACGGGCAACCGCCTGGAGGAAGAGCGAATTGCGGAGACGGCGGGCCGCCTCGGGCCGCAAGTCATCCTTCACATCCTCTTCCGTCTTGCCCTGGATCCGGAGGTACCCCTGCCACGGCGTGCCGCTGCGCTGGAGGTCTTCCTTCAGGTGGTTGAGCTGATGCTCGACTTCTTCGTCAACCATCACGTCCGGAGCGTCGATGCCGGCCTGGCTGGCCATTTCATCGACGACCTTGTTGACGATTTCGGTGCGACCTTCAGTGGTCTTGGAAGCGTGGATGTCGTCCCGGATCTGGTCGCGGAGGGCGGACAGCGACTCGGCGTCGTTGACCTTCTTCGCGAATTCATCGTCGAGATCGGGGAGCTGTCGCTCCTTGACGCCCTTGAGCGTCACCTTATAGGAAAGCGACTTGCCGCGAATCGAAGGATCGGCCGATTCGTCATCTTCGTCGAAGGAGAGGTCGAACGACTCGGTCTCTCCGGCGTCCATCGACTCCAGCTTCTCGCGCAGGGAAACGAGCAGGTTGGTTTCGCCGAGCACGAAGACGGCGTCCTCGATCGGCTCCTGGAACGGCTCGCCGTCGAGTTCGACTTCATAGTCGACCGTAACCTGGTCGCCTTCGACCGGCTTGCGCGGCTCGGCGAGCTCCACCCATTCACCCTGCGACTTCTGCAGGCGAGAAAGGACCTCATCGACGTCCTCATCGGACACCGCGGCGTCGACCGGGTCCACCCGAATGGTGGTGTAGTCGTTGAGTTCAACTTCCGGATAGACCGGCACGGTGACGACGAAGTTGACCGGCTCAAGCGCGTTGATTTCGACCGATGGCTCGCCGACCGGCGTGATGTCCTCCTGCTGGAGCGCCTGGCGGTAGAGCTTGTCCATCACCTCATCGGCGGCTTCCTGAAGGAAGACGTTGCGGCCATAGAGCCCTTCGATGATGTGGCGCGGCGCCTTGCCCTTGCGGAACCCTGGCACCTGGATATCGCGCGAGACTTTGCGGAAAGCCCGTGACATCGCCTCGGAGAATTCATCATCATCGGCGGTAATGTCCAGCACGACCAGGCTGGCTGGCTTCCGCTCCACAGTCAATTTCACGCTTCGTACGTCCTTCTCAATCTTCACCCCGAAACAAGGCCGGGGTGCAACGGCGGATTCTGGCAATGACCCGGGTCCGCCCTGGGCATGATTCCGCCATCGACGGGGGCGGTCGCAATCGGGGCGATCCGCACGGGGCGCTGGCCAAAATCAGGCACAGCATCAAGCGCATCGATATGCGTACCGACGGCGCTGAAGTATAGCATCACGTTCCGGCTTCCATACATTATGAAGAGACGCGGCGCAGACCGTTTCGTGCAGGGAAAGGGCGTCTGGGAAAGACCAATCCCACGGCCGGCCAGCTTCCGGGAGGGTGGCGAAAACACTCGGTGCCACCGCCAGCCGGTCCTTACCCGGACGACCTCGGGCATTCCCGTGTGTACGTACAGATTGCCCGCACCCGGCCATGATGGTACTGTACGTTCATGACTGGCGGCGAGATGGGGCGATATGCGTCACCTGAGAGGCGCATATTGTACGTACACACTTTGCGATTTTCGCGCCAGGCAATGATAATCAGCGTCGGTTGCGGAGCCCCCGCAACCAGCATGCAGGCAGCAGACCGTTTATCGGTTTGCCCACCTGCCCGACAGCACACGGAACGACGGGTGTCAGCGGATACCCATGGATGGCCCAGGACCTTCCGGATGGAACCAGGTGGCGCGGCAGTGCGCCGGCTGGCGTGAAGGTTGATTGGTGGAACCGGCGAGCGGGAGTTTCTCCAGGTATGCAATTGCAGCAACGCGCACGGTCCACATCGTTGAACAGCAGTCGACCTCGGTCGGCGGGGAGGGAAGGCGCGGTGACGACCGCTTCACGAAGGAAGTCCCTGCGGGGGCGGATCCGAACCTACGCACTCGCAGGGATTGTCGCCACCAGCCTGGCGTTTCCAACGGTCCAGGTGGCGTGGGCGGATGCCACCACGCCGGTACCGACCGCAACCAGCACCGCGGAGGCGGTGGGGGGATTCTCCATCTCGGTTGAAACCGTTGAGCAACTGACGGGCCTGACCGCGGTGGTGGCCACCGATGGCCAGAACGTTAACTTCCGCGCCGAGCCCTCGAACACATCCGCGTCCCTGGCCAAGATTCCTGACGGCACCGTGGTCGACCTGCGGGTCGATATGGTGGACACCGTGGTGGACAACACCGGCACACGGTGGTGGCCGGTTGCCTACGACGGGCAGGATGGCTGGATTTCCGGCGAATACCTGACCCAGGCCACGACCGCCGACGGCGACATCGTGTCCAGCAGCCTGGTGGCGTTCGATTACACCGGCACGATCGACGAGCATGCGACGGCGAAGGTGTTCGGCAACGGCCAGAACGTGAACGTGCGCTCCGAGCCGACCGCCACCAGCGAGATCGTGACCAAGGCCGCCGATGGCCAGGTCATCAGCCTCCGCATCGATCTGGTCGACACGGTCACCGACAGTGCCGGCACGCGGTGGTGGCCAGTGGTGGTCAATGGAGAGGAAGGCTGGATTTCCGGCAACTTCCTGACCGACAGCAATGGCGCCACCACAACCCAACCGGGAGACGAGGTTGCCACGACCGTACCCACGGCCACGACGGAAGCAACCACGGCCCCAGCCACCTCCGAAGCAACGACCGAGTCAACGCCCGCCGATGGTTCCTTCGCGGTTGGTGAGTTCGCGCAGGTCTTCACCGGTGAGGGCGGCACCATCAATGTTCGCGAGAGCGGCTCACCGGACGCCAACGTCGTCGACTCGCTGAATGACGGCGAAGTCGTGGAGATTGTCAGTGGCCCGGTCGTCAACGCGGCCAGCTCGTCCGTCTGGTACGAGGTCACGAATGCCAACGCCACCGGCTACGTGAGTGGTGACCTGCTGATCTCTTCGGTGGAAGCACCGGGCACGGCGGAACCGACCGCAACCGAACCTCCACGGAGCGAGGAAGAGGAAGCAACCATCGCGGCGACGCAAACCCCGGCACCGACTCAGGCTCCCACAACGCCGGAACCAACCACACCGCCCGCGACCGATGAACCGGCCACGCAGGAATCGAACGCCCGGTTCATCTATCCGCTGGCCAACTACACCCGCACGCAGGGCTTCGGCTGCAGCAGTCTCGGCTTCTATTCCTACAACGCCGAATGGGGCTGCGCGGTCCACAACGGCCTTGACCTCGCGGCTCCGTCCGGAACGGCGATCATGGCTTCGGCAGGCGGCACGGTTGTCGCCGCGGGCTGGTGCAACTGCGGACTCGGCTACTACGTGGAGATCGATCACGGCGATGGGTACCACACGCTCTACGGGCACATGGCGTCGCAGCCATACGTGTCGGTTGGGCAGGAAGTCGCCCAGGGTGACACGATCGGCCCGGTCGGCTCGACCGGCATTTCGACGGGACCACACGTGCACTTCATGATCCGGATCAACGGCGATGCGGTGAACCCGGAGGATTATCTCTAGCACCTCCGCCATGGTGAAAACGGGTAAACGGGGATCGGCCTGGAATTGGCCGGTCCCCGTTTTCTGTTTCGCAGGCAGGGCGGTGCGGGCGAGCGGTGCTATGATCCCGGCACAAGATGCCTGCATCGTGCGCCAGGCCACCCGACCTCGAAGGGAGTCGTCAGTTCATGTCCGATGTCCAGCTCACCGCTCCGGTTTCACCGGAAGCCGCTCCGTCTATCTCGCCCGAAGCCCTCGCATTCGTAGCCGACCTCCACCGCGAGTTCAATCCGCGACGGCTGGAACTCCTGGCGGCCCGGGGTGTCCGCCAGCAACAGATCAACGATGGCGCCCAGCTGGGATTCCTGGCGGCGACCGCCGACGTGCGTTCCGGAGACTGGCAGGTGGCCTCCGCCCCGGCTGATCTCAACGACCGGCGGACGGAGATCACCGGTCCTTGCGACCGGAAGATGGTGATCAACGCGCTCAATTCCGGCGCGAAGGTCTTCATGGCCGACCTGGAGGATGCGTCCTCGCCAACGTGGGAGAACGTGACCGACGGTCAGCGCAACCTGGCCGACGCCGTGCGCCGCACCATCACCTTCCAGAACCCCGACGGCCGCAGCTATGAACTCAACGAGGAAACCGCCACCCTGGTGGTGCGTCCGCGCGGCTGGCACCTCAACGAGCGGCACGTGCTGGTCGATGGCGAAGAAGCCTCGGGGTCGCTGGTCGACTTCGGGCTCTACTTCTTCAACAATGCCCAGGAACTGCTGGATCGTGGCTCCGGCCCCTACTTCTACCTGCCGAAGATGGAGAGCCACCTCGAAGCCCGGCTCTGGAACGACGTGTTCACCCGCGCACAGGAAAAACTGGGCATCCCGCACGGCTCGGTGCGGGCGACCGTGCTGATCGAGACGTTCCCGGCCGCGTTCGAGATGGAAGAGATCCTCTACGAACTGCGCGACCATGCCGCCGGGCTGAATGCCGGCCGCTGGGACTACATCTTCAGCGCGATCAAGACCTACCAGAATGACCCGACCAAGGTGCTGCCCGACCGCGCCCAGGTGACGATGGCCGTGCCATTCATGAGTGCCTACGCCCAATTGCTGGTGCACACCTGCCACAAGCGGGGGGCACACGCAATTGGCGGCATGGCGGCGTTCATTCCTTCGCGCCGCGACCAGGAGGCAAACACGATCGCCTTCGCCAAGGTCCACGAGGACAAGCACCGCGAAGCCTCGCTCGGCTTTGACGGAACCTGGGTGGCGCATCCGGGGCTGGTGCCGGTGGCGATCGAGGAGTTCAGCGCGAAGCTGGGTGACGAGCCGAACCAGAAGCAGGCCAATGCTGACACGCACCCTGGCGTGACAGCCGACGATCTGCTGACGTTCACGGTCGAAGGTGGCCAGATCACCGAAAACGGCCTGCGGATGAACATCAACGTCGCCCTGCAGTACATCAATTCCTGGCTGAATGGGGTAGGTGCGGCCGCGATCTACAACCTGATGGAAGATGCCGCCACAGCCGAGATTTCGCGCGCCCAGATCTGGCAATGGATCCGGCACGACGAATCGACGGTGGAAGGCGAGCCGATCACGGTTGAGTACTACGACCGGCTGCGGGCCGAGGAACTCGAAAAACTGGGCGGCGCTGGCGAAAGCCGGTATGGGGACGCAGCCGAAGTGCTGGATCTGCTGGTCCACGGCCAGAGCTTCATTCCGTTCCTGACCCTGCCCGCCTACGCCCTGCTCGACTGATGGCCACCGTTTCCCTGGCCGAACTGAACGCCTGGGACGCCGAAGACGCCGTCGCCCTGCTCGGCGGCGTCTTCGAGCACTCGCCGTGGATCGTGGCCGACACGTGGCCGCAGGCACCGTTCATGTCGGTCGACACCTTGCATGCCGCCATGGTGGCAACGGTTGAAACAGCCAGCGTCGAACGGCAACTCGGCCTGATTCGCGCCCATCCCGACCTCGTCGGGCGAGCGGCTCAGGCCGGAACGCTGACAAGGGAGTCGACGGCCGAACAGCGGGCTGCCGGGCTCGGTCCGGACGACCTGACGCCGGACGATGTCGCCGCGTTCACCGAGTTCAATGCGGCCTACCAGGCGAAATTCGGGTTTCCGTTCGTGATTTGCGCACGGGAGAACAGGAAGGCCAGCATTCTGGCGGGATTCGAGTCACGCCTGCCGAATGACGCTGACGCGGAACGGAAGACGGCGTTGCGGGAAATCGCCCGGATCGCCTGGTACCGCCTGCACGACCTGGTACAGGATTGACGCTCAAGCATGTCACCCCGCTCCTCCGCTTCAATCCTGCGTGAGCTTGTAGATCCTTCCGGGCCACCGATCATCACTCTGGGGAGTATTCCGGTCGAAGCGCTGGTGGCATGGCCAGAGAGATTCTCCGACATAGGGATCATTACCAGAAGGCAGCGAATGCACTATGTCAGCGAGCACCGAGAAATTGAACAGTTTGAATCGCTGGTGATCGAAGCAGTTGTTGCTCCCGATGCCGTAGCCATTGCTCTGGACAATTCCATGACCGGAGTCTTCTACAAGCGGCGAAATGCACGCCATGACATTGCAGTGGTCGTCAAGATTGCGGATAGGCCCGGTCTAAACAACTCCGTCATCAGTGCACGCCAGCAACACCGCACACGACGCGGGAGGCCACCATCACGGCTTCGATTGGTTTGGGAGGCTGAAGAAAGTGGCGACCGTTCGGCGGGACTATCACCCCCGCATGACCTTACCCCGAAGGGTTGATCCGGATCGTAGACGATAGATTATCTCTACCTCGACCGGTCACCACTTACATGGACATTATACGGTTCCAGTCAATCTATCGAAGAACATCCGAAAGATGGGAAGTCGCCAGCGAGGGTCATTTGCTGGCATCATGACGCCAGATCGTGATGACACCTGCGAGCGGAGGACTCCTTTTCATGGCCCATCGGTACGAAATCAGCTACGGCAAGCTTCGCGTCCCCGTCTACCGGGTCTACGCCAGGCCATTGCGGGGCCTGATGCCCGTGCCGGAGTCACCCTTCCTCGGGCGCGACAACACCCTCTTCGCGGCGGAAGTCGACATGGAGGTCTTCGGCTCGGACTTCCTGCCTTCCTACACCGAAGGCGACAATTCGATGGTCGTCGCGACCGACTCGATGAAGAACATCATCATCCGGCAAGCGCTGGAGTTCGACGGCACCACCATCGAAGGCTACCTCCAGCAGGTCGGTCACCACTTCATCACCACCTATGCCCAGATCAACGACCTGCGGCTGACCGTCCGCGAATTGCCTTTCCCGCCCGCCCAGGTTCCCCAGGACGAAGGCAGCTTCCGCGACAGCGAGGTGCTCTTCACCGGTGCCGGCAGGCAGTCCACCGCCATCGCCACGTTGAACATGAAGCGAGTCGACGGCGCCCCGACCGTGACCGGCCACGAAAGCGGCCACACCGGGTTGCGGCTGTTCAAGATCACCGGCTCCTCGTTCACCCACTTCGTGCGGGACGAGCACACGACCCTGCCCGAGCGTTCCGACCGGCCCCTGTTCATTTACATGGATGTCTACTGGACGTACCGGGACGTGCAGGATGCCTTCGGCGAACATACCCATCGGTATGTGCCAGCCGAACAGGTACACGACATTTGCGCGGCAGTGTTTGCCGAATTCAACTCCGAATCGATCCAGCACCTGGTGCACGAAATGGGTCTGCGGTTGCTGGAGCGGTTCCCGCAACTTGCGGAAGTGCGGTTCTCGGCCCAGAATCGCACGCGAGATCCCTACTCCGCCTCGGAGTCGTCACCCGAGGTGAAGGTCTACAGCGATCCGTTCCCGGCCTATGGGCTGATCACGCTGCGGATGTC
>CAZNQC010000133.1:0-2787 GCA_964574825.1 uncultured Sphaerobacteraceae bacterium | reverse complement strand
AGCGACCAGCTCGCCACCCTCACCATGGTCGAGGGGCAGATTACCCGACCGTATGCCACTCCGGCGTTGTGGGCTGCCCGCGAACAGTTGGCGGCGTGGATGGCAGGGGCCGGTCTGACCACCCGGGTGGACACCATCGGCAACCTGATCGGCCGCTACGACGCCGATCTGTCCGTGGAATCTCCCAAGACCCTGCTCATCAACGGCCACTACGACTCGGTCGTCGACGCCGGACGCTACGACGGGACACTCGGCATCCTGACCGGGATCGCGGCGGTCCAAAACCTCAACGATACGGGGGTGCGTCTGCCATTCGCGGTCGAGGTGGTGGCCATTGCCGACGAGGAGGGCAATCGTTTCCATACCTCATTTCTTGGGTCCAGTCCGCTGGCTGGAAGGTGGGATCCATCCTGGCTTGATCTGCGGGACGACGAAGGCACGTCACTGCGCGAGGCCATCGCGGCGATCGGGAACGATCCCGACGCGATCGCGGCCGATGCCTACGACCCCGCCTCGCTCCTTGGGTTCATCGAAGTGCACATCGAGCAGGGACCGGTGCTGGAAGCGAAGAATCTTCCGGTCGCGGCCGTGTCGAGCATCACTGGCTCCACCCGGGCGACGATTGTGGTCGAAGGCATGGCGGGCCATGCCGGAACAGTGCCGATGAATCTCCGTCGCGATGCGCTGGCAGCCGCCGCCGAACTCGTGCTGGCAATCGAGCAGGTAGGCGGTACTGAAGAGAACCTGGTCGCGACAGTTGGCCAGTTGCAGGTCTCGCCGGGTGCATCGAACGTGATTCCCGGCCGGGCCGAGTTCACCCTGGATCTGCGTCATGCCGATCCGGCGGTGCGCGAACGAGCCGTGAGTCACCTTCGCTCGCGAATCGATGCCGTGGCATCGACGCGGGGCGTCACCATCGAATGGATCGAGGCGCCCGGCTTCGAGGGAGTTACCTGCGATCCGCACCTGACAGACGTGCTGCAACGCGCGATTGCGGCGGCCGGCTACGAGCCGCTCACCCTGTACAGCGGCGCCGGTCATGATGCCCTGACCCTGGCGGCGGTCACTCCGGTCTCGATGCTGTTCGTGCGATGTCGCGAAGGGATATCGCACAACCCGGCCGAGTCGATTGCGGAAGCCGACGTGGCCGTCGCACTGGACGTCCTCGACGGGTTCATCTCCAGCCTGGCCACTGCATAACACGGTTCAGGCACCATCTGGCGTGCATGGCGGTAGGGCGCCGGGGAGATGGTAGGGTTATCCCCCAGATCCATTTCCCGGTCAGTCGGGCAGGGCATCTCACACGGTGATGGCAAAATCGTTGGAGAAGGTGAAGCGAGTTTGCTCATCGGCGGGGGATGTATGCGCGAATCGATAGTCTGCACCGCTCCAATCCAGCGACTGGGATTGGTCTATCCGGTTGTGCCACCGGCAGATGCCACGCGCCTGCTCCAGGCAGCCGTTCGTCCATTGCTGGTGGCGGCCATGCTGATGCTGTTGGGCTGGGGACTGGTGTGGGCCAGCCAGCAGGCAGCCGAGGTGGTGACCGGCGCCGTGGCCCCGGTGATGTCGGCATCGATCGAGAACCGGCCGCTCGTGACCGAGCAGGATCTCCAGAGCCGGGTTGATGCCTACCTGGCCGACCTGCGGGGAGAGCCTGAGGTCGTCGAGGCTCCGTGAGCCGCCACACTAACCTCTCCTGCTGCATTCACCCCCTGTCGTGAGGCTCATGACAGGGGGTGATTCCGACTCCGGGAGATTGCCTGGGCAACCGTCATGGAGGTATCACAGACCCCAGCGGGTGGCGACTGGCGAACATCTCCCATGAGCGCTGGGCCGAGACACCCTGCCTACTTGCCTGGTCTTTGCCGCAACCTTTCAGGCGAACTGGCACTACTGCCTCGTATCCAACGGCATCGGGGCCACCTGCAGGATCGACTGCTCACACTCCCGGTTCTGGCATACCCAGCACACTCACCAACTGATCCAGCGTTCGCGATCGATCCGTATCCGTCACCGGCTCATTGCGCAACCCGGTGATATAGACCTCATCGGGCCGCAACAGACCACCCACCGGTTCGAGTGCTCGTTCGGATGCCCGGCGAATATGCTCCAATCGCCCCTCACGATTCATTACAGTCTCCAGAAGCCAGGCAATCATCTCCGGATCATCCCGGCGCCACTGAACGACCAATTTGTCGATTCCGGGAAAGCGCTGACCTCGCGCGTGGCACCAGGACACGGCGATCCAGTGCGTGGCTCCTGCCACAAGAAAATCGGCGACTTCGTCGTCCTGACCGATCACCTGTTGCAGCTTCAGCAGGCGGTGTGCGTGAGCGTAGCGATACTGTTCGGCGTCGGCTGGTCTCGACTGTCTGGGTGGAGCCTGGGTCGCCGCGACTATTCCCTGTGGATCCCAGATTGCCATGAGCGGATCGGGCGGCAACCAGCCAAGGTCGCCATCGCGCCACACTGCCAGGGACTTCAGATTGAGATCAACCGGAATGCCAGCAAATGTGAAGTGCACACTGTTCACCTGGACCTCATCTTCGACCCACAGAATGAGGTCCAGGTCAGAGTATGTATTCCAGGTTCGGCTTGCAGTCGATCCATAGGCGGCCAGTGCCACCGCGCCATCCACTCGTTGGGCACGACGAATCAGCCGTTCCAGCGCCTCGCCGTGCGTGGCATTCCTGTCACCTGGCATCGTGTCCCCACCCCTTGAACTCTGTATCGGTCCTACCCAAGGATACCGGGCAGGTCGAGGTGGTGATCGCGAGCGCAGGC
>CAZNQC010000132.1:0-10767 GCA_964574825.1 uncultured Sphaerobacteraceae bacterium | reverse complement strand
ACCGTTTCATCCAGGGATCGAGGGCGTCGCGGAGGCCGTCGCCGATGAAGTTGAAGGCGAGCACGGTCAGCGAGAGGATCAGGGCCGGGAAAACCAGCATGTAGGGGTGCGACCGCATCTGCGGAATCGCGTCCGAGATCATCAACCCCCAACTTGGCATCGGGGGCAGCACGCCAAGTCCGAGGAAGGAAATCCCGGCCTCATAGAGGATCGCACCGGGAATACCGAGCGTGGCGGCCACAACGATCGGGGCGATCGTGTTCGGCAGGATGTGCCGCCGCACCACCGAGCTGCCCGGGGCACCCAGCCCGCGTGCGGCCTCGACGTATTCCTTCTCCTTGAGCGACATGGTGTTGGCGCGGACGATGCGAGCCACGGTCAGCCAGGAGACGAGGCCGAGTCCGATGTAGACACCGATCAAGCCACCGGTCTTGCGGTCGAAGTCTGCCAGCACCTTGACGAAGCCGGTGGGTGCGTCACCGAACTGCCCGCGCAGGAAGGTCATGATCAGGATGATGAAGAGCAGGTTGGGGATGGCATAGAGCACATCGACCAGCCGCATGATGAGGGTGTCGGTCTTGCCGCCCAGGTACCCAGCCAGCAATCCCATCGGCACGCCGATCGAGAGGATGACCAGCTGAACGACGATGCCGACCGTCAGCGAGATGCGGGCCCCAAAGATGAGGCGCGTCATCAGGTCCCGCCCGAGGGCGTCTGTCCCGAACGGGTGACGCCAGCTTGGTCCCTGCAGTGAGTCCTGGAGGTTCTGCGTGGCGTAGGTTTGCGGAAGCATGTATGGCACGAAAATGGCGATCAGGGCGATCAGCACGATGAAACCGGCCGAAATCGCGGCCAACCGGTTCTTGCGAAACTGGCGCCAGGCGCTTTGCCAGAACCCGTCGACGCGTTCCAGCTTCCGTTCGAGCTGGAACGTCTCCTGGGTCATTTCCAGTGGGGGAGCGCTTTCCATCCTGTCCTCCTCGGCCTGTTACGCGGACATGCGCGGATCGAGGAGCGGATAGAGCAGGTCGACGATCAGATTCATCACCGCAATCACGAAGCCAAACAGGAGAACGGTCCCGAGAATGACGGGATAGTCGCGTTCGGTGATCGAGGAGACGAAGTATCGGCCCAGGCCTGGCACCGAGTAGATGCTCTCGACGAAGAACGACCCCGTGATGACGTCGGCCAGGATGACTCCCGAAACGGTGAGCACCGGAATCAGGGCGTTGCGGAGAGCATGGCGAACCACCACGGATCGCTGGCTGAGTCCTTTGGCCCGGGCCGTCCGCACGTAGTCGGCGTTCAGCACGTCGAGCATGGTCGAGCGGGTGTAGCGGGCCAGCACTGCGGCAGGATAGAGCGAGAGGGCGAACGCCGGAATGATGATCTTCACGGAGAAAATGCCGTCCCAACCACCGGTCGGCAGCCACCCCAACTGGCTGGCAAAAATAAGGACCAGGAGCGAGACGATCACATACGACGGTGTGGAGATCCCAACGATGGCCACGAAACTCGTGATGTAATCGACAACCCCGTTGTGCTTCAGGGCGCCGAGAACGCCGAGCGAAATGCCAATCACCATTGCGATCGCCATCGCGACGATGCCGAGCGAGAAGGAGACCGGAAAGGTGTCGCCAATGATGTCGGACACGGAGCGCGCCTTCGAGCCGAAGGAAGGACCGAAGTCGCCGTGCAGAACGTTCCAGAGATAGTCGACGTATTGCTTCCAGAGCGGATCGTCGAGCCCGTACGCTTCATTCAATCGTTTGAGAACGACTGGATGGACCGGCTTGTCGCCAGACGACCACGGACTGCCAGGCGTCGCGTGAATCAGGAAGAACGTGAGCGTGTAAATCGCCAGCAGGGTGGGGATCAGGAGCAGGATGCGGCGAATGACATAGGCACCGTGGCGCATGAAGGACCTAACCAGGCTAAACGAAGGAGGGAGGCCCGAATATAGCCGGGCCTCCCATGCTCGTGCCGCTTATTCGGCAGCGATCTTGATGGTTCGCAGGTGAACGAACGACAAGGTCGGCTGCAGGAACAGATCCTTGACGAACGGCTTGACGGCGCGCGCCGCCTCGCCACGATAGAGAGGAATGATCGGGGCTTCCTCGACCAGGATCTCTTCCGCTTGCTGGTAGAGGGCGTTTCGCTCTTCGATATCCGGGTCGACCAGCGCCTGGGCGGCCAGCGAGTCGTATTCCTCGTTCAGCCAGTGCGAACGGTAGTGATTGGCCTCGCTGGTGAAGTTCTGGTTGTGCCAGTTCGAGGGATCGGCGAAGTCCGAGCCCCAGGAACCCGTGTAGACATCGAAGGTCTGGGTTTCACGGGCGGCACGCCAGTCGGTGTAGGTGGCCGACTCGATTGGCGTCAACGTGACCGTGATGCCGAGGGCTTCCTGCCAGGCATTCTGGAGGTATTCCGACACCGTCTGCACGCGGGCGGGTGAGTTCTGGTAGGTGATATCGATCGTGACGGCTGAGGGATCGATGCCGGCATCGACCAGCAACTGCTGCGCCTCTTCGACACTTTCAGTCAGCGGGGATTCGTCCAGCAGCGAACCTGGAATGTCTGGCGAAACAATGGTGAACGCCGGGATGTACTGGTCGCGGAGCACGACTCCAGCCAGATCCGTGCGATTCACGGACTTGTAGAGCGCCTGGCGGAACGCGATCTGGCCGGTGAATTCACCACGCGTGTCGCAGACGATGAAGTTGCAGTTGGAGAGCGGGAACTGCAGCAATTCGGCCGCCAGTTCCGGATCGGCCAGCACCCGGTCGAGGTCCGGTCCTTCTGGTGCAGCATAGTCGAGCTCGTTGTTTTCGAACGCGATGTACGCCTGGGTGGTGGTGTCCTCGAAGATGCTGTACTCGGCTCGCTGGATGGTGACCGGATCGCCGCTGCGGTAGTTGGGGTTGGCAACCAGTACGATGGACTGATCGTGCGACCATGACTCCATCACATACGGACCGTTGGAGACGCCTGTCTCGCCGGTGTTGGTCCACCCGTCGCCGTATTCATCGATGATGTGCTGCGGCACCGGCATGTAGGTCCAGGTAGCCGTGATCAAGGGGAAGAAGGCAAGCGGGTCGGAGAGGGTGACCTTGAGCGTCGAGTCGTCGACCGCTTCAACACCGAGCGCATCCAGCTCGGCTTCGCCATTGGCGATTTCCTCGCCATTGGCCAGGTAGAACATGGCCGGAACGTACTCGGAAAGGGTCTCTGGATCGAGCACGCGGCGCCAGGAGTAGACGAAGTCATTGGCGGTGAGCGGAGTACCGTCTGACCATTGAAGGTCAGGCTTGAGATGGAAGGTGTATTCCATCAGGTCGTCGGTCCACTCCCAGCTTTCGGCAGCGGCACCAACAATTTCACCGGTGCGCTGGTCGACCCGGGTAAGCGCGTCGTAGATGTTGAAGAAGATGGCGAGTTCATCGAAGCCGGTGCTGGCTCCGGGGTCCATGGTGACCGGCTCGGACAGTGGCAGGCGGATGGTCTGGTTCTCGGCCAGTGCGCCATCGTACGGGGCAAAGCCGACGCCGGGACCTTCTGGCGTCGCCTGGGCGAAGACCGCCGGGGCAACACTGCCGGCAGCGACCGTGGCGGTGGCACCGGCCATCGCCTGCAGGGCTGTGCGGCGCGACAACGTCAACGAGAGACTTCGTTCGATCAAGCGACGTGATTCTGGAGTTACGGCCATGGTGCTCCTCTATCTCCTGCGCCAGAACACGATTGCCCCGGCTGCTGGCCGTGCGGCAATGTCCCACAGGACCGTGGCCGAACGGGAAACCTGACCCGCCAGCTGCTCGAAACCGGGCAGCCGGTGATGCGCAGAATTCCGGGGATCTTGACCCCGGGTGTATGCGCTCCACTATCGCGGTGGCAACATCGTCACCGAGAAGGATGCAGAGAGTATGGCAATGGCGAGTTTCCGCGTCAAATGAGCTGGTTGGGCAGATTGCACCAGATTCATCGGCGGAAACTGGGCAGACAGCGAACCGCCCGGCTGCGCACGTGCACAACCGGACGATTCCTGCTGAGGTTTGGGTTTGGCTACCGGAGCTAGTGGGCGGCCGGCACTGGAGTGTCGCCGCTGCCCGCATCGTCGTCCTTGGTGGCGCGCAGGCTGAGCCAGGCCGTGACGGCGATGGTGATGATGATCACGCCCAGGGACATCCAGGTGGGGATTTCGGGGATGACCGTAATGTGCTCACCGCCGTTGATGAACGGCACTTCATTCTTGCGCATGGCGTGGATCACCAGTTTGACGCCGATGAAGCCAAGGATGAAGGCGAGGCCATAGGAGAGGTAGATGAGACGCTCCAGCAGGCCACCGAGCAGGAAGTAGAGCTGCCGCAGGCCGAGCAGGGCGAAGGCGTTGGCCGTGAAGACGATGTACGGCTCCTGGGTGAGGCCGAAGATCGCCGGAATCGAGTCGAAGGCAAACAGCAGATCGGTCGAGCCGATTGCCAGCATCACGATTGCCATCGGTGTGATCATCCGCCGGCCGTCGATCTTCACCACCATCTTGTCGCCGACGTAGGTTTCCGTGGTGGGAAGCACGCGCCGCACGAACCTGATGAAGGCGTTTTCGTGGTACTCCTCATCCTCGTCGTGGCTGGAATTGGCGAGCTTCCAGGCCGTGTAAACCAGGAAGATGCCGAAGATGTAAAACGCCCAGCTGAAGTTCTCGATGATGGTCGCGCCGAGGGCGATGAAGATTCCGCGCATTACCAGGGCAATGGCGATGCCGACCAGCAACACTTTTTGCTGGTACTCGATCGGCACGCGGAAGCTGGTCATGATGATGAGAAAGACGAAGAGATTGTCGATCGAGAGACTCTTCTCGGTCAGGAAGCCGGCAAAATACTCGATGCCGTGCTGGTGATCCCACACGAACCAGAGCATGACACCGAACGCCAGGCCCAACCCAACGTAGAAAATCGACCAGACGGTCGATTCCCGCAGGGTAGGAGCGTGGGGGGTGCGAACGTGCGTGAAGAAGTCGAAGACCAGAAGAGCGATGATGAAGGCGATGGTGATCGCCCACACCCACAAGGGGACGTGCACGTGGCATTCCTCCGGATGGAATGATGAAACCGACCGGAGGTCTCTTCCATCGCAACCGGGGGTGGCCGACGGACGGTGGTGCCGGGAGGAACTCGATCCTGCCGTATTGACGACACCAACCTGAAAGGAATACTCCCCTCCGCGACCGATGATACAACATGTGAAATCCCTCACGCAGCAGGTGCCAGGTCGTCCGGCGATGGCGGCACGCGCTGGGATATAGTGCGACGTGCCACGGTTCCGTTCCGTCGGAGCGACTCTTCGCTCCAGGTTGATTTCTCCCTCCGGAGGTTGCTTCGCCCATGGACTGGCTTTCCGATCCCCAGATCTGGACCGCATTGCTGACGCTCACGGCGCTCGAGATCGTGCTCGGCGTCGACAACATCGTCTTCATCTCCATCCTGGCCAGCAAATTGCCAGCCGATCAGCAGAACCGGGCGAGGCTCGTTGGCCTTGCCGCTGCGATGGTCATGCGGATCGGGTTGCTGTTTGCCATCGGCTGGATCGTTGGCCTGACCGATCCCTGGTTTGAGGTTCTTGGCCGCGAATTCTCCGGCCGGGACCTGATCATGCTCGGTGGCGGACTCTTCCTCATCTATAAGGCCACCGTTGAGCTGCACCACAAGCTGGAGGGTGAAGAAGAGGTTCACAAGGACGTCAAGGCGGTGTCGTTCGGTGGGGTGATCGTCCAGATCATGATCATGGACATCGTCTTTTCGCTCGATTCGGTGATCACGGCGGTCGGCATGGCCGACGACGTGCCCGTCATGATCGCAGCGGTGGTGATCGCGGTTGGCGTGATGATGGTCGCCGCCAAGCCGCTGTCCGACTTCGTGCAGCAGCATCCCACCGTCAAGGTGCTGGCGCTCTCGTTCCTGCTCCTGATTGGGATGTCGCTGGTGGCGGAAGGCTTCCATCACCACATTCCGAAGGGCTACATCTACAGCGCCATGGCCTTCAGCGTCTTCGTTGAGATCATCAACCTGCGCGTGCGCACGAAGACGAAGGAAGCGCCGGTTCACCTCCGCGAGCGGTTTTCCGATACGGAACGGCGGCAGGCGCTGGGTGAGGCGATATCCGCCGACTGATTCCACCTCGCCTCCTGGGCGCGGGATCAACGGTGCCGAGCG
Source organism: uncultured Sphaerobacteraceae bacterium (assembly GCA_964574825.1). GTDB lineage: Bacteria > Chloroflexota > Chloroflexia > Thermomicrobiales > UBA6265 > JACCYX01. The sequence continues at coordinate 4,561 of CAZNQC010000132.1, read as the reverse complement.
GCGCGGGCAATGCTTGCGCCTCTCGGCATTTGCCGGTACAAGGGCACCACAGGCTGGCGACGACGCCGGTGTCGAACCGAGGAGACAATGATGAGCAAGCCGCTGGTTGCGGTGACCCGGGAGATTCCGCAGGCGGGTCTCGATATTCTGGCCGGGGATTGTGAGCTGCGGGTTTGGCCGGAGGAGATGCCGCCCACACCCGACGAGCTGGCGAGCTTCCTCGACGGGGTCGACGGGGCCCTCACGTTGCTCGATGACCGCATCGACGGGGCCGTGCTGGATGCCCATCCGCAGCTTCGCATCGTCAGCAACTACGCTGTTGGTTACGACAATATCGATGTCGAGGCGGCTACCGAGCGCGGCGTGGCGGTCTGCAACACACCTGGTGTGCTGACCGAAACCACCGCCGAATTCGCCTTTGCCCTGCTGATGGCCACCTCGCGGCGGATCGTCGAGGCCGCCGCCTACATAGATGAAGGGCGCTGGAAAACCTGGGGACCCCAGGTGCTGCTCGGTCAGAACGTCTATGGCGCGACAATCGGCATCATCGGGTTCGGGCGCATCGGCCAGGCCATGGCGCGGATGGCCCAGGGTTTCAACATGCGCATCCTGGTGCTGGACAAAACCTCGCACCTCGAAGCGGCCCAGGCAGTGGGCGCCGAAATCGTTCCGTGGGAAACGCTGCTGGCCGAGTCGGACTACGTCAGCCTGCATGTGGCCCTCAACGATGAGACGTACCAGATGGTCGCGGCCGAAGAGTTCGCGCTAATGAAGCCGACCGCCATCCTGATCAATGCTGCACGTGGCCGGGTCGTCGACACCGACGCCTTGCTGGAAGCCCTGACCACCGGTCAGATCCTTGCTGCCGGGCTCGACGTGACCGATCCGGAGCCGTTGCCCGCCGATCACCCACTGGTCAGTCTGCCGAACTGTGTGATCGCGCCGCACATCGCGTCGGCGACGGTGCAAACGCGGACGGCCATGGCGACGATGGCCGCTACCAACCTGGCGACGTTCCTGCGGGGCGAAGCACCGCCCTTCATCGTCAATCCAGAAGTGCTTTCGTCCTGAGTCCGGCCCGGGGCTCGGGAGTCCGAGGATAGCTCGGCACGATATCGATGTTTGCGTTCAGTTGAGGTTTCCCAACGTGAGTACTCCCCTGACCCCGGAACAACTTGTCTACGACATTCGCGCGGCGGCATCGCCGGTCATCGCACCCGACGGGTCGGCCATCGTCTATGCCCTGGTGGAGACCGACCGCGAGAAGGGGACCCCCGCGAGCCACCTCTGGCTGGTGGATCGGGACGGCGCAAATCCTCGCCAGTTGACGACGGTCGGGATCACCAATGGTGCACCGGCCTGGACGCCAGATAGCCGGTCGATTGCCTTCGTCTCCCAGGAAGAAGGTGACCTGCCCCACACTGTCCGGTTGATCGATGTCGCCGGTGGCGAGTCTCGCGTGCTGGCCCAGCATCGCACACCCCCTTCGGCCCTGACCTGGTCGCCCGATGGCTCGACGTTGGCCTATACGGTAGGCGTGGACCCGGCCGCACCGGAGGATGCTCCCCCGCCAGAGCAGGATCCGGTACCGGTCCGGGTGGTGACCTCGCTGCAGTACAAGGAAGACCTGCGCGGGATCCAGAACACGGTGCGCCTGCAAGTCTTCCTGCTGAAGCTTGATGGTGAACAGCCCCGCCAACTCACGTCCGGTGTGCGTGACCATGCCGACCCGCAGTGGTCGCCTGATGGTAGCAAGCTGGCGGTCAAGGTCGTGGAGGAGCTGTTGTTCTTCCAGAAACTCGGCATCGTCGAGGTCGAGAGTGGCGATATCACCTACACGGAACCGGCCGACTGGATGGTGGGCATGTTCCGGTGGTCGCCAGCGGGCGATTTCATCCTCTTCAGCGGGGGCGAGAAGGCGCTCACGCAGGATGAGTTCCTGCGCTACGACGTGGCAAGTGGCACGATGACCAACCTCACCCACGACCTGGCGTTCGTGCCGAGTGGCGGGTTTGCCGGGTTCCTGCCTCCCAGCCAGCCAATCTGGCGCGAAGATGGCACGGCGATCGTGGCGGGCGTTCAATCCGGAGCGAGCGGATTCTGGACCATTGATCCCGCCAGTGGCGAGGTGCAGCCGTTCCTGGCGCAACCGGCCATGACCAGCGGATTGAGCGCCGATGCCAGTGGCCGCTACGCCGTGCAGGGCTATTCGACCCCGACCACCACCGGCGACATCGTGCTGATCGATCTGGAGACCCGAACCTCAACGGTCATCACCGACATCAATGGCGAGCTGTTCCGCGAATTCCCGGTGGGGACGACCACAAAGATCACGGTGCCGAGTGAGGAGTACCAGATCGACGCCTGGGTGACCTATCCCCCGGATTTCGATCCAGAGCAAACCTATCCGGTCGTGCTGGCCGTTCATGGGGGACCGTCTGGCTTCTACGGAGAGGGATTCCACGATACGGCGGTGATGCTGGCCAACGCCGGCAATATCGTTGTGGCCAGCAATCCGCGTGGGTCGACCTCCTATGGGCGCGAGTTTGCCGACCAGGTGATTTCCGACTGGGGCGGCGGCGACTGGCGGGACGTGCAGGCAGCGCTCGATGCGGTGCTCGCCGAACCGTATGCCGATGCCGAGCGGACCGGCATCTGGGGCTACTCCTATGGCGGCTACATGACGTCCTGGGCGATCGGCCAGACCAATCGGTTTCAGGCGGCGGTCTGTGGCGCCCCCGCGTTCGACTTCGAGTCGTTCTATGGCACGAGCGATATCACCCACTTCCTCGGCCCCGCCCTGTGGGGAGGCGCCCCGCCGGAGCGGTTGGAGTGGATGCGCGAGCACTCTCCGTCGACCTACATCTGGCAAGCGACGACACCGACGCTCATCCTCCACGGTGAAGCCGATGTGCGGTGCCCGCTTGGTCAGGGCGAGGAACTGTTTGCCGCGCTGAAAACGATCGGCGTCGAGACCGAATTCGTGCGCTATCCCGGATGCAACCATGGGTTCCCCTGGATGGGACACCCGGTCTACCGGATCGATTTCCATACCCGGAGCCGCGAGTGGTTCCGGCGGCATTTCGCCGTCGATGCCATTGAACCGTAAGGGCGGATGCCCTGCTTGTTGGTCCGTCACTGAAGCAGGATGCCGGGCTGATGGGTCCTTCCTGGATGCGCCAGCCTGGTGTGAGTGATAGTCGAGGTATTGCCGTGACAGAACCGTCTTCCGACCTCGTTTCCGCCGTTCACGACGCCGTCTGGTCGCGTCGCGACGCCATCGTCCAACTGGTGCTCGACCTGGTCGGCGCCGAGAGCATCACCGGGAATGAAGCGGCCGTGCAGGACGTGGTCGAGCGGAACTACGCCACGCGGGGTCTGCTGATCGATCGCTGGGAAACCACTCGCGACGACGTCGCCGACTATCTCGGGCAGGTCGGCGATCAGTCGGCCTACGAAGGACGTCCGCACCTGGTCGGCACGCGCGCCGGTGCCGGGGGTGGGCAGTCGCTGATGCTGCAGGGACACGTCGACACCGTTGACTTTGGCGACACCGATCTCTGGACAACCAATCCGCTCGGAGAGGTTGTCGGCGAACGGATATACGGCCGTGGCGCGTGTGATATGAAGGCTGGCGTCGCCACGCACATCATGGTGCTCGACATCCTCGACGCCCTGGAAATCACGCTGCAGGGCGACCTGGTGCTGGCCTCCAGCATCGGCGAGGAAGACGGCGGCTATGGTGCATTGGCGACCGTGCTGCGCGGTCACCGGGCCGATGCCGCCTTGATCTCGGAGCCGACCGACCTCGATGTCGTCATCGCCCATGGCGGATCGCTGGTCTACCGCATCACCGTCCACGGCAAGTCTGCCCATGGCGCCCATCGCAATGAAGGCGTCTCGGCCATCGAGAAGTTCTATCCGATCTTCCAGATGCTGCTGGACTGGGAAGCCGAACGCAACGCGACGCTCAGCCATCCGCTCTACGACCACATGCCGAACAAGTTCCCGATCAGCACCGGTCTGGTGCGGGCCGGAACCTGGGCGTCGACCGTGCCGGAAGTGCTGGTGGCCGAAGGTCGCCTTGGCTTCCTGCCGGGTGAAACCATCGAGCAGATGCAGGCCGAAACCGAACGCCGGGTGGCCGAAATCGCCGATGCTGACGACTGGATGCGCGAGCACCGGCCGGAAGTGGAGTGGTTCGGCGGCCAGTTCGCTTCCTGCGAAATCTCGCCTGACGAGCCGATTGCCCAGACCATCGCTCGCGCCCACGAAGCCGTCACCGGCAAACCCGCCACCTTGAAAGGCATCACCGCCGGGCTCGACATGCGCCTGCTGATCAACATCGGCGGCATTCCGACGGCGACCTATGGTGCCGGAGACGTGCGCTTCGTCCACTGCGCCGACGAGTGGATCGAGATTGACGAAATTCTCAAGGCCATCGAGGCCACGACCCTCGCCGCCATCGACTGGTGCGGCGTCGCTACGGAGCAGCAAGCATGACCGGGACCCTGACCCCACACCGCCTCGTCACCGCGCTCAAGAGTGCCGCCAATCCGGC
>CAZNQC010000131.1:0-10773 GCA_964574825.1 uncultured Sphaerobacteraceae bacterium | reverse complement strand
TGGTGGCGCAATCGCCGGATCGTGCCGGCGCTCATCGGCGCCAGCATCTGGATCGTCGCGTTCACGGCCCTGCATGGGTTTGGCCAGCAGGCACTTTCGACCGGGTTGTTCATCCTTGCGATCGTGATCGGCGGATACCCCATCGCCCGCGCCGCCATTGCCTCATTGCAGGCGCGCCGGCTTGACATGAATGTCCTGATGTCGATCTCCGTCATCGGGGCGGGGTTGTTGGGCGACTGGTCCGAAGGGGCCCTGGTTGTCGTGCTCTTCTCGATCGGCACCACCCTCCAGGCGCTGGCGTTCGATCGCACGCGGGGTGCCATCCAGGGCCTGCTCGACCAGGCGCCCGAAGAGGCGGTTGCCCTGCGTGACGGTGTCGAGGTGAGCGTGGCGGCCAGCTCGCTGGCTCCCGGCGACATGGTGATCGTGCGGCCGGGGGACAGGCTGCCGGCCGATGGCGTGGTCGTTTCCGGCTCATCCGCCGTCCAGCAGGCGGCCATCACCGGCGAATCGATCCCGGTCGGCAAGCACGCCGGCGACCAGGTGTTTGCCGGGACGATCAACGGCACCGGCAGTCTCACCGTGCGGGTGGAACACCCGGTCGGCGAGTCGATGCTGGCCAGCATCGTCCATCTCGTCGAAGAGGCCCAGGCCACCAAAGCGCCGTCCCAGCAGTTGGTCGATCGCTTCTCGAATGTCTACACACCAGCCGTGGTGGTCATTGCAGCCCTGATTGCCCTCGCGGGATGGACCTTCGCCAGCGACGCCGGAACCTGGTTCTACCGGGCATTGGTGCTGCTCGTCATTGCCTGCCCGTGCGCATTGGTCATCTCCACGCCCGTTTCGATCGTGTCGGCCATTGGTGCAGCCACCCGGCTCGGGGCGCTGGTCAAGGGTGGAGCGGCGTTGGAGGATCTCGGTCGGATTCGCACCATGGCGTTCGACAAGACCGGAACCCTCACCCTCGGGCGGCCATCAGTTCGCGCCGTGGAACCGTTTGGTGAACACAGCGCGGCAGACATTCTCGCCCTCGCCGCCGCGATCGAGGTGCATTCCGAGCATCCTCTCGCCCGGGCCATCGTCTCCCGCGCGACCCACGATGACCTCCTGGTTCCGGATGCAACCGAGTTTGCTGCCCAGGTTGGCACGGGCGCCGAAGCGACGGTCGCCGGACGCCGGCTGGTGATTGGCAGCGAACGGTTGCTGGAGGAGTACTCGGTTCCGCCGGCCGATCGTGCCCGGTTGGAAACCCTCGCCGAACGCTTTGGCGCCGAAGGTGCATCAGCCCTGCTCCTGCTCGATGTCAGCGTCAGCCCGGCGGCCTTACTGGGTGTCATTGCCGTTGCCGATCGGGTACGTCCTGGCGCCGCGGCAGCACTGGAGCGATTGCGGCGGGAAGGGGTCACCAACCTGGTGATGCTCTCCGGCGATCGCGCCGCCGTGGCACGCACCATCGGCGCGGAACTGGGCATCTCGGAGGTCTTGCCAGAGCTGCTGCCGGACCAGAAGTCCACCACCATCGAGCGCCTGCAGGCGTCCGGCCCGGTCGCGATGGTGGGTGACGGCGTCAACGATGCCCCCGCGCTGGCCCTGGCCGATGTCGGCATCGCGATGGGGATGGGCGGCACCGACGTGGCCTTGGAGAGTGCGGATGTCGTGCTGATGCGCGACGATCTGGCGACGCTGGCCGATGTCGTGCAGCTTTCGAAGCGAACGCTGGCCGTCATTCGCCAGAACGTTGCCCTCTCGATGCTGACCAAGGTCCTTGCCCTGATTCTCGGCGTCTTCGGGTTCGTCAGTCTCTGGATTGCGGTGCTGGTCGACGTGGGGACATCACTGCTGGTCACCTTCAACGGGTTGCGCCTGGCTCGGGTGGTCGAGCGATCGCTGCCAGTGCCGATGGCTGCTGCCGTGTCAGCAGGTGCCTGCGGCTGCGGCGAGGATCACGGCCATGAGCACGCCCACGACCACAGCACATGCTCCTGTGGAGCCGACCACGCCCATGCAGCCGACTGAAGGCTCACAGTGGATCGCGGATGTGTTGGCCGTTACAAACTCTGGCTGAGTCAGGTCGGAACCTCTAGCCAACCGCTGGGATGAGCCTGTGCTTGAGCGGCTCGGGTGTCGTATGGGGTTCCCTTGAGGGGTTGGGCCGTTGCCGTTCCGCCTGTGACAGTACGGAGGTCCCAGGCAGCCACAATCTGCGCGTCATGCAGCGACATCTGGCTGTCGTGTGGGCCTCCCCTGATTGCCGCCGTTCCCGAACTTTCCGCCAAGCGGCTCTAACCCGCCGGAGTCGCTGCAGGGGTAGCGACTCCGCTGCCGACCGGTGGTTCGATCACCAACTCCTCGTTGATGTCCCGGTAGAGCCAGGTCATGTAGTGCATGCGTGAGATCATGTTGATCCGCACGACTTCACCGCTTTCAGCATCGATCCACCAGACGAACCACGCTTCGGCCGTCGTCGGTTGCTCAGGTAGGTGGAACGTCAGGATCTGATACTCCACGCCATCAATGGTTTGCGGTGCACCCAGCTGGAACGAGGTCGCCCCGGCGTAGGTCCCATCCCATCCCGACGGCGGGATGAAGCGGGTCGGCGGCTCTTCCAGCCACACGTCACTCCCGGTGTTGAGCCATCCTTTGTCGCCAACGACGATCGAGCGGCGCCCGTCGAAGGTCGGAGCTGGGGGTGCTGCACCTGTTGAGGTCGGAGCGAAACTCCCACTGAAGAGCAGATCCATCGAGTAGGCATTTGTCGCGTCACCACCCGGTTCCACTACCGCAAAGTCACCGATCACCAGCACATCCAGCCCCGAACCGATCAACTCGGTCCAGCGAACACTCGTCCAGCTCGTCATCCGGGCCAGCGTTTGCTCGAACAGGGCTTCCGCTTCCGGGTCCGAGCTCCGGGAGGACGGCGCATCGAACCCCTGCGTATTGGGGTCAGGCAACAGCAACGTGAAGTCGGCCGTCGCGTTCTGCTGGCCGGCTCGCTGAACCGTCGCCGTGATCTGCCACCAGCCTTCGAGGCTCAACTTCAGGCCCGACGTGACCCAGCCGTCGGCTGTCTCGGTGAGAGCAACGCCCCCTTCATGGGTGCCGTGATCGAGGCTGGTAAACGCGAGGCTCACCCGTGGCGGGGGATCCGCGGCAAGCGGTTCTCCCATCCAGGTGGAGAGATTGACGGTCAGCAGATTGTCGCCAACCTGCGCCGGATCCAGGGTCAGGTGCACCAGGAACGAGTCGTCGGACGGTGCCGGGGACGTTGGCGAAACCAGGGTGATCGATTCTTGCGCGGGCGCCATCTGCACCGGTGGTGACGACATCGCCAGGGTCGAGCCGCCCAGCACCACCAGCGCCACCAGCACGAACTCCCACCGAAGTGTGCGGCGCATGACCGAGGGGATCGAGGCCACCCACTGGCCAGACCCACGGATCAGGGCGGCGACCTTCTGCCGGTGATAGATTGCCAGCGCGAAGGGGATGACCAGCAGCGCCACCTTGATCAACAGCACGATGCCATAGCGAGATGTCCAGAGATCGGAGAAGGCATCGACCCCGAAGCCGTCAGCGCGGACCCGTTCGACCAGGTTGAGCATGAAGGTGGTGTTGGCAACGCCAGTAACCACCCCCACCACGAACACCACCAGGGCGGCGGCAGAGAATCTGCCAAGCTGCACGTCACTGGATGGTGCTTCCGGGTTGCGACGCCGAGTAAACCAGACGACAAGGGCCAGCAGCCCTCCGGTCCAGAGCGCGACCGACCACTGGTGAAGGGCATCCGAGGTGATCGCAAGCCAGCGATCCTCGTCGCGCCCGGCGGCGTGGCTGGTCAGGATGAGTCCCAGCAGGGATGCCAGCGCCAGCAGCGCCCCGCCAATGGCGCCTGGTCGGCCGGGGTTTCGGCGCAGCACCAGGCAGGCGGACAAGCCGATCGCCAGCGGAATCAGGGTCAGGGGCCGCCAGTTCCATGCGTCGGGCAACGAGGCAATATGGTCGCCGAGCGATAGTGAGCGATCGGCCAGCCAGGCGCCCACCGGCTCCAGCAGTGAGGCGAGCAGGGCCACGATCGCGCTCCACCAGGCGAACAGGGTCGTGGTGCGGTCGAGGGCGAAGCTGGCCCCTGGCTGTCGCGTCAGGAACGGGAAGAGCAGGAACCCGGCTGTGCCCGCCACGCCCAGGAACGTCAGCCAGCGCAGGGCGACCGCCCAGGCGGCCGGAGACGCGTCCTCACTCGTGGCCTGGCCCGGTGGCAGCCCGCCGCCGATCCGGAATGCCCAGGTGCCGCTCAGGGTGTGTCCATCAGTGGCCGAGGTCACGGTCCAGCTGACCGTCCAGGTTCCACGGTCCAGCGGTGGCACATCGACGATGAGAGCCTTCGGGTTGTCGGGGTCGATGGTGAAGGTCAGGTCATCGTCAGTGGCGGGCGTGCCGGAGGAATCGAGCAGGCGAACCACTGGTGCCGGACTGGTGGCGACATCCTCGGAGAAGGTCATCCGGATCGTGGCAGGTGAACTCACCAGCAGGGCGTCGACCGGCGGATCAGTGGAAACCAGATTGGCGTGCGCCGCTGTCGTGGAGGTGGTGGATGAAACCGCCGCCAGGACGGACAACGCTGCGAGCAGCAGGAGAAACCAGCCGGATGCGCGTTGCCTTCCCTGGCGATGGAGGGCCGTCATCGCTTCTGGCGCGGATCGAGGGCGTCGCGCAGGCCATCGCCCACCAGGTTGAAGGCCAGCACGGTCAGCGCGATGGCAATACCAGGCGCCACCGCGATGTGCGGATAGTTCCGCAGGTATTCCCGCCCGTCGGACAACATCGTGCCCCAGGAAGCTGTCGGGCGCTGCACGCCCAGGCCCAGGAACGAAAGGGCCGATTCCAGGATGATGATGCCGCCCACTGCCAGCGAAGCCAGGATGATCACCGGCCCGATGGCGTTTGGAATCAGGTGCTTGACGATGATCTGCCGGTCCGGTGTGCCAATTGCCCGGGCCGCCAGCACGAAGTCCCGTTCACGCAAACTGAGGACTTCTGCGCGCACCACACGCGCATAGGACGCCCAGACCGTGCAGCCGATCACGATCACGACATTGCGCAGGCTCGGGCCGAACACGGTCGAGAGGGTCAGCAGCAACGCCAGCAAGGGAAAGGCCATCAGGGTGTCGATCAGGCGAGAGAGGATGAAGTCCACCTTGCCGCCCAGGTAGCCGGCCGTCGCGCCAACCAGCACGCCGATGAGCACCGCGATCGAGGTGGCCCCGATGCCGACGATGAGCGCGATGCGCGAGCCAAAGATGATGCGGGAGAGAATGTCGCGCCCGACATCGTCGTTGCCCAGCCAGTGTTCGGCCGAAGGTCCGGCCCCGCGCAGCTTGGAATTGACCTCATTGGGATCGTAGGGGGCAATCCAGGCCGCGAACACGGCACAGATCACCAACAGCACGATGAAGCTCAGTCCATACAGGGCTGGTCGGTAGCGCTTGAACCGGCGCCAGGTTTCCCGCCGTTGACTGCGTTCGACCAGCGCTCCACCGCTGAATCCGCTCGGTTCGTCCGGGGTGCCGAGGATACTCGTGGCTTGTTCGAGTGATTGCTCGATGAGGGCATCAGCGTGGCCTTGTTCGGCCCGCTGGTGCAGGTTTCCATCACGCTGCGTCATCTACTGCACCCTCACGCGTGGATCGATGACGGCGTAGGTCAGGTCGGTCAGAATATTCATCACCACAACAATGGTTGCCAGCAACAGCACAATGGCCTGCACCACCTGCAGGTCCTGCTGCGTGATGGACTGGAAGAAGAGGCGACCCAGACCTGGCCAGGCAAACACCGTTTCAATCACGATGGTGCCACTGAGAATGAACGCGGCCCGGTAGCCAAGCAGGGTGATCACGGGAAGCAGGGCGTTTCTCACCACATGCCTGATCACGACTATCCGCTGCGACAACCCCTTTGCCCGGGCCGTCGTCACGTAGTCCTGCCCCATCACTTCGATGGTTGCCCCCCGCGTCAAACGGGCGATGGCGGCCATTTCCTCGATCGAGAGCACCACTACGGGCAGGATGTAGGCCTTCCAGCTATCCGCGCCATAGGGGGGCAACCAGCCGAGTTGCACGGAGAAGATGACGATTCCCATCAGGGCGAGCCAGTAGTTTGGAATCGCCACGCCGAGGGTCGAGCCGAGCATTGAGGTGTAATCAAACCAGGAATAGCGGCGGGTGGCGGCAAAGACTCCCACCGGAACGGCGATGGCCAGGGAGATGAAGAACGACATCAGGTTCAGGCGCAGGGTCATGCCGGCCGCCTGCATGATCATGTCGGTGATATCCACGCCGGGCCGCATCATGGAGGTCCCGAAGTCACCGTGGATCACATTGCTCAACCACGCCCAGTAACGCTCGTACCAGGGATCACTCAAACCCCACTTGTCGCGAATGGCCTGCAGCTGTTCTTCGGTAATCCGGCGCTGCCCAACCATGTTGCGCGCCGGGTCGCCCGGCATGAAATACATCACGAAAAACGTGAGCAACGTCACCAGGAACAGAACGATCACACCCTGGAACAGGCGTTTGACGATGTAGGAAAGCATGGGATGACTTTACCCTGTATTCGCGGGACGAAAAAGGGGGTGCGAGCCAGCCGCACCCCCTTTCCTCGCGGAGGACTATTCCTCTTTCCAGAGTGTGTGGGAGTTCAGGTACAGGTTGTCCGAACTCAGCACCGTGTCCGGCAGCCCCTTGATCTTGTTCGCGAAGAACGAGAAGCCGCGCGGGTGCAGGAAGTACAGGAACGGCACGTCGTCCGCCACAATCGCCTGAATCTGGTTGTAGATCTCCCGGCGCTTCTCCGGATCGAGTTCCAGCACGCCCGCCGCGGCCAGTTCATCGACCTCCGCGTTGGAGTACGACGAGGCGTTCTGGGCACCATCGGTGGTCAGGGTGTCGCGCACGTCTGGCTCACCGTTGCCGCCGCCGTAGACCCAGTTGTACAGCGAGGCGTCGTAACGACCCTCGGCCATACCGGCCACCGCGTCGGTCACTTCGATGATTTCCATGTCGACGCCGAGGTCCTTGAACCACTGCTGGGCCAGTTCGGCCTCCGGTCGGCGCTGGGTGTCGCCCTGAATGACGGTCAGGGTGAATTCGGCCTTGACGCCATCCTTTTCGCGGACGCCGTCGTCGCCAGCCACCCAACCTGCTTCATCCAGCAGGGCGGCGGCAGCTTCCGGATCGTGCTCGTAGAGCGTCACATCCGGGTTGTAGAAGAACTCGACGTTCGGCGAGAGGTGCGAGGTCGCGAGCACGGCCTGTCCGAGATAGACATCGTCGGCGAAGGCCTGGCGATCGGTGGCCATCAACAGGGCCTTGCGGATGTTGACGTCCGACAGCACCGGGTGGTTGTTGTTGAGCACGAAGTGATTGACGGCGTTCTGCAGGGTCTCGAAGACCTTGAAGTTGCCGCTCTCCGCGATCAGCTGGTTGTCTTCTGCATTGAGCGTCCAGATCGAGTTGTCGGCTGCACCGGTGTCCAGCGCCGCCCAGCGCCCATTGGCTTCTGGCACGATGTCGATCTGGAAGAAGTCGAAGTTCGGGCGACCGCGGAAGTAGTCGTCGTTGGCTTCCAGCAGCGTGCGCTGGGCCGGAATCCACTCGCTGTTCTCACCAAACTTGAACTTGCCGGTGCCGATCGGGGCGGCCGAGTAGGCAGCCTCACCGACTTCGCCGTGGTAGGCGGCTGGCAGGATGAACAGGGTGGCCGAGTTCACCATGAAGGTGGCATCGGCATTGGTGAGCGTGAAGACGACCGTCAGATCGTCCGGTGCTTCCACCGATTCGATCAGCGATACCGCAGACGCGTACACGGACGCATTCTCCGGATCCTTGATCCAGTCGTAGGTGTACTTCACGTCGGCCGAGGTGAAGGGGTCACCGTTGTGCCAGGTGACGCCATCTCGCAGCTTGAACGTGTAGGTCTTGCCGTCGGCCGACGCTTCATAGGACTCGGCCAGGATCGGCTCGAGTTCGTACTGGTCGTTGACCTGGTAGAGCGAGTCATGAATCTGGGCGACCGCCACCCAGATCACGGTGGAACCGTCATTCTCCGGGCTGAGCACGGGAATCTCGTGGTGTCCGAGCGTGACGAACGTGCCGCCCTGCACGGGTTGGGAGTCCTGCGCGGCGGCTCGTGTGGCCACTACGCTGCCTCCCAGCACCGGGATCAACCCCGCCGCCGCAGCAGCTTTCAGCATGGACCGGCGCGATGTGGCATTCGCCATCAAGCGCTGGATGGCCAGCTTGCGATCCGTTTCAGTCCCAGGGTGTGAATTGTGTGTCATCCGTACTCCTCCGGTGGTGACGGGGCGTTTGTTGGCACATGGCATTGATCCTCAACTTGAACAAGGTGTGGATCAGTCTGCCTGGAACCCGGCATCGGTGGCCGATGCAGCGCGTGTTGTGAGCCGTATTCTGCCATGCCCTTCCGTACCCAACAATACGATATGAACATTCGTGAATGAAGCTTTGTGCCGATCGCCCTAGTGAACGGAGGTCAAATCGTTCACCTGTGCGGCCATCACGAAGTCATTTCTGTGCAATCCGCCAATGGCATGCGTCCACCACTGCACGGTCACCTTGCCCCACTCGATCAGGATCGACGGGTGGTGATCTTCCGCGCTGGCGAGCGCCGCGATCCGGTTGGCGAGGTCCACCGCTGGCTCCCAACCCTCGACCCGAATAACGCGTTTGAGGCGCGGAATCTCCCGAACCGTGACCAGGTCCCACCCCGGAATCTGCTCCAGGAGCATCGCCGTTTCCTCTGCGGAAACTCGCGGCGCATCGGCGTGACAGGCTTCGCATCGTTCGTTTGCCAGGCTCATCATTCACCTCCAGCGTCGCCGCCGGTGCCGAACCGGGGCCCGGCAAACACGCCTCGTAGCCTCAGGCTAGCACGTTCGCCGTGGCCGGGAAGTACCAGGCATCGGCGGCTGCCTCCAGAGTGCCATCTGGCTTACGCGCGATAGCCACCGGTGAGGCGAAACCTCCGGCCAGCAACGACTCATCGATCAGGGTGACCGGATGACCGAGGGCGCGGAGCCCCTCGACCGTTGCTGCAGGCATCCGTGAACTGACGTTGAGCGCGCGCGTCGACGCATCCAGGCGCGGTGCTGCCAGCGCGTCACCCATCTCCATGCCCCACCCGGCCAGGTTCAGCAGCAATTGGGCGTTGCAATTCATGATCTTCCGGCCGCCACTCGAACCGACCGAGGCGGCGATCTGTCCATCCCGCACCAGCAGCGCCGGGGCCATGTTTGAAAGCGGTCGCTTGCGGCCAGCAACCGAATTCGGCCGCCCGGGCTCGGGATCGAACCACATCATGCCGTTGTTGAAGAGCACCCCGGTACCTGGCACGGTCACCCGGCTACCCCAGAGGCTGAGCAGCGTCTGGGTGATCGAGACGGCGTTGCCGTCGGCATCCACCACGCCGAGATGGGTCGTGCTGCCATCCCGCATGTATTCCGGTACTGAGGCGGCAAAGTCGTGCCCCACCCCCAACCGGGACTTCGTGGCCGCCTCGATTGCGGCAATGGCATCCGGGCTGAACCTCGCCGCTCGCTCCGCGTGATAGGCCGGGTCGAGGAGCGCTGCGAGTGGCACGTCCACGAGGTCGGGATCGGCCAGGTAGGTGAAGCGGTCGGCAAAGGCCTGGCGGAAGGCATGGATCATCTTGTGCAACGCGGCCGGGGAGTTCTGACCATCGGCCCCGGGATCCAGATGCTGCAGGATGCCCAGAGCTTCGACCAGCGAGGTGCCCCCGGATCCCTTGCCGACCGTGTGGACCGTATGTCCGGCGATATCGATGGACAGCCCCGGGTCTTCGATGGCTTCGTAGGCGGCAAAGTCCTCGCTGGTGATGCGCGAGCCGCCCTGGGCCAGGAAGTCGGCCATCGTTGTTGCCAACTCACCTTCATAGAAGGCGGCCGGACCACCCTCGGCAATGGCTCGGAGCGTTTGGGCCAATTCCGGATTGCGCAGCTTTGGTGTGGGGATTCCTTCGGCGTCGAACGGGGGATTGCCGAGGGCATCGAGGTAGATCGACGCGGTGCCGGAGAAGCGCTGCAGGTTGGCCTGGTCCTTGGCCATCATCAGCGTTGTGTGCCAGGTGACGTCGACGCCTTCCTCGGCCAGACGAATCGCCGGGGCCAGGATGGTCGCTAGCGGCAGTGATCCGTATCGTGCGAGGGCCATGCATAAGCCGGCGACCGTGCCCGGCACCGCCACCGACTCGAACCCGAGGACGTTCGCATTGTTCACTGTTTTGGGCCATCCGAACAGGGCGGCATCGACCCCATCTGCCAGCGGGAACATGTCCTCCGTTGCTCCGAGCGGCGAGATCATCGGGTATTCGATGGTGAACGCGCGTTGCTCCCGCGCCAGCCAGCCAACCAGGAACCCGCCACCGCCAATACCGTTCATCCACGGTTCGGCCACACCCATCGCAAAAGCCGTGGCCACGGCCGCATCGAACGCATTCCCACCAGCGTCCAGGATCTCGATTCCGGCATTCACTGCTGCCGGCATCTTGCCTGCCACCGCACCGCCCTTGCCGGATGCAGGTGTGCGGACAAATGAAAAGGACGTTGCTGCTGTGGTTGACATGTGAGGCGCTCCTCCGGTCGGCGTGCGAGATGGCGGGTCGTTGCGGCGCAGCATCCGGCACCGGGCACCTCTTGTCCAGCCATGTCGGGGACACACTGAATCACTGGATGACAGCGTGCCG
>CAZNQC010000130.1:4153-10789 GCA_964574825.1 uncultured Sphaerobacteraceae bacterium | reverse complement strand
TAGCGTGGTTGGGTGATGAATGATGATCGGTCCGAGATGGGGACCATGAGGCCGAGGCTGGTTTCGCGCCGGGTGACTGGCCATCGGCCAAACGTGTGTCCTGTTTCCGTCATTGCTTCACCTTCGGTACACCCGTGAGGGTCGATTCAACTGGGGTTCACGCTACCGCAAACTGCAGTAACTGGATAGTAGGAAAGTTCAGCATTGCGCGTGAGAGTTCGAATGGTCGGTTAGACCTGATCCCGGAAAGATAGACACATGCCGCACCGAGAGGGAAGCCCACACGGCAGCCGGCTCGTGTCTGCCAGGCAGGTGATTGGCGGCTGCCTGGGACTTCCGTACTGACACTGGCAAGCGCGTCCTGTGCCAACCCTTCTGCGCCCCGCTGACGTGTGATGATCCTCGCTTCCCCGCTTCGCTAGACATCTATCCCACGACCTGGCCCAAAAAAACACGAACTGGCCTGGGAAAAAGGGGGGAATCAAGAGTCCTTGATTTCATGGGGTTTTCCGAAGGCAATTTCCCCGGAATAACCCCTTTCCCCCGTGGCGGGCTAATGGCTCGTAAGTGATCTCGACCCGGGAGTGATGCCAGAAATGCTGGCGTGGGTGACAGGGCGATGGCCTCGAATCAACCGGGCCCCCGGTAGCTCGCCTACCTATCGTACGCATCGAAGAGGGGAAATCCCGCCACCTCCGGCGAAATTGCTCGTTCGTACAGTGTTGGCAGAGACGATTGTCGTCAACCGATGTCCTGAACAGGGTCATGGTGGACAACCAAATGTGCTCCGTCAGTCGAGGCTCATCGAACGGAGCCGCCAGGTGGCCAGCGCCACGGAGACCACGACGATAACCCCGATGGTGATGATGACCGTGGTGGTTGCCGACGGATCGGTGACCGTGATGCGCCGATCATCGACCAGCCGGACGAACAACGACGACGTGTAGTGACTGATGCTGATCGAACGGAGGCCAGGAAGCACACGCGAGAGGGCAGTCTCCCAGACGAAGACATAGAAGACGCCAATCAGGAGCGCCCGCTGGACAAGCGTGCTGATGAGCAGGAACAGCGAGCCAAACCCGAAGATGGCCACCAGGCTGGACAGAAGCGCGGGCCAGAGCAGGTCCGTCATGCCGTCGACATGTCCGAAGGCCAGAATCGCCCAGGTCAGGAATATGCCGCCCCAGAGAATGGGCACGAGAACGATCAGGACGGCCAGCAACTTCTCGAACACAATGCGAGTGCGTGATATCGGCTTCAGGGCAATGAACTGGAAGGTCTTGTCCTCGAGTTCGTCGCCAATGGCCCCGGTGGCGATGACCAACACCGCCAGCGGAAGGAGGGTTCCCACATACAGGCCCAGGTAAAGAGTCTCGGCGAAGATTTCGCGGTAGTCGCGCAGGTCGAGACTCAACTGCGCAATGCGCGGAACCACGGCGAACAACGCGGCGAGCAGCGAAATCCCGATCACCACGATGATGGCGCGAGACCGCAGGAACTGGCGGATGGTCAGTGCGGTGATGGTGAACATGGTTGCTACTGCTCCACCAGGTACGAAAAGACCGAGGTCAGTGAGTCATCGGTGGGTTGGATTTCGAGCACGCGGACATTGGCTTGCTGGGCAAGCTGGGGAACGAGCCGGTAAAAGGTGCGCACGTCGCCCGTGCCAACGATGATGCGGTCGTACTGGTCGAGGTGAACGGATTTGACCAGTGGCGCTTCGATCAGCATTGCCGCCAGTCTGCGCGGCTCGGAAGCGCGAATCCTGATCTCGTGGTCGTGGGAGTCGATTCGCTCCCGGATGGCCCGGAAGTCTCCGGCAGCGGCGAGCTTGCCGTTGATGATGACGATGATGTTCTCGGCGAAGCGTTCGACTTCCACCAGCACGTGCGATGACACCACCACCGTTTTCCCGGCATCGCCGAGACGACGAATGAGCCGGATCAGCTGGGCCCGCTGGACGGGGTCGGTTCCGTTCAGCGGCTCGTCCATCAGGATCACGTTGGGATCATGCACGAGGGCGCCAGCAACCTTGATTCGCTGGCGCATACCCTTGGAGTACCCGCCCGTTTTCCGATCAGCCGCTTTTTGCATATCGACCAGCGCAATCGCCCGTTCGGTTGCCGCCTGCACGTCCGGCAGCCGCTGGAGTTTGGCGTTGAGACGCACGAACTCCCGGCCGGTCATGAATGGATAGACGACTTCGTGCTCGGATACGAGTCCAAGATTGCGATAGGCCATTGGGTTTCCGCGAGCCGGCAAACCATCGATGGTCACGGCTCCATTGGAGGGCGCCTGCAGGCCGGCCATCATCTTGAGGGTCGTGGACTTCCCGGCGCCGTTCGGGCCGAGCAGGCCGGTGACGCCCGGACCAACAGCGAACGAGACGTCCGAGACGGCGACGATATCCCCATACCACTTCGAGATGTGGTCGAGCACGATGGTCGCATCGGAGCGTTCGAGCCCCGTCATGGCGGACGATGCAGCAGGTTCCACCGCAGCGACCGGAGATTTGCGTCCGAACATTGCGGTTCTCCTATGCATCATCCCGCGGGCTGTAGCGCCAGCGAAGGAACAGAACACCCAGCGCGATCAGCCCGACTGAATAGGCGACGTAGACCCAAAGATCGATATTCACCAGCCCCGGCAGGGAGTCGGGATTCAAGGTGGCATCGTCGAAAGCATCGCGGGTGATGGCGAGCAACACCTGGGGTGGGCTGATCAGGATGAGGTAGCGACTCCAGTCGTAGTCCTCGACCAGCAAGCGAACCGAGGATTCAGCCAGCGCCTGCAGCACGAGAAAGCCAATGATGAAAATCGTCATCGCCACGGGCTTGCGGTCGGTCAGGGAGGAAACGGCCAGACCGAGAACACCGAGAGTGGCGGCAATCAACAGGCCAACCCCGAGCGCCCGGCCAAGATCCCCAATGTTGTCCTGAATGGCAGTCCAGACACCATCGGCACTGAGTTGCTTGCCCAGCCAGAGGATCACCAGCGGAAGAACGGTCATGGTTGTGGTCAGCAAGGTAATGGCGATGACCTTGGCATTGACGTAGTCGCCTCGCGTGATTGCCCGGGAGAAATAGAGGGGGAGGGTGCGTTCGCGGCGGTCGACACAGATCATCTCGGGTGCGGCCATGGCCACGAAGATCCCGACCACGATCAGGGTCCAGTTCACATAGGTCGTGTAGGAAAGGAAGTTGAAGTCCGGGACCAGCGCATCGATCCCGATCATGGCGATGACCGGGATCAACACCGCCACATAGAGGAGAAAGGGGACCACCTTGGCGGTCCAGCTCTTGCGAATGCCCATTGCCCGCTTCATCGAATAGGCGACCAGTGAGCGAACGGCCTGGGGGCGGCCCAGACGGGGGCCGTCGTAGTGGGCGTACCCGCGGTCGAAGACTTCACCGTAGCGCTCGGGTTGGAGATCGGGCGTAGGAAGTGGACTGGTGCTACTCATCGGTGCCTCCCCGGGCAGCTTCCACATCGCCGAGGTAAATGTCTTCCAGCGTGCGGGCGCGAGGCCGAACTGATCGCAGACCAGCACCCTGAGCAACAGCCAGGTCTCGCACGAGGTCGTAGACAGCGGGATCGGACAGCGGCACGATCATCTCGTCCCGGCCCAGATCGATGGCGCCGACTTCGACCTGGAGTCCCTGTTGCGACAACGCACCGGCAAACGCCTCGATCCGGCCATCAACCTGCACGATGATCTCGGTGACATTCTCATCGCGGATTCCCAATGGTCGAGACGTGACCAGCTTGCCGCCATCCAGGATGACGACGTAGTCGCAGACGCGCTCTATGTCTTCGAGGATGTGGGAGGAGAACACGACCGAAATGCCCAGGTTGCGATAGATGCGCTCGACCAGTTCAAGCATGTCTTCGCGACCCTGCGGGTCCATACCCGCCGTGGGCTCATCGAGAAAGACCAGGTCGGGGTCGTGGACGATGGACTGGGCAAGCTTGACGCGCTGGCGCATGCCGGTCGAAAAGCCCTTGATCAGGCGGTAGCGCTCTTCGGAGAGCCCAACCTGATAGAGGACATCGGCCGCTCGTTGTCGCGCCTGACGCGAAGGGAGTCCGCTCATTTCGGCCATGTGGGCCACGAAGTCCGCGGCCGTGGTGGCCATTGGGAGAGCATCCGCTTCCGGCATGTAGCCAACGTGTTCGCGTAGGAGCGTGCCCTGCGACTGCGTGTCGTAGCCGACAACTTGGGCCGTTCCGCTGGTGGGTTTGGAAAGGCCGAGCAGGGTCCTGATCAGCGTGGTTTTGCCGGCACCGTTGGCGCCAAGGAGTCCCACCGATGCCCGGGGCACTGTTAAGGAAAGATTGTCCAGCGCAATGAATTTCCGAAAGGCCTTGGTCAGCCCCACCACTTCGATGGCAGGACCCCCGCCTTGAATTGCCATGTTCACCGCCTTGGGCTGCCTGAGTGACACCGACGCACAACAGGTCCGAGTGTACCAGTCGGGTTCACGCGACCAGCCCAATGGGTGAAGTCAACTCTGCCGCGGCAAACATCAGTCAAGAAGAAGCCCAATCGTCCACCACACGGGAGCCAGACGTTCTGCCGGAGGTCGGCTGGGACGTGCGACCTGACTCGGGCGAGCCGTCCTCCTCCTCAGCCCCGTCCAGGTCACCACCATCTGTCCCGGCCCCTACCCCCTCCAATTGCGCCTGGTTCCGTCACAGTGATACACATCGTGTCACCATATATGGTATGATGTATATCATTCTCCCTAACCATCCGGGCAGGGGCTGGACTGTTCCATTTCCGGGTACCGCCAATCCAACTGGAGACTACAGTTGTGGAAGTCGTTGGTCGCTTGCAGACCAACCACTTCCAACCACACCGGCTCTGGCCGCTGGTTGGCGGTGAATTGGATCAGGAGTCACGCTCATGAATCACCTCTCGCCCGCAGACATAGGCAATGTGTTCGCCGACGCTGTCGATCGCGTCTCACCCGGCGTGGTCGCCGTTCACGGACGGGTGAGGCTCCCGGCCTCCGGCACCGTCTGGCGAATCGAGCAGGACGGCGCGGTGATCGTTACGGCCAGTCACTGTGTGGAGCGCGAGGAGAATCTCTTCATCCGGCTGCCGAACGGTCACGACCTCCCGGCAACATTGCTGGGACGCGATCTGTCGCGCGATCTCGCCGTGCTGCGGGTGGAGTTCACCGATCTGCCGCCAGTGACGGCCGCGACCGACAGTGCGCGGGTGGGCACGCTGGTGATGGCGGTTGGCAAGCCGTTTGCCACAGAACCTCAAGCCGCCCTCGGCAGCGTGGTGTTCGTCGGCTCCATCCGGCTGCGAAGTTATCGCACCGGATGCTTCATTCATGCCGATCCGACACTCTATCCAGGGTTCTCGGGCGGACCGTTGATCGATGCCGGTGGTGCGGTGCTCGGCATCAATTCGTCGGGCATCCGGCAGGCCGGAAGTTTCACGGTGCCCTCGGACCAGGTCGACCGCATCGTCCAGGACATCGTTGAGATCGGCCACGTCCGCACGGCCTGGATCGGGATCACGGTGAAGCGGCTCGACCTGCCAGAGGAAGCCCGCGACGCTTTTCCGGACCAGTCAGTGGCAGTGATGATCAGCGGAATCGAACAAGGGTCCCCCGCCGCCGAAGTGGGGCTTCACGCAGGTGATATTCTGGTATCAGTGGACGAACAGCCGCTCGAGGATGTCACCGACCTCAAACAGATTCTCTGCAACGAACAGATAGGTGATCCCCTGCAGCTCGTCGCCTGGCGCAACGGAGCCAGGCTAGACGTGAGTGTCGTTCCCGTCGCGCGGCCAGAACAGCCCTGCGGCTAATCGCTTCCCAGTTCCAGGAGACTGCCTCATGCCATCCCCATCTCCCATCGGCAAGCCCGCTCCCATCACCCCAATTTCCGACCGTTCCGACAGCGGGCCAGGCCGGCGAGCGGTTCACAACCTTCCGGTCGGCACCCCCACTCCCCAGCGCCTGGTGGTGGGCATCGTAGCGGCCTACCCATCGATGCGCGCCGGTCTCGGCGCTCTGGTGCAGAGTGACCTCAATCTCACGGCATCGGCCATTGCTCCAGCGGCGTTGGCCGCCGCGTCGGGACTTCCCGCGCTGGGCCAGATTTCCGATGCCGACGTGATCCTGATCGATCCGGGCGACCTGCCGCAGGACACCCTGGCCAACCTGGTCAATCTCGGCCGGGAGGAAGACGTGCCGCTGTTGTGGCTCGGTTCCAATGGTCTGCCGGGCAATGCCCTCTCCAGCCGCTATGCGGGCGGAGTAATTTCGCCAGACGCCGAGGCCGGCGCCGTGGTTGCCGCAATTCATGCGGTGCACGAAGGTCTCTACGTGCTCGATCCCAACGTCAGCCAGATTGACGTGGCTGCCCAGGATCCAACCGAGTTGGAAGAGCGCGAGGCAGCCGCCACCACGCTCAGTCCCCGCGAACGCGAGGTGCTGGAACTGGTGGCAGCGGGATTGCCGAACAAGGCCATCGCGCGGTCCCTTGGCATCAGCGACCACACCGTGAAGTTCCACGTCAGCTCGGTGCTCACCAAGCTCGATGCTGGCAGCCGGACCGAGGCGGTGACACTGGCGACACGGCAGGGCATCCTTTCGCTCTAGCCCTGCTCAGCGA
>CAZNQC010000130.1:0-4053 GCA_964574825.1 uncultured Sphaerobacteraceae bacterium | reverse complement strand
GCTGGCAGCCACGGTTTCGATCGACGCCGGCCAGACGTGCGACTTGGCAATCGCCGGGTAGTCATCGTCGGCACCTTTCCTGAGGACAACGTGGAAGGTCGCCGGTGCCATCCCACCCGCGACCTTCCACCTTCGTTTTATCGGCTACCGATAGACTTCGACGCGCATTCCCATGAAGGCGAAGTCCCAGACTGCCTGGATGGCTCCGGCCGGCAGGGCCACACATCCACCGGTCTTGCCGGCGCCATTCGGCAACACGTTGCCATTGGCATCCTTGGAGTACGAATGGAAGCCGTTGGACCGGTAGGAATCGTAGCCGATCCAGTGCGTGATGTAGGAGTCGGCCCACTTGGTGTAGCCCAGTGGCTGCCACATGGCGTAGACGTAGTAGGTGCCATTGGCCGTCGAGTAGAAGCCGTCGGACGAGGTATCGAAGCCGACCGACCCCCAGTAGGTGGCCTGAATCGAGTTGCCGATCATGAGGTCGACGCGACCGGTTGCGCCGTTGATCTGAATCCAGTGCTCGCCGCTGGCCGATGACCGAGCCGAGGAGCCACCTCCGGTCTGCCCGACCGATGCGTACTGGTACGTCCCGTCCCAGGAAAGGTACTTGGACGCAACCCAACCAACCTCGCCGTAGTAGTTGATGGGAGAGAAGCCGTTGACGTCGTTCCCAATGACCTCGATCCACTCGCCGGCACCGTACTTGTCGAGCACCGCTGCATCGCCGCTGGCATCGGCCCGGACATTGAGCGAATCGGCATCGACCATCGCCCAGGCGCTCCACGACCAGGCTCCGGCCTGATCGGCGGCTGACGATGTCCAGGACGATCCGCCGGAGCTGGATGAACTGCTGCTCGACGATGAGCCGCCATCAACATCGACGAACTCGGCCCACACCCAGCCGGTCGTACCACCGTAGTGAATCTCATACATCCAGTTCTCGGGACCCCAGAAAATGTCGACCCGGTCGCCAGACTGGAGATAGTCGATCACGGAATGATCGTTGAGATGCCGGAAGACCTCGACGCCGTTGCGGTTGATGGTCCCGGCCTGACCGGCCGAGGCCTGTTCGGGACGAACCGCGGCGAACCCGGCTGCGAGCATGAGTGCCAGGAATGCCACGCTCAAGATGCGCGTGATCGTTCCGAACGTTGATTGGCGAATCGACCCAGCCGTCGATTCCACCGGTGTCTGCGACTCAAACATTGAACCCCTCCCATCTGGAGATGCATGTCGCTACCGTCGAGCCAGATCCCGACCGGCGGCCCAGCAGTTGACTGCTGTGTACGTACACACTGTACGAACGGAATATTCCTTCGTCAAGGGCGGGTTTGAGAGGTTCTTGTTCAACCCACAACGTACTGTGACAAATTGTCAATGAATGTGCCGTGTGATTGGACCTTACTTGTCGACGTTGTCACAGATCAGGCTCGGAGCTGTGACAGGGCATCGTTTCCAGATCGGCACAGCGATATGGCTCGTTTTGGTCAGGTCCGCCAGCAGGTCACAGTTCATCATCGAATCAGGCACACGGTGCCAGCCCTGGCACACCCCTTCAGCGCCTGCGGGTCACGCCCGAGTCCCATCATGGAGACAAAGGGTCACCGGGGCGTTGTACTTCCGGACGAACCGGCCTATACTCTGGTCAGGTTCAATTAACGGAAGCCGGGGGTTTGTGGCCTCCGGCTTTGTGTTACGTCCATGGCGATGGAGCGGAATTCCCTCCTGCTGATGGGCGTTACCCATATGGACTCAGGAAAGGACTCCAGGATGGCCGCGGAACGCGTGGTGCAATTGACTCCCGAGGGCGTGATTCGTCTCGAAGCCGAACTCGCCGAACAGCGCGAGCGTCGGAAGGACCTGTTCGACACCGTCCAGGCGGCGAATTCCAACAACGAAGCCTCGGACAGCGGCGAATACGAAGAACTCCGCGACGACCTGGTCTACGCCGAATCACGCGTGCGCGAGCTCGAGCAGATTCTCGCCAATGCCGAAGTGATCGAGCGCGGCAGCAAGGACGGCATCGCCGGAATTGGGTCACACCTGACCTTGAAGGTTGAGGGCGACACCGAGGAGTGGGTTCTGGTGAGCTCCGAGGAAGCCTCGATCCACGACGGCGACGTCTCGGTGGACTCACCGGTAGGTCAGGCGTTGATGGGTAGCAAGGCCGGCGACACGGTCACCGTCACGACACCCGGCGGTGAGGTGAAGTACGAAGTGATCGCCGTCAAGTAAGATTCGATGGTGGTACGGGCTGGCGCGCTTCGGCCGCCAGCCCTTTTTCGTCCATTGATGTCGCCCCACCAGGCATATGCGGAGTCTCCATGGAATTGAGTGAGTTGCAGGAAATCCGGCGCAAGAAGGTCGACGAGCTCCGTGAGCGCGGCGTGGAACCCTATCCAACCCGTGCCAAACGCACGCATACCTCGTCCGCCGCCATCGCCTCGTTCGAGCAACTCGAAGCCACGGCCAGCGATGCTGAGGCACCAGCCTCAGAGCCCATGACCTTGACCGGCCGGATCGTCTCGTTCCGGCACATGGGCAAGACGATCTTCGCCCACATCCTGGATGGTTACGGCCAGATTCAGCTGTACATCCGCAAGGACGAGATTGGTGACGAGGCGTTTGCCGACGTCCTGCGCTTGTTCGACCTGGGCGACTTTGTGCAGGCCACTGGCACCCTGTTCCGGACCCGCACGGGTGAAGTCTCACTGCGGACCACCGACCTGGTGATGCTGGCCAAGGCGATCAGCGCCCCACCCGAGAAGTACCACGGTCTGCAGGACATCGAAACGAGATATCGTCAACGATATCTCGATCTGATGACGAATGAAGACGCTCGCCGCGTGTTCGCCATCCGGTCAAAGCTCGTGACTGCCTTCCGCGCGTTCCTGGATGTCCGGGACTACGTCGAGGTCGAGACACCTGTCCTCCAGCCACTCTATGGCGGCGCGGCGGCCAGGCCGTTCACGACCCATCACAACGCCCTGGACCAAACGTTCTACCTGCGCATCGCTGACGAGCTCTACCTGAAGCGCCTGCTGGTGGGCGGCTACGAACGTGTTTACGAAATTGCCAAGGACTTCCGCAACGAGGGTATCGACAAGAATCATTCACCCGAATTCACGATGCTGGAGTTCTACGAAGCCTACGCCGACTACGAGGTGATGATGGAGCGGGTCGAGCAGATGATCGCCAGCGCGGTGCAGGCGATCTTCGGCTCGACGACGTTCACCAGCAACGGTCACGAGATCGACGTGACGCCCCCCTGGCCGCGCAAGACGTTGCGCCAGGCAATCCTGGAAGGTTCGGGCATCGATTACGTCGAGTATCCCGATCAGCCATCGCTGCTGGCTGCCGCCCGCAAGGCGGGCGCGGACGTGGAGAACGACATGGTCTGGCCCCGAATCGTCGACGAGTTGCTAAAGCAATTCGTCCGGCCGTTCATGATCCAGCCAATCTTCCTGTACGACTATCCAGTCGAGCTCTCTCCCCTGGCAAAACGCAAGCCGGATGATCCAACCCATGTCGAACGATTCCAGCCGTATATCGGCGGCGGCGAAATCGGAAACTCCTTCACCGAGCTGAACGATCCAATCGACCAGATGGATCGATTCCTGGAGCAACAGAAGGACAGAGAGGCCGGGGACGAGGAGGCGATGCCGATCGACCTCGACTTCGTGACCGCCCTCACCTATGGCATGCCGCCAACAGGCGGCGTGGGGATCGGGATCGACCGCATGGCCCTGCTGCTCGCCGACCAGAAGACGGTCCGCGACGTGATTCTGTTCCCGGCCATGCGCAACCTGCCGGCAGACGGCTCGGCGCCGATTCCAGAGGATGACGAGTAGCCTCGACTGTTTGGAGACAGGGCCGACGACAGCCGCTTCACCTTGCCTGCAACGATGAGATATGGACGCGGCAGGTCGGCCCGTACAGTCTCCTGGCGAGCCTTCATGAACGGTCAAGGCCAGTCTTCAGTCAATCCTGATGTCAAAGACCCCGCCTGGAGAGCCAACTCCGGGCGGGGTCTTGCCATTCAGTCCTGGG
>CAZNQC010000129.1:4171-10826 GCA_964574825.1 uncultured Sphaerobacteraceae bacterium | reverse complement strand
AAGGGACCATCGGGATCGAACTCGCTCAGGTCACGGCCCCAGAAATTCTCCAGGTACTTGACGGCCGTTTCCGGCGTGACCTGCGATTCCTGCACGTAGCGGGCCTTTTCCTGGGCCTCGGCCAGTGTATCGGCCAGGATGAAGGTCTGGCCGGGGAAGGTCTTCAGGTCGTTTTCCGGGCGTCCGGCGGCGCGGGAGCGGGCCCGGATGTCGTTGGCGAAGGTCAGGGCGTCGTTGATTTCCGGGTGGGCGGAGAAGATGACGTTGGCGTTGCGGACCGCGAATTCGCGACCTTCGGGGGAGTCCCCGGCCTGGAAGGTGACGGTGCGGCCACCGGGTACCGGGGGCAGGAGGCGGGTCACCTCGATGTCGTAGTAGTCGTCCTGCAATTCGTATCGAGACTCCGCGGACGCCCACGAAGGAGCATCGGGGCGGTCGGTAATTTCGCCCTCCCAGGCGTCCCACATGCGGAAGACCGCCTGCACGAAGGACTCGGCGTGGGTGTAGCGGTCCTCGGCGTCGAGATACCCGCCACGGCGGAAGTTCTCGCCGGTCCAGGCGTTGTGGGTGGTCACCATGTTCCAGGCGGCGCGACCGTCGGAGAGCAGGTTGAGGCTCTGCAGGCGATAGGCGAGATCGGCCGGGTCGTTGAAGGTGCAGGAGAGGGTGGCGGCGAGGCCGATCCGGTCGGTGACCCCGGCCAGGGCGGCCAGCAGGGTCATCGCATCGTGCCGGCCGACGACGTCGAGGTCGTGGATCTTGCCGAAGTGCTCGCGCAGCCGGAGTCCTTCCCCGAGGAAGAAGGCGGAGAATAGGCCGCGCTCGGCGGTTTGCGCCACGCGGCGGAACGACTCGTAATCAGTCTGCGAACCGCTCTCCGGCCAGTGCCAGACGGTGCTGAAATTGACCCCCTGGAAGAAAATGCCGAACTGAATCTGTCGCGGTGTCTCAGTCATGCCTGGTCCTTCTCTTACAACGCTGCTCAATGGCTCTGGCACATGTCGCTGACCGGGAGTCAGTAGGGAGGTCCTGGGCAACCCGCAAAAGCTGTTTCTGGAGGAACAACCTGGTTGCCGTATGGGCCTCCTTCGCGCTCTAGGTGGTGGCGTAGCGGTTGACGGCGACCGGCAGTCCGAGCGAGTCGCGCAGGGTGGCGCCGGTGATCGGCGCGATGGCGATGTCTGTTTGCAGCAACTCGGGGAGCACGGTGAACCGCAACTCCGGCAGGTCGATGTCGATCACGGCGGGAATGAGGCGGACGATGTCGACCGCCTCCGCCAGCGCGGTGATGGCGGCGATCAAGTCTGACGGAGCGCCCACGAGACGGGGATTGCCGGAGGTGGCCCAGGGCGTGAAGGCATCGAGGCGCTCCAGCCGGGTTGCCGCGGGTTCGCCCCGGCTGTCCAGCACGACCTCGAGGTCGGTCGCCACGAGGGTGGCGCCCCGGGTGCGCGCTTCGGATGCAGCGGCGGGAATGTCTTCGATGGCCGGGGCGTGCACGATCGTCACATCCACCTGCTGGGGATCGACCAGGCCCGCGTGGCTGAAGATCGGTAATTGGCCCTGCGGAGGCCGGGGGACGTAGCTCGTGCCCTTGACGCTGAAGGTCTCGCCCTGGAAGTCGGCAAAGTGCAGCTTGTCGCGGTCGATGTAACGCCAGGTGGTCGTATCGCGAATGACGGCATCGTCTTCCCAGGAGTCCCAGAGCCGGCGATTGACCTCGATCACGTCGCTGGCTTCGCGAGAAAGGGCGGCGGAGTCGTCAAATGCCGGCCAGCCATAGTGCTTCGCGGCGGCGTCATTGCCAGTCGCGCGGACCAGCCAACCGCCGCGGCCCCGGCTGGCATGGTCGAGCGTGGCGAACTGGTTGGCGGTGTGGAACGGCTCGATGTAGGTCACTTCCACTTCCGGCACGAGACCGATTCGGGTCGTGAGGGGACCGGCGAAGGCCGCCTGCTGCAGCGGATCGAGTCGCGCCGTCACGTTGGGGAAGGTGCCCGGCGGGAGATGCCCACCGCCGAGGGTGGCGACGGTAAAGCCCGCCGTTTCGGCGAGGGCAATCGTCTCGCGGATGCGTTTGGCGCTGAGCAGGTCCCGGGGGGAACCGGTGGTCTGGCGCCAGGCGGCAGGATGGGCGCCGTTGCCGTCGAGGTGAATGGCCAGTCTGAGCGGTGTGGGCACGATGAACTCCTGTTCAGCGGACGAGTGACGCTTCGGGACGGTGGGTTGGGACCTGCGTGGCGGTTTCCAGCAGGCGACGGGCGATGGTGTCGTTTTCCCGGAAGATCCGGGCGTTCGTGCCAGGGCGCGAGAAGGCAGCCGAGGGTGGACCGCTGGTGAAATCGCCGACGGCGAACCGCCGGTCGTGGGCGCTGCCGTCGGGGCGAATGATGTTGCCCCGTTCGAAGTCGACTTCGAGGCGACGGGTGGAAATGGGGCCGTCCGGTCCGGGCAGCACCTGCTCGACACCGGCCTGGCTGGCGACGAGGTCGCGCAGGGCGGGATCGGCACTGCGTTCGATGGTCCGCTCCGGGTGAAAGCCGTCGACGAGATAGCGAGCGGCGACGCGTTCGGGGTGGTGGGTGCTGGTGGCGACGAAGGCTGGCAGGTCGTCGTCGATCTCCGTCTCCATGCCGCCGCCGACGAAGGTGAGGATGTTGGCCCGCATCAGGGCGAGCAGCAGTTCCAGCCGGATCGCCGGTGGTCCACTGTCGAGATAGCTGAAGAAGTCGTGCCACCAGCGGGGAATGGCGTGCAGGCGCGACTGGATCGACCAGGCGGGATGACCGAGTGATTCCCCGATCACGCCGTAACAGGCCAACACGGCGGTGAAGACAGCCAGTGTTTCGCTGTGTTCTTCCGCTTCCCGCAGGTGAATGTCGCGGGTGATGTAGGCGGCGAGATCGTCCTGCAGGGCGGCCAGTGAAGGCGCCTGGATGCCATCGAGCGGCCGGTTGAGGGCGTCGATGTCGAAGATGTCGTCCGGGTCGACCGCCGCGTGGATGACCGAGGCCAGGCGTTCGCTGCCGTATGGCTCCCGCTGGAAAACTGCCGCGAAGTCTTCCCACGAGCCGTGCGTGCGCTCGGCGTGCCCGGTGAAGATTTCGCGATAGTGCCAGAAGGCCATTTCCCGCACGATGATCGGCCAGACATCGCGGTGAAAGTCGACATCGTCGCTGTCATCCAGCAGGGTGGTCAGGCTGTCGCGCGTCAGGAAGGTGGTGGCGTAGCCGGGTTGCAGGCCGTGGAGGTGGCTGGTGATCTTGGCGTGATAGGGGACACCCCGGCGCGAACCGGCGAAGATGCGCGGTTCCCGGCCACTGGGGATGTAGGTGGAGCGGGACCCGGTCGGCAGGGTGGGATCGTAGGTCTGGTGACCGCCGCGATCGAGGGTGAGACGGACGACGATGTCGATGAAGCTGAGACCCAACCCGCGCACGAGCAGGTTCTCATCGGCGGGGATGGCGTCGAAATTGGCGTCGGAGGCGTAGTTGGTGGGCCAGTAGTGAAGCCCGAGGTTGGCGGAGCGGGACCGGGTGGCGACCTCGGTGGCGGTCGGTTCCGAGTCGGTGTGCCCGACGGTGTAGACGACGATATCGACCGCGCGAGTATGCGACGCGCCGGTGGGATCGACGTAGACCAGCTCGTGGCGGGGACCACATTCGCGGACGGCCGTGATCGTGCCGGTTATCTCCTCGATCGAGATCGCGGGCGGGGCGAGCGACCGCACGTGGTTGTAGTACCAGCGCAGATAGCAACTGAAGAGGCGCCGGGTGGCGAAGCTTTGCGGGCCGAAAGCGGCGAGTTCGGCGGCCACCTCGGGGTCGGGCGGCACGAAGGCAATCTCGCCCCGCTGCACGAGATCGCCCCATTCCGCCAGCGTTGGTCCGGTGACCAGAGGGCCAGCGATCTGGCAGGTATCGTCGGCGAAGATGGCGACATCCTCGGCCAGCGAGTTCATGCGCAATGAGGGCGACTGGTCGTACCGCCAGATGCGGCCCGGTCCTGCCGGATGAGGGTCGAAGGTCAGCAGTTCCAGGGTCTGACCGGGAGTGATGAGGGCGGCGTTCGCGATGATGCGTTCGATGATACCGATCGCCCGGGGCCCCCCGCCGATGAATCCGATGGTGGCGTGCTGTTGTTCCAGTCCCATGCAGATTCCTTCGAACGCGCTCGCAGTTTCATGATGAGTCAGTAGCTGTTGCCCAGTGGCTTCCGAATGGGGAGTCACTATTGCAATTGTAGCGACCGTGCCTATCATAGCAACATTGCGAACCTGTTCTTGCGGCGAAGGAGTCGTATATGGGGCATCCTCCCAACCTGTTCCCCGAACCGAATCTGGAGTTCTATTACACGGACATTACCGATCCGCTGGCGAAGCCGCTCTTCGACGAACTCAGCTACGAGTACTCGACGCGGTACGGCGGCGATCATTCGCTGGACATCAAGACCAGCCCGGAGATGAAGCGCTATCCTCCGGTGCTCTTCCGGCCACCGCTGGGCGGATTCGTGCTGCTGTTGCGCGACGGGGTGCCCATCTCGGGGGGCGCCTTCATGCCGATCGATGAGCGCACGGCCGAAATGAAGCGGATCTGGACAGCGGCGGGTGAGCGCCGGCAGGGATATTCGAGCCTGGTGCTGCGGCACCTGGAGGCCGAAATCGCCCGTCGGGGATATACCAGGATCTACCTCACCACGGGGAACCGCCAACCGGAAGCCCGGAACCTGTATCTCAAGGCTGGCTACACTCCCCTGTTCGATCTGAACGCGACCAGCGATGAGTTCGGGTTGTGGCCGTTCGAAAAGGTGGTGGTGCCGGTCCAGCCGTACCGGGCGCGAGGCCCCCGGATTCGTGACTGGATTACCGGGGTGCGGCAGCACCGGGCCGTGGCCCGGGCCTGGACCTCGCGGAGTCCGATTCCCGTGCGGCTGGATGATGTCCGGGGCGCAGCAGCGGCCACGCCATCACCAGCCGGTGAGCCGCAGGAGCCGACGCCTCACCTTATCCCCGAGACGAGGGACCGGCACCGCGACCTCGCCCTGGAGCACGCCTGATATCTGCATTCGAGGTTCGCGACGTGCGCACGCTTCGTTCTGAATTTGCGTGGAGCACCGAACTGCCTCAACCTGAGCCCCGATTCTCGTTCACTCATGAGTACCGAACAGGAGTTATCACATGGCCCTCGATGTCGCACCACTGAAGCTTGAAATCATCCTGGGCAGCGTCCGGGTCAGCCGGTTCGGCACCACGGTGCTGAACTGGTTCGAGGAGCGTGCCCGGCTCGATCCGGAGTGGGAGATTGGCGTGCTGGACCTCGCCGACCTGTCGATTCCGGGTGACTTTTCCACCAACGCGGATGTCGAACTCCTGACCTACCGGATCACCGAGGCCGATGCCGTGGTGGTGATCACGCCGGAATACAACCATTCGTTCCCCGGACCGCTCAAATCCGCCATCGACATCATTCCCAAGTCGGCCTGGGAGGCCAAGCCGGTTGGCTTCGTGTCCTACGGCGGGTTGTCCGGCGGACTCCGCGCGGTGGAGCAGCTCCGCCTGGTGTTCGCCGAGATTCACGCGACGACCGTGCGCGACACCGTCAGCTTCCATGGCACCTCGGCCAGCTTCGACGACCAGGGCCAGCCGGTTCATGCCGACCTCGTCAATCAGGCGGCGCGCCAGTTGCTGGGGCAGCTTGGTTGGTGGGCGTGGGCGCTGAAGACGGCCCGGGCGGCCCGGCCCTACAGCCAACTCATTCCGGTGTAGTGCTGTTTTCGCAGAAAGATTGAATCAGCCACCCCCAGCAGGGAAACCCATACAGCAGCCGACGGTCGCCCGCCACACCTTCGCTCAGCGGCTGCTTAGGATTTCCGTACTGACTCAGGCAAGGCCGGGATGGGTCAACGGTTTTGAGCCTGGCTGTACGAGAGCCGGGTACGGTGTGACCTGGCCGGGTTGGAAGGGTTGGCCAGATGACACAGGAGACGACGATGTCGACCAGTGAAGACACGAACGCACAGGTAATTCCGGAAGCCTATCTCGACCTGCTCGAAGCCCCCGCGCTGGCCCACATTGCGACGATCGGTCCGACCGGCGCGCCGCAGGTCAGTCCGGTCTGGTTTGGCTGGGATGGCACGCACCTTCGCTTCAGCCAGTCGCCAAACGGCCAGAAGCTGAAGAACCTGCGGCGAGACGCCCGGGTGGCGCTTTCCATCGTCGATCCAGCCAACGACCTCCGCTATCTCGAAGTGCGGGGGCGGGTGACCGACATCGAAGACGACCCGGACTATACCTTTCTCAACGAAATGTCCCGGAAATACTGGGGTCTGGACCCGTATCCCCATCAGGTCGAGGGATCGGTGCCGGTCGTCATCGTGATCCAGCCACTGCGCACATCACAGATGAATGAGACCCCGCCATCGGCGGACTGACGGCGCCACCAGATCACGCTTCCTGGAGCATATCCATGTCACAGTTGCCACCAGCCGTCACCGATCTCTTCAAGCCGCCGGCGCTCGCCTACGTCGCGACCATCGGTCCGAAGGGCGAGCCTCAGGTGAGCCCGGTCATCTTCTCGTGGGACGGGACGCACATCCGGTTCGGCATGAATGCGATTCGGCAAAAGCGGCGGAACCTGCAACGCGATCCCCGCATCGC
>CAZNQC010000129.1:2823-4071 GCA_964574825.1 uncultured Sphaerobacteraceae bacterium | reverse complement strand
CCGCCACCGGCCAAGCCAGAGGCAACCTGATCGGCAAATCTCTGCTGATGATTGCTCTATTCCGGCAGACTACGCCTTGCCTCCGGCGGCTGAGGACACCACCTGGGGTGCTGGAGCCGGTTTCGGGATGGTGCGAATGACGGGCATCGCCAGCATCGTCAGTGGCACCAGGGCATTCACCGCCACGAACAGCGCCAGCGTCGGGTCAATCCCGATGCCGGAGAGCAGCCCACCGTAGACGATCAGTCCGATTGGAAATGCGGCGGCAGCGATGGCGCTGCGCGCCCCGAACACTCGCCCCCGCATGGCGGGTGGAACCTGCTCCTGGAAGATCGACATCGTCAGCGGGTTGCACGGTTCCAGCGCCACGGCCCCGATGAAGATGGCCAGCGCGATCATCCACCACGACGGCATCGTGAGGAAGACCGCGAAGCAGAGCGCCCGGATCGTGAAGCCGCCGATCAGGATGACCCCACGCGGGATCCGGTTGGCGATCGCCAGGTAGAGCACATTGCCGACGATCGATCCCGCCCCAAGTGCGCCGAAGATGAACCCAAGTTGGGCGGCGCTACCCAGCACCTCGTTGGCGTAGACCGGCAGGATCACGCCGTAGATCGGCTCGGCCAGGAGCGTGCCCAGCGATCCCGCCATCACCAGGGCGAACAGGAGCCGGTTGCCGAGCAGGAAGCGGAAGCCTTCGCGCACTTCATGGATGTACGTGCGCAGGGGGGCGGTTCGTCCGCTTTGTTCGACCTGGGGCCGTGAGGCGGTGCGGGCGACCCGGATGTCGGGAATGGCGACCACGGTGATGCCAGCCGCGAGCGCGAAGCTGACCGCATTCATCCAGAGCAGCGCGGTGGGACCCATCGCGGCAATCAGGATACCGGCCAGCGGCGCCCCCAACACTTCGGAGACGCGGGTGGTGAGCGTGAACCAGGTGTTCGCTCGTTCCTGGTTCACACCGGACCGATGGATCAGGTCGGGGAAGAGCGCCAGGCGGGCGGTGCGGCCTGGGCCGTCGAGCAGGGCGCCGAGAAAGACGAGCACCAGCAGTTGCCAGAACTCGAGGCCGATCGTGGCGTGGAGCAGGGGAATCAGCGCGACCGAGACCCCGCTGAAGATGTCGGAGACGATGGCCGTTCGTTTCGGACCGACCCGGTCGACGATCACCCCGCCGAAGATGCCGACCAGGATGTACGGCACGGTGCCGACAGCCACCGTGAGGCCGGTCTGGCTGGCGCTGCCGCC
>CAZNQC010000129.1:0-2723 GCA_964574825.1 uncultured Sphaerobacteraceae bacterium | reverse complement strand
GTCCGATTGATGTCGGTTCCGCGAACGATCCTCCGGCCTGACCGGAGGATCGTTCGCGTGCGTATTGGCAATGGCACAGGGTGAGGTGCGGCGGGGGTGCTACGCCTTCCGCATGTACATCCGAACGGTGATCGGGGCGAAGACCAGGACGATGGCGAGTGACAGGACCAGCGTCAGCCAGAAATCGGTGCCAATCGTTCCCGTATTGGCGAGTTCGCGGACCGCCGAGACCAGGTGCGAAATGGGATTCACGTTGACAAAGGTCTGCAGCCAGCCGGGTAGGGTGTCGACCGGAACGAACGCATTGGAAAGGAAGGTGAGCGGGAACAGCACCAGCAGCGAGATACCCTGCACGCTCGAGGCGGTGCGGGCCGTGACTCCGGCCAGGGCGAAGATCCAGCTCACGCACCAGGCGGCAAAAATCACCAGCAGCGCACCAACCGCGATACCAGGACCGGGCCGATAGCCCATCAGGATCCCCATGCCAATGGTCAGCACGGTCGCGATGCCGTAGCGAATGGTGTCGCCCAGCAATGCTCCGGCAAGGGGCGCGATCCGGGCAATCGGCAGGCTGCGAAACCGGTTGAAGACACCCTTGTCCATGTCCTCCCGCAGCTGCACCCCGGTCACCATCGAGGCGCCAATCACCGTCTGCACCAGGATGCCGGGAATGATGATCGGCAGATAGCTCTGCGTATCCCCGGCAATCGCCCCGCCGAAGATGTAGGTGAACATCAGCGTGAAGAGAATCGGTTGAAGAGTGACATCGAAAAACTGCTCGGGATTGCGTCGCATTTTGCGCACGGCCCGATAGGCCATGGTGAAGGTGTTGCTGAGCGTTTGGCGCAGGCCAACCACGTTTCGGAGCGGCTGGTCGGTCGGGGGAAAGGCGGTACCTGGAACGGTGGTGGGCAGGCTAGACATGGGTGGTGGCCTCCTGTTGCGCGTCGTGGCCAGTGAGCGACATGAACACCTCATCGAGCGAGGGTTTCTGGACGCTTACCTGCTTGAGATGAATCCCGGCTGACCGGAATGCCACCAGGACATCGGTGATGCGGTCGGCATCGGCCATCGGGGCACTGAGCAGGCCGTTTTCCGGCGACCGGCTTGGCTGCACCCCGAGGTGCTGGGCGATCAGCGATTCGGCCTGCGGCAGGTACACCTGATCGAGCACGGCGAGTTGGAGGGCCGCGGTGCCGACCGATTGCTTCAGGTCATCCGGCGTCCCTTCGGCGACGACCTTGCCCCGGTCGATCACCACCACCCGGTCGGCCAGCTGGTCAGCCTCGTCCAGGTATTGGGTGGTCAGCAGCACCGTTGAACCGGTGTCGACCAGCCGCCGGATGGTGCCCCACATCTGGGTGCGGGTGCGGGGATCGAGCCCGGTGGTGGGTTCGTCGAGAAAGATCAGGGGCGGTTGGGCGATCAGGCTGGCTGCCAGGTCCAACCGGCGGCGCATGCCACCCGAGAACTTGGCCAGCGGTCGGCTGGCCGCCTCGGTCAGGCCGAATTCCTCAAGCAACTCTCCCGCCTTGGCGCGGGCCTGGGCCGCGCTCAGACCCAGGAGCCGGCCGAAGATGACCAGGTTCTCGGTGGCGGAAAGCGCTTCATCGACGGAGGCGTACTGACCGGTGACCCCGATCAGTTGCCGGACGATATGCCCTTCGCGGACGACATCGTGACCGAAGATGCGGGCCGATCCACCATCGGGCCGGAGCAGCGTGGCGAGCATGTTGATGGTCGTGCTCTTGCCGGCGCCGTTTGGCCCGAGCACGCCATAGATCATGCCGGGTGGGACCTGCAGCGTGACGCCGTCAACGGCGCGATGGTTGCCGAAAATCTTGACGAGGTCCCGGGCATCGACGGCCAGGTGGTGTGTGGTGGGTGAGTGATTCATGTGGATGGTCTCGAACACTGTTAGACGAGTAATGCACGACGAATCTAACACTGGTAGAGACATTCGTCAACAGGTACACTATGCCCATGAACGATGATAGACAGAACCAGCACGAACGACTTGAAGAAGAGCTGTCCCGGCTCGAAATCCGCCGGCAGGAGATGGAAGCCCGGCTCGATGCGCAGCGCCAGCGTATCGACGAGCGGTTCGAGCGGGCCAACCAGCTTGTGGCCGCCCGCGATGCCGAACGGGCCAGCGAGCGGCAGCGGATCGTGTCCGTTGCGCTCGATCTGCTGGATGAGGTTGGCCTGAATGACCTGACCCTCCGCAAGCTGGCGGTTAAGCTTGGCCTGAAGGCACCCACGCTCTACTGGTATTTCGAGAACAAGGCGGAGTTGATCGACTACATGGCGGAGTCGATTCTGCACGCCGAATTCGCGACGCTGGAGGCCCGGCGGGACGATCAGCCGTGGCAGGCATGGCTGACCGACGTCTGTCATCGGTTGCGAACGGCCCTGCTCAGCCGCCGGGATGGCGCGCGGGTGGTGGTGGGGGTGCACTTCGATCCGGGACGCACCCTGATGCGGATCTACGAACTCACGTTGCAATCACTCACCACCGCGGGCGTCGACCTGCGCCAGGCGCGGGTGGTGATGCTGGCCTCGGTCTTCTTCGTGATGACGTGTGCAATCGAGGAACAGTCGGGCCCCACGGAGGACGAAGCGGAACTGGCAGAAATCTACCTGAAGAGATCGACCGAATATCCGTTGCTCGCCCAGGCGTTCGCTCACACGATGGACGAACGTGTCACTGTCTTCAACGACGC
>CAZNQC010000128.1:4267-11108 GCA_964574825.1 uncultured Sphaerobacteraceae bacterium | reverse complement strand
GCTACTGGCGAACCCACCGGGGTCGCTTCCCCGACTGGCGTCCCGGAACCCTCGGCAAACCCGTCCGGCAACGTCACCGATGTCTCTCCGACCTTGCTGGCCGCGGTATCCGTCACCAGCAACTCGCCGTCGGACGTGAACGTGATCCCCACCGGAGAGCCCACTACGCCCTGCGCCACCTGGGTGAAGGCAGCGCCGTTCCAGACCAGCACGTAGCCGTTCCCGGGAGAGGTGATGTACAGGAGGCCATCCGGGCCAAAGCGCATGAAGGACTGCTGCCCGAATTGGCCCGCCCACTCTGGCACCGGAATCTGGCTGACCGGCGTTCCGTCCAGCTGGAAGACGCTGATCCGCTGGTTGCCGGTGTCCGCGACGTAGACCAGGCCGTCCGGGCCGATGGCAATGCCCACCGGCTCCAACAGTTGCCCCGCCTCGGAACCCGTTCCGCCAAATGCCCGCAGGAACGTGCCGTCTGACGCGAACACCTGCACGCGTTCATTGCCGGTGTCGGTCACGAAGATCTCGCCGTCGGCAATGGCGATGCCGCGCGGACCGTAGAAGAGTCCGGGAGACACTGTCGGATCGGTGGAATTGTTGGTATCGGTCACCTCACCGGCTCGACCCAGTTCGCGGACCAGGTTCCCCTCGGCATCGAGCACCATCACCCGGTGGTTCCAGGTATCGGCCACGTAGATCAACCCGTCCGGGCCGACCACGATGTCACTTGCCCCCTGATTGGCCGGGGCGAACCAGCCAAGTCCGCGCCGCGAGTCCTCCTCGGCGCTCCAGGCCCCGATGAACGAGCCGTCGCTGGCAAACCGCTGGATCCGCTGGTTACCGGAGTCGACGATGTAGATCACCTCTCCGTCATTCGAGATCGCGATGCCGGTCGGCAGGTTCAGCTGGCCGAGTGCCGTGCCGGGACCGAGAGATTGGCCGGTGTAGAGGTCGAATGGTCCGGCGCTCGGGTTCATCTGGTTGGCGAGACGGAAGGTGTAGCCCACGCTGAGTTGTTCGGGGATCGGATCGGTGGTCAGGTCCCGATACATCACGAAGCGCCAGGCGTCGTACCACTCACTTGGCGAGAAGAGCGTCGACACGATCGAACCCAGCTTCAGGCTCTCGTAGGACGGCGGCACGCGATTCAGCCACGTGCGCGATTCGACCACGTACCCGGCGTTCTCCATGCCCTCATTGGTCGGTGCGATCACCATGTCGGCGTTGTTCCAGCCAGCGGGACCCGTCACGGTGAGATTGTTGAACTCGCGGAAGTACCAGGTGAATGGCGCTTCGACGGCTGGATCCACGGCGATGCTGAGCCCGTACGAACCGGTGTTGTCGCTGTTTGAGACTTCGGTGAGCGAGAGGTCGCGCGACAGGCGCAGGGTCTGGTCGACGAACGCCCGGACACTCTGTGTTGGCACCCGCTGGGCGATCATCTCAACGCCGGTATCCGCCCGCACGTAGGCCAGCTGGGTCGTCGTGCGCACCGTGTACACGCCAAGCAGCGCCGCAATCACGACCAGCGCCGACCAACCGGCCAGGCCGCCATAGCGCGAGCGGGCTCGCTCGGTCACGATCAGGTAGGTGAACGGCACCACCACAATCAGCAGGATGAAGAGCACCCGCAGCCACGGCGAGTTCGCAGCCTGGCCGGGATCGTTGGCGCGCGCGATGAGGGTGACGACGCCGATCAGGCCAATCACCAACCCGAACATGCCAACCAGCAACACGCCCGCGCGCGAGGAGAACACCGCGCCCCACGGCATCCGCTCGAACATGCGGCCCAAACCCATGCCACCCAGCAGCACCAGCGGCAGGGTCACGATCACCGTCTGGTCGGGCTGGCGGCCAGAGGCGAGGCTCTGGAGGATCAATGCCGCGACGAACCAGACCACCAGCAGCGTTGGTTCCAACCGGCGGCGACCATCGCTCGACGTTTCCTGCGCCCGGGTCACCACCGCCACGATGGCGAAGACCACCGCGATGAACTCGTACAGCAACGATGCGTAGAGGAAGAACTGGGTTGGCGTCGTCGAAGTCTGGGTCGCCATCATCCGGCCCCAGTCGCGGAACGTGGTCAGGAAGCCTTCGAGGGCCGCCGCATTCGACAACAGCCGTGAGAAGGCCAGCAGCACCATGACGACGAAGCCGCCGAGCAGCGCCCCCAACGCCCTGGTATGCCCCATGATGGCGCCGACACCGCTGGCGACCGGACCCTGTCGTCCGTCGTCATCGCGGCGACCATCTCCACCGGCTGCGACAGCGATACCAATCGCAATGGCGATAATGCTGGTGATGCCTTCGGGTCCGGAGGCAATCATGCCGCCCGCCGCGACACCCAGCACCGCCGCCCACAACGACGCATGGGACGAATCACGCAGGCCAGCCCGCAGCAACGCCACTACCGCCAGCATGGCGAAGAACACGATCAGGATCGCGGGATCGATCGTCCGCGAGGCGAAAACCAGTGTCGGCGACACCGCCGCCAGGGTCGCCATGCCCAGCACCACAGGTCGGGAGAGCCAGGGTCGCAGCGCGAAGACCAGCAGCACCAGACCGATCCCCACGATCACGCCGCCGGATCGCGCAATGGCATCGGTCACCCCGAACAGAAAGAACATTGCGGTCTGGAGGAGAGTGAACAGGGGAGAGATCACCGGTAGCGATTGCCCGCTCGGCATTGGGCGTCCGGTGTACAGGATCCAGGCGTCGTAGGCCCAGTCACCCTCGCGCTGGGAGAGGACGTAGGCATTGAGGTTGGCGAACCGCAACGCGACAGCCACCAGCACGATGACCGCCGACCAGATGCCGAACCAGCCAAGCCGGCCGAGGTCGAGACGATGGTCTAGCGGGGACGAGCCAGCCTCCGGCAACGGGGCCGTGATCTCGTTGCTGCGCGAGGTGTCGCCGGGCGCATCGGAAACGGTCACCATCTCATCCTTCCGTGGCGTGGAACTACTCGCCATAACGAATATCGTTGTAGAAAGGCAACAGGTCATTGCGAACGAAGAGCGTGAAACGATACGGGTTCAGCCCTTCCGGGTTTTCACGGTAGAAGAGGAGCCGGAACAACCGCTGGTTGCCTTCCGGTGTGGTCTGGGTCAACACACTGTCCCAGATCGACTGCGTGATGGCCCAGATGCCGTGCGGATTCTCCTCCAGCTGCCAGGCCGAGCTCGAGGGTGTCAGTTCCGGGGCAATCGCGAACATCCGGTAGATGGCATATTCAGGTTCGTGCCAGCGCAGCACCAGTGGTTGCGCGGTGTACCCCTCCAGTTCGCTGGGTGCCGTGCAATTGCGGCCACCATCATTGTTGGCAATCACGATGGGCGGGAGGGTCGAGGGGTTGTTGAAATCGCTATCGCTGATCTGGCGGGCGCCAGGATTGTCGCGGAAATACCAGGTCAGCGGCCAGGCCGTGCAACTGTTGTAGCCAATCTCCAGCGAGTCGTTGCCCAGCGCCAGCCAGGAGAGTTCGGTCAGATCCTCGTCCATCTGCTTCAGGTCGGGCGCGGTCGTGTTGTAGATCAACGTGTCCTTGGCGATGTCCCCTTCGAGGAACGCCAATCGGAACCCGGTATGCACCTGAAAGAGACTGGCCACGATGATCACCGTGGCGACCACGACGTTCGCCGTCTGCCGCCAGCCGGCAAGCAGATAGCAGCAGATCACCAACGCCAACCCAACCAGCGGAATCAGGGCCAGCAGCCACCAGTCATTGAGAGCCGCCGTGGTCAGCGTGCGTGGACCCATCCCGGTCATGCCATAGGTGCCGTAGGTCAACCGCGCGGCTTCCAGGAACCAGGCACCGGCCACCACAATCAGGGCTCCAACCATGCCGAATCCTACCTGGCGGCGGGTGAAGCCCAGGATCCGGTCAGCTGGTTGGCGGCTCGACCAGGCGATCGCCCCGGTCATGACCTCGTCGAAGAGGAGTGCCCCGAGCAGGATGGCTGGCAGCAGGAAGTGCATGATCAGCCAGGGCATCTTTTCCCCGGCCCAGGAGAGCACAGCAAACAGGAACGCAAACCACACAAAGAGATACACCGCGAAGAAGAGCCGCGAATAGCTTCGGTCCCCGCGGGCAGCCTTGACCAGCCGCCAGACCACCATCGCCGAGGCAATCGTGCAGAGGAAGATCGCCAACCACTCATACTGGAACGATTCGGTGATGAAGTAGAACCAGGGTTGGTTGCCCCGTCGCTCGTCGTGCTGGCCGAGCCAGTAGAGCAGGGTGCCGTCCGTGGCATACGTTGAGGTGGCAATCCCATCGAGGTTGGTGAAGAGCGTCGTGAAGAAGGCGAAGAAGGTGAAGGCGAGGACCACCAGGCCGATGACCAGCCCTTCCCAGTCCTTCAATGCGGTCAGCACACCGCGTTCAAGCGATCCGGGTTTGCTGTGGCCGAAAATCGCCTCCAGGTAGCCGTCCTCGCCCACCCGGTCGCGCACCGAGTTGCGCATGACTACCCAGCAGGCAACCAGGAAGCCAATCCCCACCGCCAGCGCCGCGATGATGAAGGGGTTGGACAGCAGGTCCTGGTAGTACTGGGTCTGCTGGGCCGGGGTGGGATTGCTCCAGGGAATGTCCGGCGTCGGTGGCCAGTCGAGAATCCGCCGGGCCGCCAGCAGCAGCACCCCTGCGCCTGCCGTTGCCAGCACCACTGGCACCAGCGGCCGCAGCGATCCCCACAGCAACCCGACGAAGATGACGCCAACGAAGGCGAGCAGGATCGCGAAGGCAATCTCGTGATTGGTCAGCAGGAAGGCGACTGTCAGGAAGGCGGCAAACATCCACCGGCGCTGCGGCCGCTCGATGTACCGGAAGATGCAGATCGTGAGCAACAGCGCGCCGAGGCAGGTGTACGGATCGTGCCGGATGTAGCGCGTGTAGTAGAGGAACGACGGCGAGAGCAGCAGCATGTAGCCCGCGGCGAGAGCGCCCCAGCGACCGAGGAACCGGTTGCCTCGCAGCAGCCACGGCGCGGCCACCAGCAGCACGCCGGTCAGGGCGGGAAGAAAGCGCGAAGTGGCGTCGGTGTCGCCGAAGAGGAAGTAGATCAGGGCGTTGGCGTGGAACAGGAACGGTCCGTGCGAGAGCGGGTTGTGAACATACGGAATCTCGCCCGTGGCGAAAAACCAGGAGTAGTACGTATGGATCGACTCGTCGTGATGGAGGGTGCGGTACTCGAGGTTCCAGTACCGCGTGACGATGGCGACGAGGATGAGGACGATCCAGGCCAGGGCTTCGAGCGAAATCCCTCGGCTGCGCGTCGAACTGGTGGGCGGCGCGTCATACAGGGCCGCGGAAGGGGAGCCGGTGACCACGAAGGCGTCTCCAGGACAGGGATGCTGCATCCGGCAAGGGGATGCGGGCGACAGGTGCGAGACTCGCGTCGGGGCAGGCACGTCCGGCCAGCCCGTGCATAACGGACAGAGTGTAGCGCGTTGTGTCCATCCCGCACGGCCGATCCGGCCTTGATTGGGATCGCGCACTCCCCCACAGAACGCAGCAACGGTGGCACAGGTTACAACCAATGACCGATTATCATCGTGATGAATCTGCCAGCGGGGCAGTAGAGCGTGACCATCCAGGCCAGAGAGGGTTTCAGGACATGACCGACA
Organism: uncultured Sphaerobacteraceae bacterium; assembly: GCA_964574825.1. Taxonomy (GTDB): domain Bacteria; phylum Chloroflexota; class Chloroflexia; order Thermomicrobiales; family UBA6265; genus JACCYX01. The sequence continues at coordinate 5,483 of CAZNQC010000128.1, read as the reverse complement.
ACACCGCCACCAACGACGACAAGACCGCCGAACAGGAGCAACTGGCGCGGGAAATCGGCGAGGAATTGACCGATGCCTTCGTGGCCTACATTCGCGGCGACGTGGCCTTCGAGGATCTCACGTTCGGCGTGTTCGATGCCCTGAGTGACCTCCACGTCATCGCCAGCGGCGACTATGTGCTCGAAGACGACAACGACAGCGATTCCGAGGACGAGGACGACGACCACGAGGATCATGAAGGTCACGACCACGACTAACACATCATCCGGACCTCGGGACATTCACATGCACAAGGCTGCCTGACTGCAATTGTGCAAGAGATCACAAATCGAACTGGTTGCGGGTGGAGACTACCTCCCCACGCAACCAGTTTCGTGTTTCAGACGTAGTAGGATAGGACTCAGAAGACGGGACTCCTCCTCCTCGCTTTTGGCATCGACTCGCTTCGACGTCCGCCCTTCCTCCCCTTTCCCACGTCCCGCCACGGAACCCGGCCATGCACCCTATCGTCCTGCTCCTTCCCATCGTCATTCTGATCACCTGGGCGCGCCTGATTCGCCCGGGCGCCAACCGTCTGCAGGGCAGCACCCTGCTCGAAGTGCCACTCCCGTTGCTGGCACGACTCCGCATGCACAGTCTGCCGGGGATCCTCGCGCTGGCCATCGGCGGCTACCTTGTCTTCCGCGGTGACCTCCCGCTCTGGACCCTGGCGATTCCGATCGTCTCCGATTTGCTGCTGATCGCGATTCCGGTGAAGTACACGCTGACGGATTCGGGTATCCGTCTCGGTTTGGGCACCTTCCGGCGCTGGACCGAGTTCACTGGGGTGCGGCGTGCACCAGGCGGAGCCAGGTTGCTCGGCATGCAGCGCCGGCCCGGCTTCCAGATCTGGCTGTCGGGGTCCCGCGGTGATGATGAGTTCCTGCAGTTCCTGCGCCAGACCATCAAGAATGCCTACAAGGGCACCGGGGCCGTCATTCCCTTTCCGGTCGATCGGGTAGCCCCATCCGCGACGGACGATCCTGTTGCCGCCGAAGGCTGACCACCGCCTGCAACCTGACTCCAGCCTCGCCTCAATTGAGTCCGAGATCGTGGAACTCGCTTGGCGCCCGTCGTGGAGGCGTCACAGACCCCAGCGATTGGCGATCGGGAAGCGTCTTTCATGAGCGCTGGGGCCGAGACGCCCTACATCCCCAACGTTAGAGGCGGACCCGTA
>CAZNQC010000128.1:0-4167 GCA_964574825.1 uncultured Sphaerobacteraceae bacterium | reverse complement strand
TCGATTCCGACCTTCTCGTAGAGGGCCTGACGTGCCCCCGACTGGCCGAACTCGTCGACTCCCAGTGGCACCACTGGCACGCCCCAGACCGATCCCAGGAACGCGAGCGAGTGCGATGCGCCATCCTGTACCGTCACGATTGGAGCACGTCGCTCGTTGGCGGGGAACAGTGTCTCAAGGTGCCCGAGATCGAGCCGGGTGCGGACATCACGCATCTGTCCCCGGCGTGCTTCCCGCACGGCGGCGTAGAGCCGGTCCGGGCTGGTCACCACGATCACATTGGCGGCAACACCCTCAGCCTGTAGTCTCCGCGCCGCCTCCACGGCTTCCGGCACCATGATCCCGCCGACTGCAATCTGCACCACATCGGCATCCGGGAGGCCAGGCGTCGCCACGTTCCGGTCGATCAGGCGATAGCCGCCAGCCAGCACATGGCGATGCAACTCGTGCTCGCCCAACCGCGCCATGGGTTCGTCGAGCAGGCTCTGGTCGATCGGTTTGGTTGACAGGCGCAGATACGTCGAGCGGCCATGTTCGCGATCCACGCACTCGCGCAACGCCTGCAGCATCACCCAGTCGACTTCGCGGCCAAAGGCTGGTTCGTAGGAGATCAGGTGCGGCAGCTCGATGCCCAGTGACGGGGTCACCGCGCTCTGATGCGCCCCACCCTCCGGCGACAGCGACACGCCAGCCGGGGTTCCGGCAAAGATCATCCGGGAGTTGATGTAGAGCCCATAGATCAGGGCATCCAGGCCACGGCAAATGAACGGATCGTAGACCGTGCCCACCGGAATCAAGGGTTGTCCGGAAAGCTCCTCGTTCAGGCCAAACTGGCTCAGTGCCATGAACAGGTTCATTTCGGAAATGCCAAGCTCGATGTGCTGGCCCTGCGGCGATGGCTGCCACCGCAGCATCCGCCGCTCCCCCGACTCGTAGTCGTGCGATTCCTCCAGCGAGAACACTCCAGCCTTGTTGATCCACCCCGCCAGGTGGGTTGAGGTCGCCACGTCCGGCGACATCGTGACGATCCGTTCGCCCACCGTCGGCAGTTCGCCCAGGCGCAGCATCGTCCGCCCGAAGGCTTCCTGGGTCGATGTCTGCTTCGGGTGACGCACCTCCACCTCGTCCGGCACGACCGCAGGATCGAGCGAGACCGGCTGGTGATCCTGATGCAGGCGTTCGGCCATGTGCATGCACCACTTGCCAGCCTCGGAGTCCAGTGGGAACGCATCCCATTCCCGGGCCGAATCGATCCCGAAATCCTCCCGCAGCTGATCGAGCTGTGGAGTCGTCAGCAACTGCGAATGGTTCATCGGATCGCCGGCAAAGGCGAGCCCATAGCCCTTCACCGTGTAGGCAAAGATGACGACCGGCGCGTCCTTCACCTGGTCGGCTTCATTCAGCACCTGGATCAAACGCGGCAGGTCGTGCCCACCAAGATTCCCGACCAGGGTTTGCAGTTCATCATCGGGAATGTGCGCCACCGCATCCAGAATGCCGTTCCGCCAGTCGCGGTCAGCCACACCAGCCAGGCGCCGCCGGAGTTCTTCCCCATCGGTGACGCGAATCAGCGCCTGGTATTCCTCGTTCGACATGGTGTCGATCCGCGTCCGCAGTGCCTCACCGTTCGGACCGCTCATCGCCGCTTCGAGCGATGTACCGTACTTGGCTTCGAGTACGGTCCAGCCAGCCCCGGCGAACAACCGCTTCAGCCGGGCCGCCTTGATCCCCGGAATCACCCGGTCGAGACTCTGCCGGTTGAGGTCGACGATCCAGATGACGTTGCCGAGGCCCTGGATGGCTTCTTCAGCCACCGTCTCCCAGACATTACCTTCATCGAGCTCGGCATCGCCCATCAATGAGATGAAGCGGTTCGACGTCACCTCGCCAAACTTCAGCTCGGAGTACCGGGCCGAGAGCGCCGCAAAGACAGGTGCCACGGCGCCAAGGCCGACTGAACCCGTCGAGAAGTCAACCGGATCGGGATCCTTGGTGCGGGAGGGGTACGACTGCAGGCCACCGATTTCACGCAGGGTCGTCAGGTACTTGCGATCGAGCCGGCCAAGGAGGTACTGGCAGGCATGGAACACCGGTGAGGCGTGCGGCTTGATCGACGTTCGATCGCCAGCCTGGAGAAAGTGGAAGTAGAGCGCGGTCAGGATCGTGACCACCGAAGCCGAGCTGGCCTGGTGACCGCCGACCTTGGTTGGCTTGTCCGGGTTCTCCCGCACGTTGTTGGCGTGATGCACCATCAACGTCGAGAGCCACAGCACCCTCCGTTCGATCTCCTGCAGCGTGGCGATGTCCGCCGCTGCCAGGCCAATTCCTTCGTCCTCTTCGCGTGGAGGTGCCTGCCGTAACGTTACCATGCGTGATCCTCCCGACAACGTCGTCGCTGCCAACGAACCGGGCGCTCATCGCCCCTCAATTCTTGACTATTGTCGTACAGGGCCTCGCAGGGGTCTACGGTTTGGGACCTATGGCGCGGAATCGAACTCTGTCACGTCATCGATCAGCCAGGAGCCATCCACCCAGGCCAGCACGAAGGTATCGGTGTAGCTCGTCCCGTTGGTCGTGGTGGTCGCGACGACCTCCACCCGGCCATCCGGCAAGGACGTGACCGAAACGATCTCTGCCAGCACCAGCGAGCGATCGGGCTGCACAGCCCCCTGGTCGATCTGCTGCTCGAAGGCCGGCAGGTAGGTTTCATCCGGATTGGCGAACAGGCTGGCCAGATAGCGATCGGTAAAGATGGAATAGGCAATCGCCGGATCGCCGCTGTTGGAGCACGAAACAATCACCTCCATGGCGGACGTGGCTGCGGCCTCATCCAGCACGGGCGCCTCGGTCACCGCCACCGGGGTCGCGGCCACATCCGCCGCAGGTGAGGCCGCGAACAGCGGCAACGTCAGCGGCGCGAACGGGCACTCTGCTGCCGGCTGCGCCGCACTCGACGCCGTGACGCCAACCACAGCCGCCAAGGCGACGACGACAATCACGAATGTCCTGATCGAACCAGCCAGCGATCGCATATCCCTGTCCCTCATTGCAACGCCCGCATCCAGTATCTGGGTCAGAGTGTCGCCGACGGCCGTCATTGACGCCACCCGGTCACAATCGTCCAATCGCCTGGCATCGGCTATCCTGATTGGCAGTCCGCGGCCCTCGTCGCGGGGATTCCTTGACCCAGGATGCAGAGACACAGATGACCGGCCAACTCAGCGACATGCGGCGCGACTATCAACTGGAGGCACTCGATTTCGTGGACGCCCTCGCCGATCCCATCCAGATGCTCGATCTGTGGATCGCCCGAGCCCGTGAACTCTCGGTGATCGAAGCCAATGCGATGGTCCTGGCAACGGTGGACCAGCACAACCACCCTTCGGCTCGCACGGTCCTGCTCAAGGAGCTCGATGCGAACGGACTCGTGTTCTACACCAACTACGATTCCCGCAAGGGTCGCGACCTGGCAGCCAACCCGGTGGCCGCCGCCGTGTTCACCTGGCTCCCGCTGGAGCGGCAGGTGCGGATCGAAGGAACGGTGGAGCAGGTCAGCGCGGACGAATCCGACGCCTATTTCGCGATCCGGCCCCGGGGCAGCCAGATCGGCGCCGCTGCCTCGCCCCAGAGTGAACCGGTCCCGAGCCGGGCCTGGCTGGAAACCCGGTTCGAGCAACTGGAGGCATCCGGCGATCCAATTCCGCGCCCGGCCAACTGGGGTGGCTACCGCATCATCCCCCGCATGATCGAGTTCTGGCAGGGGCGGCCAAATCGCCTGCACGATCGCCTCCGCTACGACCTCACACCTGCCGGTTGGGACGTCATCCGGCTCGCGCCGTAGGTTGCGAAAGGCCGGTCTCGCTGCTATGATTCCCTACCGTCGCGGCGCATTCGTCTAGCGGCCCAGGACACCGCCCTCTCAAGGCGGAGATCAGGGGTTCGAATCCCCTATGCGCTACCACTGTCTGGATCAAAGCCCGAAGCCACAACGGTTTCGGGCTTTGTCGTTCCAGGAAAGCGTCGGCCGCCGTCTCCAATGTTGTCCTTCCCGGCAGCCGATCGCTCTGGACCATGCCACGACCGGCCGGCAAGATCCAACCAGGAGCCCGTCTCATGCCTCTCCTGACCATCGGCATGCCCACCTACAACGACTTCGACGGGGTGTTT
>CAZNQC010000127.1:5886-11127 GCA_964574825.1 uncultured Sphaerobacteraceae bacterium | reverse complement strand
ACGCGGCTCAGCCTTCGGATTGGCCCACGACGACTACACCGGCGGCGACATCGTGGCCAAGATGACGGCTGCCAACGAGCGTCTCCTCCTGATCGCCCAAATCGAGACCGAGACCGGCGTGGAGAACGTGGACACGATCGCCGCCACCGACGGGATCGACGTCCTCTGGATCGGCCACTTCGATCTCTCGGCGTCACTGGGCATTCCCGGCGAGTTCGACCACCCGCGCTATCGCGAAGCGGTCGCCGAGGTGCTCGCCGCCTGCCAGCGCCACGGCAAGACACCCGGCATCATGGCCGCTGACGTCGCGACGGCCCGGCAGCACATCGCGGAAGGCTTCCGCGCCATTGCCTACAGTGGAGATCTCTGGATTTACGGAACTGCACTCCAGCGGGGCTTGCAGGAAATCAGACGCCGGGACTGACGCCCCTTCTCTTTACTCGACGTCCGGTACGGTCCGCCAGTTGGCCGCGTTCCAGTAGTTCAGTTCGAACCCGGCACCGATCGCGATGTTCTCCGCCACCAGCCGTTTCGAGATCGCATAGGTGTCTGCCGGCCGGTTGACGAGCGGAATCACGGCGACATCCTCGATCAGGATGTCGTTGAGATCGATCAGGAGGTCACCAGCCTCTTCCAGCGTGGCAGCCCGCTCCAGTTGCTCGAACGTCGCGTCGAAGGCCGGATTGGCGTACCGCTGGTAGTTGCGGCCCTGCCAGTCGTTGCTGGCCTGAGCAAAATGCTCGTTGTCGGGACCGGCATACCATCCGGCAATGAACGAGACCGGCACCGGCGACGACGGGCTATTCGAGTACATCGCGATATCCCAGTAGTTGTGGCCGATGTTCTGATCGTTGCCGGGCGAACTGTCGAAGAAGGTGCCAGCATCGATCTGGACCAGCCGCACCTCAAAGCCGATCGCTTCCAGCGCGGCCTTGACCACCTGCTGGGTCTTCTGGCGCACGGCATTGATCGACGTGGCATAGGTCAGTACCAGCCGAACGCCGTCCTTCTCACGCACATCACCATTGCGCCCCCACCCGGTGTCATCGAGCAGGGCGTTGGCGGCATCGGGGTCGTAGGACCACGACGTGTTCGGCGATTCGAAGAACTCCAGCCCGGTCAGGATGTTGGCGGTCGGCCGGGCAGCCAGCCCGAAGAATTCATCGACGATCACCTGGCGCGGAATCGCCAGCGCCATCGCCTGGCGCACCGCCGGATCGGTCAGGAACGGATGCGGTGTGTTCGCTTCCGACCGCTGGCCATCAACCTCGGTGTGCGGGTCGCTGAAGTTGACGTGAATCCGCTCGATACCCACCCCCTGCTGCGAGACGAGCAGACCCGGCGCATCGTCCCCACCGGCGAGGTCTTCGAGGACAACTGGCTCGACCTGCAGGTTCCAGGCATAGTCGTAGTCACCGGTTTGCAGCACGGCCCGCGCCGCCGAGGCCGGATCACCCCCGCCCTTGATCTCAATTGAAGCAAAGAACGGCTTGTTCGGTTCACGGTAATGCTCGTTGGCCACCAGGTGAACCCGGTCATTTGGCTGGAATTCCGTAATCACGAACGGACCAGTGCCAAGCGGATAGAGCAGGAAGTCGGGATTGTTACTGGCCAGGGGCTCGTCGTTGAAGGCATGGGCAGGCAGAATCGGGCCGGTCGTTCCACCAACGAACGGCTCGAACCAGGCCGCCGATGGTGCCCGGAACGTGACGACGGCCGTCAACTCGTCGGGTGTATCAATGGCGTCGATCGTGTCCCAGGTGGCGTACTGAATCGCGGCGTTCTCCGGGTTGGTGATCCACTCCCAGCTGAACTGAACGTCACGGGAGGTGAACGGAGTGCCATCCGACCAGGTCACATCCGGCAGCAGCGTGAAGGTGACGGTGAGCAGGTCTTCGGCCAGGAGACCGTTCTCCACCGTCGGCACCTCGGTCACCAACGTCGGGCTGATCGAACCGTCCGGCAGGTAGCTCATCAACGGCTCCTGCACCAGCGAGCCAATGAGCAGGTCCTTGGTCCCCACCGAGTGCTGGGCGTTGGCCATCGTTGGGGCCTGCCATTGAATGACCCGCAGTTCGCCACCTTCACCCCGCACCTGGTGTTCGGTGCCGAATGCCGGGCGTCCATTCCAGGCAGTTCCTTCGGCGTCAGCCGGAGTCGCCGTTTGCGCCGTCATTGAGCCGGAAGACATCCTCCCGGCGGCAGCAATGGCGCCAGCGACGGCAGATCGGGCAAGCAGGGTACGACGGGACAAGTGCGTCATGGGCAACGAAGTCCTTGAGCGGGCGGAACCTGATGGTCCACGGGCGAACCGGCAACACGCTCGGCGCCGGATGATCCAGCCACCATTGTGCCGTAGCTCGATGCCAGATCAACGGGACAAAGTAGCAGGTTGCCGATCGATGCCTTCACGTGATCACCGCGCGCCTCATTCCTTTTTACGCCGTTTTCAGCCTAGGTTCGACCGGCCGCCTGCCAATAATGGAGAGAGTGGGCGATGTAGCGCATCGCACGTCCGGCAGCGTCCTGTCAGGCTCGAAAGGAAACACTATGAGCAGCACACCTGTTTCCCAGTCCCGCACCATCCTGCCCATCCCCGACATTCGTTACACCGGCCTCGTGACCTACGACGCCAAGGACCCCGACACCACCTTCCCGCCGATCACCCCGCTCCGCCCGCCCGCCGGTGCCCCCAACGTGCTGGTCGTCCTGCTGGATGACGTCGGATTTGGGGCATCGTCAGCGTTCGGTGGGCCAGTCAACATGCCAACCGCGGAACGCCTGGCGGGCAACGGCCTGAAATACACCCGGTTCCACACCACGGCCCTCTGCTCGCCAACCCGCGCCGCCTTGTTGAGCGGACGCAATCACCACACGGTGGGGATGGGTGGCATCACCGAAATTGCCACCTCCGCCCCGGGGTACAACTCGCTGCGGCCCAACACCTGTGCCCCGCTGGCCGAAGTCCTCAAACTCAACGGGTTCGCCACCGCCCAGTTCGGCAAGTGCCACGAAGTTCCCGTTTGGGAAACCAGCCCTCAGGGACCATTCCACTCGTGGCCATCACCAGGCAACGGGATGGAATACTTCTATGGCTTCATTGGCGGCGAAACCAACCAGTGGTATCCCGGTATCTACGAAAACACCAACCCGGTCGAACCCTGGGGAAGCCCCGAAGAGGGCTACCACTTCATGGACGACATGACCGACAAGGCCATCGATTGGGTCCGCTCGCAGAAGGCGCTGACACCAGACAAACCATTCTTCGCCTACTTCGCCCCCGGTGCGACCCATGCTCCACACCATGTCCCCAAGGAGTGGGCCGACAAATACAAGGGCCAGTTCGACGACGGGTGGGACAAGCTGCGTGAACGCACCTTCGCTCGCCAGCAGGAACTCGGGGTCATTCCCGAATCCGCCGAGTTGACCGAACGCTCACCGGGCATTCCCGCCTGGGACGAGATGGATCCCGCCCTGTACCCGGTGATGGCTCGCGAGGCCGAAGTCTACGCCGGCTTCCTGGAATATGCCGACCATCACACCGGCCGGCTGATCGACGCCATCGAGCAACTCGGTGTGCTCGATGACACCCTCATCTACTTCATCATTGGTGACAATGGCGCCTCCGCCGAAGGCAACTTCCAGGGCACCACCAACGAATACCTCACCATCAATCACGCCCTGGCACTCGAAACTCCCGAGTACATGGTCGAGCATATCGACGAACTCGGCACCCCCAGCACCTACAACCACTACGCCGTCGGCTGGGCGCACGCCATGGACACGCCCTATCAGTGGACCAAGCAGGTCGGCTCGCATTGGGGCGGCACGCGCAACGGCACGATCGTCCACTGGCCCAATGGCTTCGAAGCACGTGGTGAGGTCCGCAATCAATTCACCCACGTCATCGATGTTGCCGCCACGGTGCTGGAGGCTGCCGGACTCCCCGCCCCCACACAGGTCAACGGCGTCACCCAGGAACCCATGCACGGCACCAGCATGATCTACTCGTTCGACGACGCGGACGCTGCCGAGCAGCATCAGACCCAGTACTTCGAGATGTTCACCAACCGTGGCATCTATCACAAGGGCTGGTCAGCCGTGACGCTCCACAAGGTGCCCTGGCTGAGTGCCCAGGAAATGGGTAACCCGGCCTTCGACGATGACAAATGGGAGCTCTACGACGCCACTACCGACTGGACCCAGGCCAGGGATGTCTCGGCCGAGCACCCCGACAAGCTCCACGAACTCCAGCGCCTCTTCCTGATCGAAGCCGCTCGCTACAACGTGCTGCCGCTCGACGACCGCTCTGGCGAACGCTTCAACCCGGAACTCGCCGGACGCCCACAGTTGATCTCGGGTGACTCGCAGGTCTTCTATCGCGGCATGAAGCGCCTCAGCGAAAACTCCGTCATCAGCGTCAAGAACAAGTCCTTCACTGTCACGGCCGAAGCCGAGATACCGGAATCCGACGCGGCCGGGGTCCTGATCGCCCAGGGCGGCGCCTTCGGTGGCTGGAGCCTGTTCGTCACCGAGGGTAAACCAGCCTTCTGCTACAACGCCTATGGCTTCAAGGAGTTCAACATCGTCGGCGACGCTCCCCTTTCGGCCGGCACCCACCAGGTGCGGGCCGAGTTCGCCTACGACGGAGGTGGCCTCGGCAAGGGTGGAACCATCACCCTCTATGTCGATGGCGCCGCCGTCGGATCGGGCCGGGTCGATGCCACCGAACCGTTCACCTTTTCGATGGACGAAACCACGGATGTTGGCTCCGACACTGCGACCCGGGTCTCATCTCTCTATCCCAATGGACCGGGCAACGCCTTTACCGGCAAGGTCGACTGGGTGCGGATCGACACCGGTGACGACGACCATAGCCACCTGATCCAACCCGAGGATCTGCTGCGTGTCGCCATGACCCATCAGTAACGCTCGTCTCGCCGGGGGAGGATGGAACGTATCCTCCCCCGGACTCCGAGTTGGGGTCACCGCTCAACGACGACCGGAGCCCGCCACCAGGAATCTCCCGTGGTCCAGCGATGAAGGCGATGCACTGGCCAGGTGCATCGCCTTCATCGTTTCCGTAGGGCCGGCTCAATCCAGGGCTTCCCCATTTGGTTGGCCTGCATCCCTCTGCAAACGGCCTCAGGTATAGGTGAATTGGGCCGAGCCGGTGCAATCGGCACTGGCCGTGATCCGCACCCAATGCGCGCTGAATCCCTCCGGGAACGTGTGGAACCC
>CAZNQC010000127.1:2826-5786 GCA_964574825.1 uncultured Sphaerobacteraceae bacterium | reverse complement strand
GCCAGCAGGTTGCTGTCCATGATCGGTGTCACCTGGTTGCCGGAAAGCACCAGCATGCCCCGCCAGGAGCAGAAGTCGGGAATGATCCGCAGGTGGGTCGAAATCGGCCGCACCCCCCAAACCTTGTCGTCGTAGACCAGCGGCGAAAGCTCGTAGAACATGAAGTGCGCATCCATCAGGAAGCGTTCGCTCTCGACCTCCCGAATCCGCGGCCACTCGGTCGTCCACATGTGGTCGAAGGTATGGCTGGCCTTCGGCAGCCGATAGGTGGACCAAATCCCATTCACCTGCACCTTGAGGATGGCCGAGGCGTTGTCCCAGCCGGTCGCGAAAACCGCCTCACCCATATTCTTGCGGCCGTTGATTTCGACGAACGGTTTCTGCTCGACGATGGACCAGCTGGAGCCATCGAATTCGGCCAACCGGCCATCGCTGGCAGTCCCCAGGAAATCGGCATCCTCGTAGGTGTTGTTCGCCACGTAGATCCGCTTGCCGCTGGTGTAGCCACCCTTGAAGTGGGCGTAGGCCGTCTCCGGCACGTCGAGTTCGGCCATCAGGTCGGCGACTTGGGTTGCCTGCAACGTCTCCAGGTCGAGCTCGAACAGCAACCCCTCCATCGAGAGCGTCAGCACCTTCGTCTCGGGCTCGTCGGGATGCTCCATCGTCGCCGTCAACCGGTGCTCACCGAAGATGTCCACCGTCCGGACATTCCCCTGGTGGTCGATCACGTGCGGACCGATCAGGATCTGGTCCGACGGCGCATGCATCATCCGGTTGGCATAGGTGCCGACCACACTTTGCGGATGCTTCTCGATGTTCATGTGGTCATCGATCGACCACAACCCGGTCCCGGACCCACTCCGCGCCAGATGCGCCACGTACGACACCATCCAGAGCTTGCCCGCCCACGGCAGCAACGCCCCGATCCCGGTCTCCGACCGCTTCGGCACCTGGTCGGCCTTCACCGTCAGGTGCGGAAACACCCCGCTCACGTTCACATGCCCACTCACGTACCTTCCCCTTTACATTGTCTCGTCCTATTTTCTATTTCCTGTTTTCTATTTTCTTTTGCTCGCCTCACCCCTTCATCCCCGACCGCGCCAGCGCCGCGATGAATTGCCGCTGCAGCAGCAGGAAGATCACCAGCACCGGCACCACCGACGACACCGCCCCGGCCATGATCAGCGACGGGCTGAACCCACCCCCTTCATCCATGTACCGTGTCAGGCCGAGCGGAATCGTGAAGCGCGACTCGGTGGTCAGCATCACCAACGGCGTTTCGTAATCGTTCCAGCTCCAGACGAACGCCAGGATCGCCAGCGAAGCCAGGGCCGGACGCGAAAGCGGCAGGATGATCTGCCGGTAGATCTGGAACTCGGAGGCGCCATCCAGCCTGGCCGCATCTGACAGGTCTTCCGGAATCGTCAGGAAGAACTGGCGCAGCAGGAACGTGCCGAACACCGTGAACATGCCGGGCAGAATCAGTGCCCAGAGCGTGTCGAAAATGTGCAGCTCGCGGTACAGGATGAATCGCGGCACCAGCAGCATCTGGTACGGAATGATCAGGGTGCTGACGTAGATCAGGAACAGGAAATCACGTCCCCGGAACCGCATCCGGGCGAAGGCGTAGGCCGCCAGCGAGGCCGTGAACAGTTCCCCGATCACCCGCGCCCCGGCCACGAGCAGCGAGTTCATCACGAACTGCGGAAACGGGTGCGGCCCGGTCCAGATCCGGATATAGCTCTTGAACGAGAGCGGGTCCGGAATCCAGCGGATCGGCAACCGAAACACGTCGATATCGCGTTTCAACGATGAGACGATCATCCAGGCAAATGGCATCAGAAACAGCAATGCCACCGCCCACATGACGATCGAAATGATGATCCAGCGGGTGCGTTCGCTGCTCGACCGCACCGCCTTGGGACGGTCGCGCCGGCCGCGCCACGGCATGGTCCACCGGCCAGTCGTTACCTGGGCCATGGTCGCTTCCTCCTAGTCATAGGTCACCGCGCGCCGCTGCACCCACCAGAGCAGGAGGGTCAGCACCAGCACCGCCGCGAACATGAACCAGGCCAACGCCGCGGCATAGCCAAAGCGATAGAACTGGAACCCGTTCTGGTAGATGTAATAGGAAAGCACCGTCGTCGCCCGCCCCGGACCACCGTTCGTCATCAGGTTGATCATGCCGAACGACTGCGACGCGCCAATGAACCCGGTTACGAGCAGGAAAAAGGTGGTCGGGGTCAGCAACGGCCAGGTGATGGCCTTGAACTTCTGGAAGGGCCCCGCCCCATCGAGATCGGCCGCTTCATACAGGTCCGGCGGCAGGCTCTGCAGGGCCGCCAGGTAAATCACCGCCGCATATCCGGCCCCCGCCCAGACCGCCATGATGATCAACGCCGGCATTGCCCATTGCGAGGACGCCAGCCACAGTGGCGGATTCTCGATCCCCAGGGTGCGCAGGGTGTTGTTCAGCGGGCTGTAGCGCGGGTGATAGAGCAGGATCCAGGTCGAGGCGATGGCCACCGAGTTGGCAATGAACGGAATGAAGAAGATCAGCCGCAACACGCCCCGGCCCGGCACCGGTCCGTTCAGGGCCAGCGCCACCAGCAAACCCGCCAGCGTGGTGAACGGCACGCTCACCCCAACGTAGTACAGCGTCAGCCGCACGCTCTGCCAGAAGTTGCCGTCGTGCAGAATGTCGGTGAAATTCTTCAACCCGACCCAGGTGATGCCGTCGATACCGGAAACCACGTCCCAATCGGCAAACGACACGGCAAACGCAAAGAGCAACGGCAACAGGGTAAAGATCGAGAACCCGATGAAGTTCGGGGCCACGAAGAGATACCCCAGCCACCCGTGATCGTTGGCGCCCCGCCGGAACCGCCGCCGGGGTGTTGCTTCGATTGGAACCGGTGCTACCGCTTCCGGACTAGCCATCTCCACCTCCGCTGCAAACC
>CAZNQC010000127.1:0-2726 GCA_964574825.1 uncultured Sphaerobacteraceae bacterium | reverse complement strand
GCCACACGCCAGCCAGGCGATGCTATCCGAGCGCCGCCGCAATCGCGTTGTTCGCCTGCTCGGTCGTGTCCGCCACCCACTCCTCGATCGTCAGTTCCCCGATCAGGAAGCGATCGGTGTTGCCTTGCACGATCTGGGAGATTTCGGCCGATCCCGTCGTGATCGTGTCGGTGACGAGCCGGTTCTCGGTGCCGAAGACCACCTGCTGGTAAGCCGCCACATCGTAGAGTTCGTCGCGGTCGGGACCGAGGATCCCCTCGACCACGGTCGCCTCGTCAGTGCCGGGAAAGGCTGGAATCTTGCCAGCCGGCAGCATGTAGACCGCACCATCGGTCAGCCAGTACTTCAGCAACTCCCAGGCTTCGTCGGGATACTGGGTGTCAGCCTTGACCAGCAACCAGTTGTTGATCCCGCCGCCATTCCACGGTTCGGCCACGTCAGCCGGCACCGGCATCGGGGCGAACGTGGTCACGAAGTCGTGCGGATACTCTTCCTTGTCCGAAACGTAGCGCAACGAGAACGACGACGTGATCCAGAGCGCGTTCTGCTCGATCAGGAACGGCGTCTGGGCGTAGGCCCGGAGATCCTGGGCCAGCACGTCGGTCCACGGGAAGGCGGTGCCGGCGTCGATCATGCCCTTGTGGCGCTCGTTCGTCGCGGCGAAGGCCGGATCCTCGAAGTTGGAGGCGGTCCCGTCGGCGTTGTACCAGAAGTTCGGACCAAGCGAGAGGCGCGCGCTATCGGGCGGGGAGTAGGCGCCATAGGTCATGTCGGATGTCAGCGACTCGGCCAGCGACACGAAGTCGTCGACCGTCCAGCCTGCTTCCGGAAGTGCCGCCCCGGCCTCTTCCAGCAGCTTCTGGTTGACCAGCACGAAGTTCGGCTCCTGGGTGGTCGGCAGCGAGTAGTACGTGCCATCCACGCTGAAGATGCCGTCTGTCGTGTCTACCCAGTTCTTGATGTCAGCGTCACCGTCGATATAACTGGTCAGGTCCAGTGCCGCACCGGCATTGATCCGCTGACCGAGCCGTGGCACCGAGTAGGTGAAGAAGAGATCGATCGCGGTGCCACCCTGCAGAGCCGTGTCCAGCTGGGTGTTCCCGGTGTCATCATTGACGTAACGTGTGTAGACCACCTGGATGCCGGTTGCTTCGGTAAAGGCATCGCAGAGCGCCTGCGGTCCATTCTCGGCCGGCACACCACCCCACACATTCAGGGTGACATCCGACTGGATCACGCTTGGAGCGGCGAAGGTGGACGACGCCGCGCCCAGCGAGGCACCGAGGCCAGCGGCGGCCGACAGGGCGGCGCCGGTCTTGAGGGCGGTGCGGCGGCTGATGGTTCGTCGTTCGGGTGTTCGTTCCATGGGTGTTTCCTCCAAAAGGCCGATCGGGCAGCTGTTTCCCCGATGCAGGATCATGTCGCTAGGTAGCGGGTCCATAGGCGCGAACTTCGACCAGTCGTGCGGTGGCTCCTCCTCCCGTTTCGCGAATCACCAGTCGTATCCCCTCGGTCCGCGTGGCAGGGAACGTGTGCACCACCCGGCGCTGCACGTTCGCCTCGTTGCTGGCGACGGTCTGCCACTCACCCGAGCCAGGCTCGCGAAGTTGCACGTCGTACGCCCGCGGAATCAGGGGAAAGGCCCCTTCCCAAATCCAGCCGGAAAGCTGGGAGTCGAATGTCACTTCTACCTGCTCAACCAGGCGATCCTGCGGCCAGGTCACCTCCCACCATTGGGGAAGCGCCGCCGCCGGATCGCTGATCCAGAGGTTGGTTGTCGTTTCAGGGCGGGTGACGCCACTCGTCGCCTGGTCCGGTCCGAACGGTGCCGAAACCGGCCGCAGGGTGAAACCGAGCGTGCCATGCTCCCACCGCCAATGCCCCAGCGTGTCGTCCCAGACGGCTGCCTGGGTGCCGGGCGGTTCCTGCCAAACCCGCGCCCAGCTCACACCCGGCGCGGAATCGGCCACGATCACCACCGGCAAGCCAGGTTCCACCGTCACTGCCGCAAGCGGAATGGCGATCTCGTCTCCACCGGGCGGCACGGAAACCGTCCAGACCCCCAGGTCGTCCGGGCTCTCGCCCACCGCCCCGAAGTCCCGCAGATGACGCCCCTGGCGCAATCGCACGGTGACGTCGACCGGTTCACTCCCCGTATTGCGTAACGGCAAGGCGAGGCTGGTGATCTCCGATGCGGAGACGACCACCGCCTGGGCGAGTGACCGGTCAAGCGGCAGTTCCTTGCCCGCCGGATACTCCTCCAGCGCCGCCGCGAGGCCCGCCGACTCGGCCGTGCTGATCCCGGGTGCTTCCCACCCGTAGGCATTGCCGAGTTCCAGCGTCGCCGAACTGGACGCCGCAACCTGGGCATCGGCCACTCGCGCGAGATCGCGTGCATCATCATTGCGTTGGAGGGGCAGATACGCCCCCTGGCGCAGGAGTTGCTGTTGCAGCACCCGCAGGCAGGACGTGCTGTTGGCCAGGTCGCGCGGGGTCATCCCCTCCCGGGCTGAAAGTGCCGCTGCCGTCCCCGCGGCCTCGCCGATCACCGCGCAGGTTTTCATCACCCGGGTCGAACCGTGGGCAACGTGCGTCTGCGAGATGTCGCGCCCGGCCAGGTAGAGGTTCGAAACAGTCCGGCTATAGAGACTCCGCAGCGGGATACCGTACAGATCGGGCAAGGGTGGCTGGGTGCAGGGACGATCGGGCGAGTAGACGCCATCCGG
>CAZNQC010000126.1:8057-11207 GCA_964574825.1 uncultured Sphaerobacteraceae bacterium | reverse complement strand
GCGAGTCCGCGAGGAGATCACGCCATGTCCGAGAGGATGCGGGCGAGGGTGGCGGCGAACTCGTCCGGGTTGTCGTCGAACATCTGATGACCGGCGCCAGAAACGACATATCCCCGGAGATTGGGTCTTGATGGCAGGGGCGGTTCCGGAAGTGGGGAATGTTCGCCCCAGATCGTCGCGACCGGCATCGGCATGTCCAGCAGCAAGTCGCGGAACGTCGGCGATCGCTCGGCCACCAACGACGTGGCGGACCGATGCAGCGCGACCGGATCTGCCTGCCTGAGCGTGTGGACCCAGGTTGCTGCGGCAGCGTTGCCCTGTCTCGCCAGACGCTCGGTTGCGGCAACCAGCCGGGTAAAGCCGCTTTCGACAAATCCCGCTTCGGTTTGCCGCGCAATCGTCACGCTGGTCGTGCCCACACCAGGATCGAGATTCGGCTCGGCGACGATCAGCTGTCGCACCAGGTCTGGACGGCGATGTGCGGCAATGATCGCGACCGAACCACCCATCGAGTGGCCAAACAGGGCGACCGGCTGCTGCACCAGGGACGAGAGGATCGCCAGGA
Source organism: uncultured Sphaerobacteraceae bacterium (assembly GCA_964574825.1). Taxonomy (GTDB): domain Bacteria; phylum Chloroflexota; class Chloroflexia; order Thermomicrobiales; family UBA6265; genus JACCYX01. Next base: position 10,642 of record CAZNQC010000126.1, on the reverse strand, counting down.
CGGCGTCAGCCATGCCTTCAATGGTCCCGGGCCAGGCAGCGGGCGCCAGGGACGCTCCTGACCCCGGCAGGTCGATCAGCAGCGTTGGTGGGTGATGCAGCACCGGATGCTGGCTGACGCCGGCGAACGTGATCGTGGATGCCGCACCGAGCCCATGGATCCAGACAAGAGGCGTGTCTTTACCGTGAATCGCTGGGCCGGTCGTTGCCACCGCGATCGCGAGGTCAACGCCATTCACCCGGACCGGCACTTGCTGGATGGGGAGTGCGGACATGTGATGATGCTCCGTTCGGCAAGGGGAGGGGACGTCGCTGGGGAAACGGAAAGCGGAGGAAGGATTGCTCCTCCTCCGCTTTCCGTTCCTGCTCGTGGGTCGTGAACCGTTAGCCGAGGCGAACGGCGCCGTACCAGCGAGAACTGTAGTAGCTGGAGTTCAGGTCGCTGACGCGAACCCCGGTGTTCTCGTTCTCGGCGTGCACGAACTGGTTGTTGCCGATGTAGATGCCGACGTGCGACAGGCCTGCCTTGTAGGTGTTCTGGAAGAAGACCAGGTCACCAGGCTGGAGGCTCGAGCGGCTGACTGCCGTTCCTGCCACCGTCTGCGTCCAGGTGCCAGTGCCGATGTCCTTGCCCATCACGTTCTTGACCACCCAGTAGGTGAAGCCAGAGCAGTCGAACGAGGACGGACCGTGCGTGGCACCGACATACGGGTATCCGATGTAGCGCATCGCGTAGTTGACGATGGCACTGCCGGTGGCAGATCCACCACCCGGAGGCGGCGTGCTGGGATCTGGATCGTTGCCCGAGCCACCACGCTTGCTGAGGGCATCGCTGGTCTTGTCGAGCAGGTCGGCGTGCATGAAGGCCTTCCAGCCGTCATAGTCCACCGGATAGAAGCCGTTGGTGGCTGGTCCGGTGATCAGGAGCACTTCGCCCGCGTCAACCGTGGTCATCACATTGGCGCTCATCGAGGCCTGGTAGCGCATGTTGGCGCGTGCGTTGACCTTGCCATGATCGCCAGTCGTCATTCCACCACCGTTGCTTGGCGGAGGAGTCTGGGTGGGTGTCGGGGTCGGCGTGGTGCCGGAACCCCCACCAGAGGTGCTCAGGAACTCACTGGACATGAAGCCGTTCTGGCCACCGCAGACCACCGGGGTCCAGCCGTTGCTGGAAGCACCGCGAGTGGTCACGGTCGTGCCGTGTGGCACCGAGGTGATCACCGCTGCGGAGGAGCTGGCGGCCGTGCGGCAGCGCAGGTTGTCTCCGCCGGCGTCAACCACGGCCGTGCCGGTGGAGCCACCGCCGTTGCCCGGGTCTGGGGTCGGAGTCTGGTTGCCACCACCGCCGTTGCCGGGATCGGTGGTACCGGTCACATAGGTGGCGGAGACATAGCCGGCCTTGCCACCGCAGGTGACAGGGACCCAGCCATTGCTGGCCGCGCCGCGGGTGGCGACCGTGGAACCGAACGGAATCGAGGTGATGACCATGCCAGACATGCTGGCAGCGGTGCGGCAGTTGAGCGAGGAACCGCCCGTGCCGGTCACCTTGACGTAGGCGCCAGTCGCGCCGCCGTCATTCCCCGGGGTGGTGGTTGCGGTCGGGGTGGTCGTGCCGTTCCCCGAACCTGAACCGCCCGAGGTGGTGTATTCGGTCGAGACGAAGCCGTTCTGGCCGGCGCAGACCACTGGCAGCCAACCATTGCTGGCCGAACCGCGGGTGGTGAGCACGGTGCCGTCTGGCAGTGAGGTGATGATGGCGGCGCTGGTGTTGGCCGCCGTGCGGCAGCGCAGGCTGGAGCCCGTGCCGGTCACGGTTGCCGTGCCGCTCTGTCCACCGGTGCCACCGGTGTTGGAGCCGCCGTCGTTGCTCGGAGTCTGGCCCGTGACTTCCACATAGGAAATCGAGACGAAGCCGTTCTTGCCGTTACAGACTACTGGCGCCCAGCCGTTGGTGGAAGCGCCGCGGGAGGTGAGGACCGTGCCCTGAGAGACCGTGGCGACCACACCATAGCTGGTGCCAGCGCCAGCGCGGCAGTTGAGGGAGAGTCCGCCCGTGCCAACCACGACGATGGAGGACGCGCTCGACGGAATCTCGTCGCCAGCACCGCCGGACCAGAGATAGTTCACATCGGCGTAGCCGAGCTGGTTGCCACAGCCGACGGCAAGGTAGCCATTGACTGGTTCGGCGTAGACGAAGACGGTGGCGCCTTCGGAGAGGCTGGTGATGATCGCCGAGGTTGCATCCGGCGCTACGCGGCAGCTCAGGCCTTCGCCGTTGGTGCCAGTAACCGTGGCATCACCGATCGGCTCACCCAGCGTCGAGCCAGGAGCTTCGGTCGCTTCTTCCGTGACTTCCTCGGTGACCGTGGCTTCGTCAGTCGCCTCTTCGGTCGCCTCGTCAGTGGCCTCTTCGGTCACCGGCGTTTCGGTCGCCACATCGTCGGTTGGTTCTTCCGCGACCGCGGTTTCGGTGACTTCCGGCGTGCCGTCGATGGCTTCGTCGGTTGCCTCATCCGTGGCTTCTTCCGTCACCGCGTCGTCTTCAGTAGCGGCTTCCTCAGTGACCACGTCTTCGGTTGCGGTTTC
>CAZNQC010000126.1:0-7957 GCA_964574825.1 uncultured Sphaerobacteraceae bacterium | reverse complement strand
TCTTCGGTCACGACGTCTTCTGCAGGAGCTTCAACGGAGGTGTAGACCGTGGCGTAGGCCGTGTTGCCCGCGCCGACCCAGACTTCCTGGTTGTCTGCAGCGAACGAGGTCGAGACCAGTGTGTAGGAGCCTTCCGGGATACCGAAGAACCCACTGTTCCCATTATTAGGAACTGCATCGTTGGCGTCACAGGACTCGGCGATCCACTCACCACCCAGATAGAGAGTGAAGCAGGCGCCCGGCACCGCAGCGCCGTTCTGGTCCAGCACGGTCACGATCAAGTCGCCGGCAACCGGTGCGTTGGGATCGACCGCGGCAACCTCTTCAGTCGCGACGACCTCTTCCGTCACCACAACCTCTTCGGTCACAACCGCTTGCTGGCTCTGGAGGGCAACATAGTCGGCCTTGACGAAGCCGCCGACACCCTCGCAGTTGACGGGCAGGAACTCGATGCCTTCCGACCAGACCGGCTGGCCGACGACTTCCACCGACTGACCGACCCACATGCGCGCAATGGTCGAAGCGGAGCTCGACGCATCAGTGCGGCATGCCAGGCCATCGCCCGGGAGCGGAGCATTGCTGTTGTCTACAACAACACCGTAGTCAATTGGTTGTTTCCAGGGAATGGAGGATGAGGTGGGAGCTTCGGATTCCGTCTGGGTCGAGGCAGTGTCGCTCGAGGAGGAAGACGAAACGGAACCGAGCATGGAGGCGTTGATGTACCCAGTGAGGTCCCACACGCCCGCCTGATACCAGACAGAGCCATCGGCGGCCGTGAATGGGCCGTCAACAATGTAGACCTCGGTGCCATCCGGGATCTGGCCGAGTGATTCGGCATTGGGGTCCGCATCGGCGCGAACATTAACGCTTCCGCCGCCGGCGGAGATGACAGCGGTGTCGCCAGGGGTGAAGCTGGCCTGTCCGAGCGTCACGAGCGGACTCACAAGCGAGAGTCCGAGGAGTGCCACTACGAACAGCAGCGTCGCGCGGTGTGCGCGCCTTAGGATTGCAGACAATCCCTTCCCTCCAGGTGATGTCCTACGATTGAGCAGCCCCTCAATCCGATTGCAATGTCCGGGAAACAGTGCGCTAACACCATTCCTGCCACGGTTGCCACGTCCGCTAGCCAACGGAGGAAGTGCGGGTCTCCCACTTCCAGCAACCCCGGACAAAGGCGAAGGCCATCCCCTTCGCTCATCCTGGTACGCACCAGGACGCCACGATCGATCGATCGCAAATCCGGTCAGGTCACTCGACCTGAAACCGGTCATGTTGTCCACTGCCGGGCGGGCCGGCAAAGATGGGAAAAGGGGAAGAATCCAGGCGGTTTGATACACACCTTTCGCACGAGGTCGCTCCACAGCATGCTGCGTACGCCTCACTGCTCCAGGCTCTTTACGTGTTGGGACCCACCGACTTCCTGTCTCCTGCTACCCCGAAACACCCACCGATCCGGTACCTCGCCCAGCCTTCGAGCGGTGCGCCGGTCGGGGACATTTCCCCAGGACAAGCTGAACGTAACAAAGTGAAATTAGGGTGTCAAGCAAGGCCATCAAGCCCGATTGCGGCCCCAGATTGCCTGATGGGCCTTGCTGGGACAACCAGTCCCACCCCTGACGGCCTGAATGCTGGGCTGTTGGCGGAGGCATGACCGGGTGTCCACGTTGCGTTGATCGGAACCCGAGAGGTATACGAATGGACCCGGATTCCTTGATGATCCGGCAATTCTTGTCGCAGGTCGTGTGACCGCACGGCACGGCATGTACGTACGTTACCTCCCATAGATCGGGCCGTCGATGCCGGCCGGAGCATGATTGACCTCCTGGCACCACCAACGCCGTCCAGGTAGTGCATTCATGCACGAGGCGTGGACGGCGTGGTTTGAGACGTGGTATGGGCTTTTTGATCGATTTGAGGCTAGACGTCGCTGGATTCGACTCCCGGACGCCGGCGTCGGAAGCGAGTTCCGAGGCCGGCGTGGGCCTCGGTGTCGGCGTCACGGCGCTGGGCGGCCGCCACATCGAGTTCTTCCTGGATTTGCTCCAACCGCACGCGCACGCGCTGCTCGTGCAGGTACCAGATGTCGCGGTGCAGCGAGGAGTCAACCTGGCGAAGTTCCTCCAGTGCGGCGTTCACGTCGGCCAGTTTGTAGGACATGTCGCGGAATTGCTCGTTCGCTTCTTCGAGGCGCTCGTTGAGCCGGTCGAGCCGCTCGTCGAACGCCGAGCGCACCTGGTCGAACCGAGCGTCGTTTTCCTGCCGGGCATCGTCGTGCATGTCCACCAGCAGGTCGTGACGTTCCGTGAGCTGGACCTGGAGCCGTGCCAGTTCCTGGCGCATGGCCAGTTCGCCGGCGCGGAGCTCGTCCAGCGTTGGATCGACGTGCACGAGGTTCCGTCGCTGGTCTTCAAATGATTCGTAGAGATGCCCGATATCAGCGCGGAGTTCGTCGAGGCGGGCGCTGTAGCTCTCGGCGATGTCCTTGACGTCGCTGACCCGGCGCCGGTTTTCCTGGTCGACGATCTTGATCGCATCCTCGGCGCGGATGATGTCCCGCCGGAAGCCGTCGACCTCGCCGCGCACATCATCAATGGTGTCGCGCAGGCTGTGAGCCACGGCGCCGGTGCGGTCTCCCACGGCCGTGAGGTGCTCGATGATGGCGGAGAGTTCGTCGAGCCGTTTTTCGGTCTGGCTGCCGTCGTCCACCTTGCGCCGCGATGCCTCGATCAGCTCCGAGACATGCGCCTGCAGCGAGCGAATCGGCCGGATGCCGTCGTCGACCCGGGCTTCGAGCTCCTGAATCACCTGGCGTGTGCGGTTCTCGTCCAGCGCCCGGGCCTGCGCGGATTGCTGGCCCTCCTGGCGCATCTGTTCGAGCGCGAGCCGCAGTTGCGAGGCCAGCACCTGGTTTTGCTTGATCAGCTCGTCGCTCTTGTCCTGCCGGGCCAGCAGCTCACGGTTGATCTGACGCAGTTCGTCGACCTGGGTTTGCAGTGCCACGGCCCGCGCATCGTCGCGCCGGCGTTCATCGCCCTGACGCACGGCGGCGGCTGTCGCGATCGGGCCGGTCATCGGCTCGTCGTCATCGTATGTTGTCGTATCGGGCTCGATCTGGTTGGGCATGGCCGCGGTGTTCCTCGTGTTCGGCTGGCGATTTCGTGGTCGAAGCAAGGTTCTGGTCCCTCAATGTACGTTCATCAGGTTTGGGCGAGGGCGATGTTGTCGTGTCTGGAGGAGTTTCCCGCCCGGTTCTGCCGTTTGCGGGTTAAGGATACGTGACCGGCTGGCGTGAGGTGGAGAATCAGGCCCGGATCGCCGCCGGTTCCACGCCATCGAGCACCCGGATCGCCCCGGCCACGCACCGGGCAAGGGCGTCGACATCATAGCCACCTTCCAGCACCACCAGTAGTCTGCCGCCATGGCGTTCGCTGAGAGCGACCGCCTCCTGCATCAGGGTATTGAAGTCGGCGTCGGTGAGTTCCAGGGTGCCGAGCGGGTCGTCCGCGTGGGCGTCGTACCCCGCCGAGACGATCAGCAGGTCGGGGGCGAAGCGGTCCAGTGCCGGGATCACCACGCGGCGGACGGTGTCCAGGTAGGTAGAGCCATCGGTCCAGGCGGGCAGGGGAACGTTCAACGTGGCGCCAATTCCGTCGCCGGTACCGGTTTCTGATTCCCGCCCGGTGCCGGGAAAGAATGACGGTGACCACTGGTGCACCGAGCAATAGAAGACATCGCTTCTTCCATAGAAGATGTCCTGGGTGCCGTTGCCGTGGTGGACATCCCAGTCGAGGATCGCGACGCGTTCTACTCCGGAGGCGATGGCGTGGGCGGCAGCGATCGCGGCCGTGTTCAGCAGGCAGAAGCCCATCGCCCGGTCCGGTGTGGCGTGGTGACCTGGTGGCCGCGCAATGACGAAGGCGCGATCGATCGTGCCAGCCAGCAGGGCGTCTACGGCACTGACCGCTCCGCCTGCTGCCAATCGCGCGACGGCCAGTGAGTCGGCCTGCACCACCGTGTCGCTGTCGATCCAGGCCCCACCGCTGGCGGTAATCGCTTCGAGCATGTTCAGCAGGTCTGGGGAGTGGACGCGGAGGATCGCCTCGTCCGTGGCGGGAGCAAACGCAATCGTGGGTCGGTCGTCCAGCAAATGGTTCCGTTCCAGCACCCGATCGATGGCGGCGATTCTGGCCGCCCGTTCCACATGGTTGCCCGTGTTGTGGCCGAGGAATGCGCGATCGTGCAGGATGGCGGTGCGATGTCGCACAACGAAACCTTTCCATTGCATTGGGGGAGGAGGGCACTGCCGATGATAGCCATGGGCGGTGGATCAGCATACCCCGGCACGGAGGCGAAGGGTGGGTGGAGGAACGATCTGGGGCGCGAATCAGGAAACCGTGCGATCCGCGGTTGACCGGCGCCGGTCGGCGGGGGCGGACCAGTCGGATGCAGCCGGTCGCTGGCGCGCCGAGCGGGCCGCGGAGATCGGGGTGACGTTGGCGGGGGCATTGTCGAGGTCGATGCTCGGCAACGTCGTGGTGGGGCGGGAGCGGAAACTGGTGGGCCCCATCCAGTTGTAGACGATTGGTCCGCCGAAGGGCACGCAGAGAATGCAAAGCGCCCAGAGCACCTTCGAGTCCCCCCGCACGCGAGCGCGATTGCGGAGGTCAAGTAGGGCCTGGCTGGCCAGGGCATATTGGGCAGCACCCAGCAGGATAACCAGGATCGCCAGGATGGTGGTTTGAAGAGTCATACCGTCCTGCCGTTCGGGCCGCAAACTCCGGGAGAGGCGCCGCACCTGGGTGTGCAGCGCAAAGGTCCGGATCGTGCCTGTACCTACAGTATAGAAAGTAAAACGGCGAAACGCGATTGTACGTTCAGGTTATTCATCCACCAGAGCTACGAAGTTGGTAACCACATAGCCGGTTTCGCCCGATTCGATCACGGTTACCGGCAACCAGGTGTAGCCGTCGGCCGTGACTGGTTCGCCGGTTACTTCCAGTTGAGTGCCCTGGGTGAGTTCCTTGACCGGGCTGCCGGAGGTGCTGGGTTCCGCTCGCAGGTTGACCAGATCCTCGGTGGTTTCGACGGTGTCGCCGACGGCCACATCGAGCTCTGCGGCTGGCGTCGGATCGGTCTGCTCGGAGGTGGTGGAACCGGCCGGTGGAGCGTCGCTGAAGGTGTAGTAGCGGGTTTGGCCACCAACCTTGAATGGCGCGACGCGTAGCAGATTGTATTCCGTCCAACTCAGGCCACCGAACGCGGCCCAGCCCTCGCCGGACGCACCCGGCAGGTATTCGCGGCTGACGTCGTCGTTTACCGTCAGGGTTGGCATCTGGTCCCAGGGCTCACCGCTCCAGTCGGCCACCTCGAAGGCGATGCTGGAGAAGAACGCCGGGAATGGGTTCAGGTTCCGCACCACGGCGTGGATGGCCGCGCCACCGGTGATCCAGGTGCTGCTCTGTTCGAGGTACTTGGTGCCGATATAGAGGGTGTCCCACATGTCGAGGCCGTAGAGGACCTGATCGACCGTGATCTCCCAGCCACCGACCTGGACGGTGTCGCCGATCGCGACCGGGCTGCCCGGATCTGACCCGGCGTCGGTATCGGCAGCGTCCAGCTTGTCCACTGGGGGCAGGATCGCGCCGGCCGCCAGTTCGAACAGGCCATCGGCCCAGGAGCCGCCCAGTTGGGAAGCGTCGAACCAGAGCACCGCGCTTTCCGGCGCGTCGACCTCGGCCGCGATCCAGCCTTCCACTGTCTCACCGGGTTCCACCAGATAGGTCAGCATTGGGCTCGGCGGCACGATGGGACCGGTCCGGCGGAAGACACCGTCGGTGCCGGTCATCGCGAAGTCCGACATCTGGATCGCCCTACGGGTGGAGCCAATGTTCTGGACGCTGATCCGGGCGGTCACCCAGGCAAGACCAGACCCGGCTTCGGGATTGTTGCCGTTGGTTTCGGTCAGCTGGGCCTGGGCATCTGCCCCGGACCGCACCTCGGCGACCGTGATGGTCCAGGGGCCAAGGGCGACGGCTTCTCCCAAAGGATGGACGGTGAGGGTGGAGAGTTCCTGCAATGCGGCCAACGTGATGCTCCTGGCGAAGATGGGTGCACGATATGGGAACGAGTGGGAAGGGCGGCAGGTTTCGGGTGCAATGGTGGCCGCCTGTGCGGAGGGATGGTACCGCGAATCGTTCTTCCCTTCGACTGTACTCCTCTGGTCACCTTCACCTGTCCGTGGCACCATCGCCGGTAGATCGTCGTCATGGGCAATTGGGAGGAAGGGAACTGTCGTGCAGGTGATCGCGCATCGGGGAGCGTCGGGATACGCGCCGGAGAACACGCGGGCGGCATTTGACCTTGCCATCGAGATGGAGGCTGACGCGATTGAAACCGATCTCCAGGTTACGCGTGATGGCGCGCTGGTGCTGATCCACGACGACCGGGTCGATCGCACCACCAATGGGAAGGGCCCGGTGGCGGACTACACGCTGACCGAGTTGCAGGCGCTGGATGCGGGAGGCTGGTTCGATCCCTCATTCGCCGGGCAGCGCATCCTCACCCTCAGCGAGTTCTTCGACGAGTATGGTGCCCGGATCCCATTCTGCCTCGAGATCAAGGATCCGCTCGCAACGTCACCGTTTCTGGAATTGATGGCGACGTTGGACCTGCCGGACGATCTGCAGATCACGTCGTTCTCGTGGTCGGCGGTGCTGGCAGTCCGGTCTGCACTTCCCATGGTTACGACCGGGTTCCTGTCACAGGTTTTCGATGCGGATATCATGGATCGCTGTGTCGCAAGGGGTATCGCCCAGATCTGCCCACCGGCGGCCTTGCTCACCGCTGACCTGGTCGACCAGGCCCACCAGCGAGGGTTGGTCGTGCGGGCCTGGGGCGTGCGCGATCGGGCCGATGCCGACCGGGTGATGGCAACCGGGGCCGATGGCGCAACCGTCAACTGGCCCGACTGGCTGATTGCCCCACCCTCGCATATATAGGAAGAGGTGCTTCATGCGCGTTCAGGACTGGTTCGACGTACGGGAAGCAGAACCCGGCATTTTCATCATTGAGGAGCCGCTTCATGCCGAGCGCGTGAAGTCCTACCTTATCGTCGGCTCGGAGCGGGCTGCATTGATCGACACCGGGATGGGCGTGGGCGACATGGCCGCGGTTGTGCGTGACCTCACCGACAAGCCGGTGACGGTGCTGCTCAGTCACGCCCACTGGGACCACATTGGCGGCAACACCGGTTTTGAGGAGATCCTGATCCACCCGGCCGAAGCCGATGAACTGCCAAAGGGATTCCCGAATGAGCGACTCCAGCGCTGGTTCGCCCCCGAGCGACTCTCAGGTCCGCTGCCGGAGGGTGTCTCGGTCGACACGCTGACCATCCCACCTTCAACGGCAACCGGCCTGCTCAACGAAGGCGACGTGATCGACCTGGGCGACCGCCAACTGGAGGTCTGGCACCTGCCGGGACACTCTCCCGGTGGTCTGGTCTTCATCGACCGGGCGAACGGTGTGCTGTTTAGCACCGATCTGGCCTACCAGGGCAATCTCTACGCCTATCGCGGCCCCGACCTGGCGACCTACCGGGCTTCGCTCGACCGATTGGCGACGCTGGCACCTGATCTGCGCGTCGTCTACCCCTCACACAACGATGCGCCGATCGAACCCGCCGTGCTGCCCCGCCTGGCGACGCTCCTCGGTGAAGTGGCCGACGAAACCCGCGAACCAGACGGCTGGCGCGACGGGGTGGCCGGGTACGTTGACGGCGAGATTGGTGTCTATCTCTTCCCCGAGCATTGATGACGGATCTGCGCATCATCGTTGGAGCATCCAGCCAGGACTACCCGGGTTGGACGCGCACCCAACAGGACGACCTTGACATTGTTGTGCCCGACGACTGGGCCAGGCGATTTCAGCCGGGTTCCCTTTCCTGCATTCTGGCCGAGCA
>CAZNQC010000125.1:0-11232 GCA_964574825.1 uncultured Sphaerobacteraceae bacterium | reverse complement strand
ACATAGCAGGCATGCGACTTCGTGTACTGGCTGAGTTCCAGCGCCAGGTTCCCCAGGTTGTTCAACGCCTGGGCCCTGATCCCCACCGGGACATCCGTTGCCGCATTGAGCGAGCGGCTCAGCCAGCGTGATCCCTCGCTCAACTGGCCCCGCACCAGCCAGTACCGCCACAGCCCGGAAGCCAATCGCACGCCCGCCGCCGGGGCATCATCGTCAAGATCGAGCCCGGACTGGAGTGCCAACCGCAGGTTCCCCAGTTCGTGGTCGAGCCGGCGCAGGATCACGTGCTGGTTGGGACCGATCAGGTCGAACTCGAACGACACGACGAGATCGGTGTAGTACCGCAGCACGCGGCGTCGCACGACATCGGTTTCGCCAGCCGCGGCCAGGCGGGACAGGCCGAATTCGCGAATGGTTTCCAGCATCCGGAAGCGGTATTCGTTGTCGCCCTGGTCCACCCGACTGACGAGGCTCTTGTCCAGCAACGAGAGCATGGCATCCAGCACATCACCGGGATCGTCGTACTCATCGTCTTCGCCACCGAACCCCACAATCTCGGTGGCGGCGCCAAGTGAGAACGAACCGCTGAAGATCGCCAGGCGGCGGAAAACCACCTGCTCGTCCGGATTGAGCAGGTCGTAGCTCCACCGGATGGCATCGCGCATGGTTCGCTGGCGACTGGGCAGGTCGCGCGGTCCACCGGTGAGGACATCGAGCCGATCGTTGAGCCGCTTCAGCAGCGACTCGGCCGAAAAGAGCTTGATCCGCGCCGCGGCCAGTTCCAGCGCCAGCGGAAGGCCATCCAACCGGCTGCAAATCTCGGCAATGACTTCGGCGTTGCGGTCGCTGAGGTCGAACTCGGGATTGGCCGCCCGGGCCCGTTGCACGAACAGGGTCACCGCTTCGTTCCCGGCCAGCGATATGGCCGTCACCTCGGTTTCCAGCTCGGGGGGCACCAACGGTGGCACGGTGAACTCCTGCTCACCCTGCAGGTGCAGCGGCATCCGGCTGGTGACCAGGGCCTTCAGGGCCGGGCAGAGCGAAAGCAGTTCGACCACCACAACGGATTCGGTGATCACATGCTCGAAATTGTCGAGCACCATCAACACCCGCCGGTGGCCGATGGTCTGCACCATGCGCCGCATCAGCGTGGACTGGTCGCCGACCGGCACACCGATGGACTGCGCGATGGCGGCCCGCACCAGGCTGGGATCGCGGATGGGAGCCAGGTTGACGAAAACGACATCCCAGTCGGTATCGTCACTGACCAGGCTGGCCGTTCGCAAGGCAATCCGCGTCTTGCCGACGCCTCCCGGACCGGTCAGGGTCAGCAGGCGCAAATCCGGATTTCGCAGGAAGTCGAGGATCACCGTGGTTTCACGCTCGCGGCCAACCAGGGGCGTCAGCGGGCGCGGAATAGCCTCCGCGCTCAGTGAGCGGACGGACGGCACGGCCACGGGTGCTCGTGTGCCAGAACTGGTTGTCGGAGCTTCCACCATTGCTGCCCCACCCATCGCAGCGAGATGAACGGCTGTCATCGACCGAGCGGAACGCGAAAACGGCGCCGTTGCCTTCAATACGTGTCAGAACTGTAACGTCGCTGGGGCGCCAACTGTTTCGGGCAACGTGTAATTGCCCGTGCGCGTATACGCACAGCAACTCCAGGCCCGCCTGGCGAGAAGGATCGTCTTTGGTCGGCGGAAAGCACGGAGCGCCGCCGCGAAAGAAGGTGGACGAGGAGCATTGCATGCCACGCAACCCCAACACGAGGCACACGCTCTAGAGTGCACCCCATCGGCCGCTGCGTCAATATGCCCAAAGTCCCAAAAACCCGCCAGAATCCGCCAATTCGCCACCGGTACAATGGATGGCAACGTCCCACGGCAACACGCAAGGAGCGATCGCCAGCATGATTTCCCGCCGTCAGATGCTCGCGCTCCCGGCCATGCTCGCGCTTCCCCTCAGGCATGCTGCCAGCCAGGCGGAACCCTTTGTTGCCTGGCCAACCGACGCTCCGGAATCCCAGGGCTTCGCCCCGGACCTCGGCGAACGGATCGAAGCCCGGCTCGCCGAGTTTCCGGCGGTGACCGGCGTGGTCGTGATTCGTCACGGCACGCTGGTCTTCGAGACCTACCGGGGCGGCTACGATGTCAACTCGCTGGTCAACATCCGCTCGGTCACCAAGAGCCTTACCAGCACCCTGGTCGGCATCGCCCTGCAACGTGGAGACATCGACCGGATCGACGTGACGGTCGGCGAGGTGATCCCGGACCGCATCCCGGCCGCTGCCGATCCGGCGGTGGCGGACATCACCATGGAGAGCTTCCTCTCGATGAGTTCGGGACTGTGGTGGAACAACCACGACGACTGGCCGATGCTGCTGGCTGCCGCGAACTGGGTGGAGAACACCCTCCAGCAACCGATCATCGCGCCGCAGGGCACCCAGTTCATCTACAACACCGGTGGCTCCCACCTCGTCGGCGTGATGCTGGCGGAACTCGTTGGGCAGCCACTTGAAGACTATGCGGCGGCGCACCTCTTCGATCCACTCGGCATCGTGCCAGGCGCCTGGATGCGTTCACCACAGAGTGAAGTCAATGGCGGGGCCGGGCTGGAACTGCTGCCACGCGACACCGCGAAACTCGGCCAGCTCCTGCTCGAAGGTGGCGTCTGGCACGGCGAACAATTGGTCGAGCCTGCGTATGCGACAGCCGCGACCACCCGCCAGAGCGACGGTGAAGCGGTCACTGGGGGCGCGATCGGCGTGCCCTACGGGTTCCAGTGGTGGATCACCGACGGTGCTGGCCATGATGCCTTCTTTGCCCTCGGCTTTGGGGGCCAGTACGTCTATGTCGTCCCGGCCCTCGATCTGGTCGTGGTGGTCGCGGCGGGCTTCCCCGATGGGACGACGCCCATCCTCACCTCCCACCGGCCCATTCCGGAACAGATCGTCATCCCCGCCATCGTCAACTGATGTCTGCGCCGTCCGCCGCAGTGTGCGAACGAGCAATCTGGCCGGAGGTGGCGAGATTTCGGCTCCTCGATGCGTTCGATAGGTAGGGATCGACTCGAAGCCGGTCCAATTCGGAACCCTGCCATCTCACGAACCAGCCTTCACCGGCGTGCGCCTGCAGCAGTACTCACATTCTTCCTTTTCAAGAACTCCCGCCCTCCCGGCAAAAAGATGCCCGATTCAGCCCATGGAATCAACGAAATCGGAGTTCCTGCAAATTTCGTCTATCACAACGCAGATCACGTACCACCTCTCTCGTCATCGCTCCCGCTACCGTCACCCCGAATATCCCAGCCTTCTCCCGCGCTGCCCGTTTCCACCTGCGGCACAGGACGTTATGTCCATGTTGCGGGCGGGCTTCCTTGACATTCGGTCCAGAAAAGTGAAATCCTGATCCCCACACATCACACCCCAGAGCGGGGCAAAGCGATAGGTCGATGCACAGCGAAGGAGTTCTCCCGTGCGTAGCAGCCGATATCGTCAGTCCGCATTCCTCACCCAACCGTTCTCCCGCCGTTCCGCGGCCAGGGGAATCGGTCTCGCCGGTATGGCCGCCGCCGTTGGCGCCCACGCCACCCGCGCCCAGGAATCCACACCTGTGGAAACCAGTCCGTCGGTCAACATCGAAGGCACGTCACTCAGCATCCTGCAGTGGCAGCACTTCGTCCCGGCCTTCGACACCTGGTTCGAAGAGTTCTTCAATGAGTGGGGCGAGGCCAATGGCGTTACCGTCACCCTCGACCGGATCAACACCGCCGACATCCCGGCCACCTTTGCCGCCGAGATTTCGGCCGGCCAGGGGCACGACATCGTCGAACACATTGCCTCCCTCCCGCAGTACGAGGAATCCGTGCTGGACCTCACCGACCTGGTGGAAGAGGCAACCAACCGGTTTGGCGCACAGCTCGACATGTGCAAGCGCAACTCGTACAACCCCACCACCAACAAGTTCTATGGCTTCTGTCACGGCTACGCGCCGGACCCGGCCAATTACCGCAAATCGCTCTGGACCGAGATCGGGATGGAGAACGGTCCCGCCACCTTCGAGGAACTCCTCAGCGGCGGCACCCAGATCTGGAACGATCAGGGTGTCCAGATGGGCATCGGCATGTCCCAGGAGATCGATTCGAACATGGCCGCCCAGGCCATGATCTGGGCCTTCGGTGGGGCGGTGCAGGACGAAAACGAGAACATCACCATCAACTCGCCCGAAACCGTGGCCGCCGTCGAGAACATGAAGCAACTCTTCGAATCCTGCATGACCCCCGAGGTGTTCGGCTGGAACGCGGCGTCCAACAACCAGTTGCTGGTGGCCGGTCAGGCGTCCTACATCCTCAACTCCATCTCCGCCTATCGCACGGCGCAGGAGCAGCAACCGGAAACGGCCGACGACATCTTCCTCGGTGCCCCATTGGTGGGTCCGGGCGGTGACGACCGGGCGTTGGCTCACGGTCACGCCGTCTTCACGGCCATGATCCCCACCTACGCCGCGAACCCGGACACGGCCAAGGAGTTCCTGCTCCACCTCACCGCCAACTACCAGGCAGCCGTCGACGCCGGCAAGTACTACAACTTCCCGGCCTTCCCCGACACCTACCCGGAACTTACCGAAGATGGTGGCCCACTCGACAACGACGCCTTCGGGTCCAATCCGCCAGACAAGCTGGCCGTGCTGAAGACCGCCAACGACTGGACCGTCAACCTCGGTTGGCCCGGACCCGCCAACGCCATGATTGGTGAGTGCTTCAACACCTTCATTCTCTCCGACATGATGGCCAAGGCTGCCCGCGGCGACATGGAACCCGCCGATGCGGTTGCCGAAGCCGAAACCAGGCTCAACGAAATCGCCACCAACTGGCGCAATCAGGGCCTGATGGGCGGCGGCTGATCGCTCCCTGCCGGGCGAGCCGGACTCCTGATGGGGAGATCCGGCTCGCCTGCGGCAATTCGTCCGGTATTCCGGGACAGGGTCCCCGAGACTCCCCTGTCCCTGCGCCCAACGGCTCCGGAAGCCGGACGCCGCAGGCAGGACCAGGTGCATGGCAGTTGTTGAAACCCGCAACATCACCAAGGAATTCGATGGCGGTGCAGTCAAGGTCGTCAAGGACATCAACATCGCCACCGCCGATGGCGAATTCCTGGTGCTCCTTGGACCGTCCGGTTGCGGGAAAACCACCCTGCTCCGCATGATCGGTGGCCTCGAATCACCAACCTCGGGCGACATCCTGATTGGCGACCGGGTCGTCACGAACCTGCCGCCGCGCGCCCGCGAAATCGCCATGGTCTTCCAGTCCTATGCGCTCTACCCACACATGAGTGTGCGCAACAACATCGCCTTTCCGCTCAAGGCCGCCAAGGTTCCCAAACCCGAACAGGAACGCCGCATTGCCTGGGCCTCCGGCATTCTCGGCATCGACCAGTTGCTGGACCGCAAACCGCGCCAGCTCTCCGGTGGCCAGCGGCAGCGCGTCGCCCTCGCCCGGGCGCTCGTCCGCGAACCGAACGTCTTCCTGCTCGACGAACCGCTCTCCAATCTCGATGCCCAGCGCCGGGCCTCGGCCCGCGACGAACTCCAACTGTTCCAGCGGGAAATTGGCACCACCACCATCTACGTCACCCACGACCAGGTCGAAGCAATGGGGCTGGGACACCGGATTGCCGTCATCGAAGGTGGTCGCGTCCGCCAGATCGGCACACCCCGCGAGATCTATGAGGAACCATCCGACACCTTCGTCGCGACCTTCCTCGGTTCGCCGCCAATGAATCTGGTGCCGCGAGAAGACATCCTGCTCGGCTTTCGGCCAGAGAAGTTCTACCTGCCTACAGATCGAACCGACGCTGCCTCCACCACCGAATTCCTGCTCAGCTCGGTCCGCGAGGAATACCTGGGCTCGGAGAAGCTCGTCTACGGCGAAGTTGAGGGAATCCGGGTTTGCGCGCGCATGGCGGCGAACGCCATGCTGCCGATCTCGGAAGGCGAATCGGTCGTGCTGGCCGTCAATAATGCGGATATTCGTCGATTCGACCGCGAATCAGGTCACTACCGCGAGGCAGCCACTCCCACCCTGGTCAGTGGAGCCCCCGCATGAGCGACTCCGCCCGCAACCGCCGCTACCTGCTCGACAACGAGCGCGTCCTCGGGCCCCTGATGCTGGTGCCGGCCATTGCCTACATCGTGGCGCTGGTCGGGGTGCCGCTGGTGCTGGCCATTCTCTATGCGTTCAGCGATGTCACGGTCGGCAGCCCGCACATCACCAGTTGGGATGACTTCGTGGGGCTGGACAACTTCCGCGCCGTCCTGAACGACTCCGTCTTCCGCAAGGCGCTCCGCAACACGATCTTCTTCACGCTCATCTCGCAGATCATCGTCATCGTGCTCGCCAACATCCTCGCCCTGGTGCTTTCCATGGATTTCCATGGCAAACGCTTCGTGCGCTTCCTGATCCTGCTGCCGTGGACGACGCCGATTGCCCTTGGTGTCCTCGGCTGGTTCTGGATGCTCGACTCGGTCTACAGCCCAATCGACTTCGTCATGCGGGAGATGGGCCTGCTGGGGCCAGGTTCGCGATTCGGACCCGGCCGCAACATGTACTGGCTCGGCAAAACCGACCTCGCCCAATTCGCCGTCGTGATGGTGCACGTCTGGCGGATCCTGCCGCTGGCCACCGTGATCCTGCTGGCCGGCCTCACTTCGATTCCGCAGGATGTGAAGGACGCCGCCAATGTCGACGGGGCCGGATTCTGGCGACAACTCTTCTTCATCCGGTTGCCGCTGCTGCTGCCGATCATGGCCGTGGCAACCCTGTTCAGCCTGGTCTTCACCTTCACCGACCTGACCGTCTCCCTGGTGTTGACCCGGGGCGGCCCGGTCAACGACACGCAAGTGATCTCGACCTGGGCGTATTTCAAGGGCATCCAGGGCGGAAACCTCGCGCAGGGTGCGGCAATCGCCCTCTTCATGCTCCCGGTGCTGGTCGCCATTGCCATTGGCATGTTGCGGCTGGCCAAGCGCTCGGATGCACAGTGACATGAGAGATTCCTCCGCCCCCCACGGCAACACGGTCAAATACGTCGCCGGTCGTGTCGTGCTCTACCTGACGGCACTCTTCTTCGCCCTGTTCGCGTTCATCCCGTTCGCGTGGATGATCCTGACCATGTTCAAAACGGACAACGATCTCTACAACCCGCGCCACAATCCACTCCTCTACAACGATCCGCCGACCTTCTCGAACATCTCCCTGCTCTGGAACGACACGAGCTACCGCACGTTCCTGCTCAACACCTTCCTGGTGGCCGTGGTGGTGACCATCATCACCGTGCTGGCCGTGATGCCTGCTGCCTACGCCCTGGTGCGGCTGACCGGCCGCTGGGGAGAACGACTCGGCATCCTCATCTTCCTGGTCTACCTGGTGCCACCAACGCTGCTCTTCATTCCACTGACGGCCGTCGTCGCCGAACTGGGACTGCAAAACTCCCGCTGGTCGATGGCGCTGGTCTATCCCACCTTCACGATTCCGTTCTGTATCTGGCTGATGATGGGATTCATGCGCGGGGTACCGTGGGAAATTGAAGAACAGGCCATGATCGATGGCTACAGCCGGATCGGGGCGATTTGGCGGACAATCATTCCGGTCACGATTCCCGGCATCCTGACCGTCGTCATCTTCTCGTTCACGCTTTCACTGCACGAGTTCGTCTACTCGCTGGCGTTCGTCCAGAGTTCCAGTCAGAAAACGGTCAGCGTCGGCGTGTTCACCGAGCTGATCCGCGGCGACGTCTATTTCTGGCAATCGCTGATGGCTGCCGCCGCCCTGGTTGCGATTCCGGTGGCCCTGCTCTACAACTACTTCCTGGACCGGTTCATTGCCGGATTCACGCTGGGCGCCGTCAAGGGTTGATTCCCGGTTGGCTGTTCAGAGGGTAGGACTGACACGGTCTCCCTTCGTCTTCACAACCGTCTGGACTCAGCATGCCGCCATTCCGTCCCCAACTCGACCGGCGCCAACTCCTGCTGGCTTCGGCCGCAGCCCTGGCGCCGTCAGTCGCCCGGAGCCAGACCGCACCTCCCGAACCAACAGATCTGCCCCCCTCGCTGGCCGGATCGAACCTGCGTCTGCTCACCTGGCAACGACCAATGGATGGCTTCAACGACGCGTACGAAAGCCTGCTCCGTACCTGGGCCGACAGCCATGGCGTCGGCTTGACCATCGACTGGATGTTCCAGGAGACGATGGTCGATGCGGTGATGAACGAAATCTCCCTGGGCCACGGTCACGACCTGATCGACTCACCTCAGCCGATGCCGCAGGCCGAACCCGCCATGCAGGACCTCTCCAGCTCGATGGAGGAACTGATCGGCACCTACGGGCAAGCCGTGCCAGCCTGTGATGGGTCGACCATGAATCCGGTAACCGGGGTGCGGTGGGGAATCGCCTGGGGATGGGAGCCATCGATTGCCATCTACCGGGCGTCGCTCTGGCAGGAAGCCGGGTATCCATTCGGACCGATGACGACCGATGAGCTGCTACTGGGCGCGACCTGGATCTGGAACGAGCGTGGCGCCCAACTCGGCCTGGGGCTGACCTCAACCTGGGACAGTGAAGTGGCCGCCCAATCACTCGTCTGGGCCGGTGGCGGTGCGGTACAGGACCCCGAAGACCAGGTGGTGCTCGCCGGCGACGGCACCCTGAATGCCCTGACCCTGATGCGCGACCTCTTCCACCAGGCAACCACCCCGGTCGTGCTGGAATGGGACGACGGCGACAACGTCGAGTTCATGCTCAACGGGTTCGGTTCATACACCATTGCAGGATTGCACGACCTGCGATCGATCGCCCGGGCCAAGCCGGAGATCGCCGCCGATCTGCTGATCGCCGCGCCGCCGGCCGGACCCGATCAGCCGGCCAGAGCGATGGCGCTGACGATGCCAACCCTGATGATTCCGACCTGGAACACCGCTCCAGAGCCAGCCATGGCGCTGCTACGCGAACTGGTCGCCCAGTCCCCGGCGATGGCAACGGCCAGCCAACTCGCCTACCTGCCGGCATTTCCCGCCGTGATGCCGAACCTGTTCGGCGCAGAGGGGCAGTTGGCAAACGATCCTTTCGACACAACAATCCCCACCCGCCTGGCTCCGCTGGCCCAGGCACCCGCCTGGACCGTGTCCGCCGGGTGGCCTGGATCACTGAATCCGATGATCGAGGAGGGGCATCGGCAGGGACTCCTCGTGACGATGCTGGCCGAGGCAGCCACCAGTGCCCTGCCCGATGTCGATGCCATGCGTCTCGCCGCGGACGCCTTCGACCTGCTGGCTGCACCGTGGCAAGCATCAGGGCTGATGCGCCCGCAATCCACTCCCGGCGGCGTCGGCTGAGGGACGGTCAATCGGCCAGCAACGTGAAACCAGTGGCTTTCACGGCGGCGTCAAAGGCATCTTCCACCAGTTCCAGCCCAAGGCCAGGCGTTGACGGGATGACGATCTGCCCCTCGTCCAATTGGAAGCCGCTGGCATCGATCTCGGCGAACGCCGCCTCATCCCATTCCACGTAGTTGACGCCCTCGGTGCTGGCGGCAAGCTGGCTGCTGACGTAATTGCTGACACCCCCGCCGTAGGTGTGCGGCGACGACTCCACGCCATCGGCAGCCAGTTCGATCGCCAGGGCCCGCCAGGCACCAAGCCCCCGAGCAAAGATGTTGGTCTGCACGACGTCGATCAGGCCCTCGTGCGCCCAGGGGACGACCCGGGCATCGGCGGCGCCTTCGCCGTCGGCAATGAGGACGGAGAGCCCTTCGGTGTCCAACCAGCCCTGCAGGTCTTCATAGAGCACGTTGTCTTCGTGAAAGGCTTCCTCCACCCAGTAGAGATTGGTATCGGCAGTCTCGGCCAGGATGGTCTTGGTGAGGTTGAGGTTCCAGCCGTTGTTGGCATCGATCATGACGGTCGCCTCGGGGCCAACCGCCTCCCGCACGGCGCGGATGATGGCGATGTCTCGCGCGGTGCCCGCTTCGAGCGGCATGTGACGAGCGCCGCGGCCAACCTTGATCTTGAACGCCCTGTGCCCGCGGTCGTACCCGAAGCGAGCCTCGTCGGCGATCAGGGCCGCCGCTTCCGCGTCGTCATCCAGGTGGAGATCGTCGAAGTAGAGCGAGGTGTCGTAGCTGCGAGCCGGGTGGGGGCTGGTGACCGTTCCACCGGAAATGAACTGATACCCGGGAACCCCGGCCAGCCGGGCCGCGAGATCGGTCAACGGCAACTCCAGGTCACGCACCTCGTCGACCACGCGATCACCGGCGATGAACTGATCGAGCGAGCGACCGACCACCTCGGCCAACCGATCCTGATCGACCGGCCCACGACCAAAGCCGCTGGCGCCATCCTCGGTGGTGAGTCGCACGAGCGGCAGACGGACGGTGTCGCCGTGATAACCAAGCCGGGCATTGCTGCCAGCGGCACGAGGGCGCTTGCCTTCAACCGTGACGGCGTCGATGCGAACGATGCGGGAATCCATGATTGGGTCATTCCTCCAGGGAAAAGAGCAACTCGGTGTGGGTGGTCATCGTACGCGCTGACACGGGTTCCGCAAGTCCCCAAAACCCACGGACAAAATGGCTTGCCGAACATGGCAGTCGCCACCTACGATTCGGATGGCATCACCCTGCCATTCCTCACGTCCTGTCTCGACCCGCTGCCCCTCCCTTCAGGTACCTGCGCGATGCCATCTCCTGCCTTGCCTCGCTCAATCTCCCCGCGCCTGGCATTGACCCTGCTCTTCATCATGCGCGGCTTCATTCTGGGCAACTGGATTGCCCGGATTCCCGCCATTGCCGAGCATCTGGGCGTGAGCCGGACCGAGCTTGGCACCGTGCTGATTGCCGGTGCAATCGGGGCGCTGGTGTCGTTCCAGACCTCCGCACCCCGCATCTCGAAGATCGGATCGGCCCGGGCCATCCTGCTGTTCGGAACTGGCTGGATGCTGGCCTATCCGATGGCGCTGTACGCTCCCGGCGCGATCGGGTTCTTCGTGATGCTGCTCTGGTTCGGATTCTGCAATGGCACGACCGACGTGGCGCTCAACGCCCAGGCGGTGGAAGTCGAACGTCGCATTCAGCAGCCGATCCTCTCGACGATGCACGGCATGTTCAGTGTTGGCGCGCTCCTTGGCACCGCGGCCGGTGGCCTCCTCGCCGCCGTGAACGTCCCGATCGGCCCGCAATTCCTC
>CAZNQC010000124.1:0-11298 GCA_964574825.1 uncultured Sphaerobacteraceae bacterium | reverse complement strand
GGACATCTCGAAGGCCAGGGCCGCCGCCCCGTAAATGCCCGTGTCGCTACCGAGTGAGGAATAGGCAATCGAGACATCGGCCCGCATGTCGACAAATGAATACATGGGCATGGCGGCCCGGGCGGGTTCGAGCAGGTGGTCCCCAATCGCGGCCACACCACCGCCAATCACGATCATGCTGGGGTTGAAAATGTTCGTCAGCGCACCCATGCAGGCACCAAGGGCACGGCCGGCACGAGCCAGGATCTGGATGGCGGCCGGGTCACCCTCGTCCGCCGCCTGCCCCACGATGCCGGCGTGAATCTCACCATCACCAGCCAGTTCGCGAATGCGCTCGCCGTCAAGCGTGGTGGCAACCGATTCGGCCTCGCGCTTGATCGCCCAGCCGGAGACGAAGGCTTCGATGCAGCCGACGCTGCCGCACGAGCAGCGGGGACCGTCGAGGGCGACGTTCATATGCCCTACTTCGGCCCCGAGACCGCGAACGCCATCGACCAGCTTGCCGCCACTGATGATGCCGCTGCCGACGCCGGTACCGAGCGCGAGGTAGATGAGATCCTCGACGCCTTTGGCCGAACCGAACCGCATTTCGCCGAGCGCGCCGCAGTTGCCATCGTTGGCGAGATAAACGGTGCGTTCGATGCGCTCCTCCAGCAGGGCGACGAATGGCACATCACGCCAGCCTGGCAGGTTCGGGGTGTAGAGAACGGTGCCGGTGCGAGGATTCAGCGGCCCCGGCGAGGCGACCCCGACGGGAACGTCCGAGGGCGTTCCGGCCTCAGCGGCAACCTTGCGAATCTGCTCGGCCATGCGGTCGATCACAGCCAGCGGCCCCAGTTCGGCATGCGTGGCGGTGCGCACATGATTCACCAGTTCTCCCGCGGGAGTGGCGATGGCAACCCGAATGTGGGTTCCGCCGAGATCGACCGCAATCACCTGTTCGCTCATCCAACGACTCCGCCGGGCGTGGCCCACATTACAGAATAAAGTTGATCAGATCGTCATCTTCGGCAACCTCGCCGACCCGCTCCTGGACGAATGCTCCGTCGATGGCCACCGACGAGTCCTCCATGTCCGGTGCGTCGAAGGAAATATCCTCCAGTACACGCTCCATGATGGTCTGCAGGCGCCGGGCGCCGATGTCCTCGGTGCGCTGGTTGACCTGGGTGGCGTACCGCGCGATGGCCCGGAGACCATCCTCGGTGAAGTTCAGCGCCAGATCCTCGGTCGCAAGCAGGGATTGATATTGCCGGGAAAGCGCATTCTGCGGTTCGGTCAGGATGGCGTAGAGATCGTCTTCCGACAGCGACTGCAATTCCACGCGGATCGGGAAACGGCCCTGCAGTTCCGGAATCAGATCAGACGGCCGGGCACCGTGAAAGGACCCGGCGGCGATGAAGAGGATGTGATCGGTCTGGACCGGGCCATAGCGGGTCATGACCGTCGAGCCCTCAACGATCGGCAGGAGGTCTCGCTGGACCCCGGCACCAGAAACGTCCGGTCCACTTTCGGAGTCGCCGCCGGAGATGGTCTTGTCGATTTCGTCGATGAAGACGACAGCCGCTTCCTCAACGCGCCGCATGGCGGATTCCACCACGGCATCGAAGTCGACCATGCGGAACGCTTCCTGCTGGGCCAGGATACGACGGGCATCGCGCACCGAGACGCGTCGCCGGTTCTTCCGGCGCGGCATGAGCCCATCGAGGAACTCGTAGAAAGTGTCCTGCAGATCGTCCGGCGAACCGGCAATGATGTCGATCGGCTGGATGTCGTCGAATTCGGACTCGACATCGACCTCGATTTCGACCGTCTCGTCTTCGAGAGCTTCCTCGTTGAGCAGTTGGCGGAACCGCTTCAACTCGCGGCGACGACGGCGCTCCTGGGCCTGGTATTGCAGTTCGGCCAGAGCCTGTTCGTCGAGCTCCTCGCCGTTCTTGGGCCGCGGCGCCTTGGTGGGACGGGCGGCGAGCACCTGGTCGGAGAGGATCTCCGTCAGCCGGTCGACCGCCAGCGCCACCGCCTGGTCACGAACCTGCTCCATGTGCTGCGAATGGAGATTCGAGATGGCGATTTCCACCAGGTCGCGCACGATCGACTCGACGTCGCGCCCCACGTAGCCGACCTCGGTGAACTTGGTAGCCTCAACCTTGATGAACGGGGCGTCCATGATGCGGGCGACCCGTCGCGCAATCTCGGTTTTGCCGACGCCAGTGGACCCGATCATCAGGATGTTGCGGGGCTGAATCTCGGCGCGAATCTCTTCGGGCAATTGCTGGCGCCGGTAGCGATTGCGCAGCGCAACCGCCACGGCCCGCTTGGCATCGGACTGGCCAATGATGTAGCGGTCGAGTTCGGCCACGATCTCACGTGGTGTCATCGATTCGGCGATCGAGAGTTCGAACTCCCCGTCCGAAGGTGGGCGAACCGTCTTGTCCTTGCTGGTGGTCTTGCGAGCGAGCTCGGCCATCAGACGCCCTCCTCGGTCGCTTCGTTGCCTGGGGTGCCTGATTCGTCCGCCTCGGCGTCGTCCGGACCGCCAATGGCTTCAACCGAGATCTGATCGTTGGTAAAGATGCAGATTTCGGCGGTCACCTCCATGGCGGAGAGCACGATTTCGGCGGCGGAGAGGTCGGTATTGCGCAGCAGGGCCTTGGCTGCCGCAGTGGCGAAGGGTGCGCCCGACCCGATGGCCAGCACGCCATCATCGGGTTCGATCACGTCCCCTTCGCCCGAGAGCAGGAGCAATGACTCGGCATCGGCGACGATGAGTTGGGCTTCCAGCCGCCGCAGATAGCGATCGGTGCGCCACTCCTTGGTGAGTTCAACAGCTGCCTTGCGGAGATTGCCATCCCAGGCATCGAGCTGGGACTCGAACTTGGCAAAGAGCGTCAGGGCGTCGGCGACCGCACCGGCAAAGCCGGCCAACACCATGCCATCGTAGAGGGTGCGCAGCTTGCGAGCGTTGTGCTTGAGCACGACGTCGCCGATCGTTACCTGTCCGTCCCCCGCCAGGGCAACCTGGTCGTCTTTCTTGACGGCAACGATGGTGGTGGCGTGCGCACGCGGGCTGCCATTGGAGATCATCGGATTCATGTCCATCTTCAAACGCCATCATCCATCGCGCGAGAGTGTACCGCGAGTCTGAACGAATGGCAGCATGGCCGGTTGGGTGTATCACACCCTCCCGGCCATGTTCAGTCATTTCAATTGCCTGACAGCCGTCAATCGCCGGCTTTGGCCAGGAGCTGTCCCGTGTAATTGCAGGACGAGCACTTGACGCCCGATCCGCGACCGACATAGACGAGATAGTGCCCACATTCCGGGCAATTCTCACCGGCCGGCTTGTTCCACGACACGAAGTCGCAGTCAGGATAGCGCTCACAACCGTAGAAGGTGCGGCCCTTCTTCGAGCGCCGTTCAACGACTTCGCCCTGGTGGCAGGTCGGGCACTCGACACCGATCTTCGTCAGCAGTGGCCGGGCGTTGCGACAGTCCGGGAAGCCACTGCAGGCGAGGAACTTGCCGTAGCGACCAAGCTTGATCACCATCGGGCTTCCACACTGCTCGCAGACCTCGTCGGTGGGTTCGTCCTTGATGCGGACTCGCTCCATCGTCTGCTCGGCCTTTGCGAGCGTGGTGGTGAACGGCGTATAGAACTCGTGCAGGGTAGGCACCCAGGCTCGTTCGCCAGAGGCGATCTCGTCGAGTTCCTCTTCGAGTTGGGAGGTGAAGCCGATGTCGAAGACGTTCGGGAAATGCTCCACCAGCAGGTCGTTGACGACAAAACCCAGTTCCGTCGGAATCAGCTTCCGCTCCTCGACCGCCACGTAGTTGCGGGCGGAGAGGGTGGCGATGGTTGGTGCATAGGTGCTCGGTCGCCCAATACCCTGCTCTTCCAGTGCCTTGACCAGCGTGGCCTCGGTAAAGCGTGGGGGCGGCTGCGTAAAGTGCTGCTCGGGCAGGAGCTTGAGCAGGTTCAGGTCTTCGGCCACGGCAACCTCTGGCAGGGCACCACGATCGAGTTCGTCGGTGTCGCCTTCGTCGCGACCTTGCTGGTAGACAGCCATCCACCCCTGGAAGGTCACGATCGATCCGGTGGCACGGAAGATGTAGGGAGCATTGCCGCCTTCGACTTCGGCGCTGGTGCCGGCTCCAACATCGACGCGGGTGTTGTCGAGCACCGCGGGAGCCATCTGGGAGGCCATGAACCGCTGCCAGATGAGCTGGTAGAGCCGGAACTGCGGGGCCGAGAGCAGCTTCTTCACCGATGCGGGGTCGCGATGCGGCGAGGTCGGCCGAATGGCCTCGTGCGCTTCCTGCGCGCCCTTGCTCTTCTTCGTATAGACAGGCGGCTTTTCGGGCACGAAGCGGTCACCAAACTGCCGGGCGATCACCTCGCGGGCAGCCTCCTGGGCCGAGGCCGAGATGTTCGTGGAGTCGGTTCGCATGTAGGTGATGAGTCCCTGGGTGCCCTCTGCCCCCAGGTCGATGCCCTCATATAGCTCCTGGGCCAGGCTCATCGTGCGGCGGACAGCAAAGCCGAGCTTGCGCGACGCCTCTTGCTGCAGGGTGGAGGTAATGAAGGGGGCCTGGGGCCGGCGACGAGTTTCGCGGCGGACGACATCGGCCACGCGCCATGACGCGCCCTGCAGGGCGTCGAGAATCGCGTGCGCTTCCTGGCCGGTACCGAGTTCCGCCTTCTTGCCATGCACCTGATGCAGGCTGGCTCGGAAGGTGTCGCGATCGGACGGCTCCCGACCAGTGATCTTGGCGAGGTCGGCATCGAGCGACCAGTATTCGACCGGAATGAACGCGTCGATGACGCGTTCACGTTCGACCACGATGCGGAGGGCGGCTGACTGGACGCGGCCGGCGGAGAGTCCGCGCTTGACCTTCTTCCAGAGCAGCGGGCTGATGTTGTAGCCGACCAGCCGGTCGAGAATGCGTCGCGCCTGCTGGGCGTCGACCAGATCCATGTCGATCGCGCGCGGGTTGTCCATGGCCGCGAGCACCGCCTCAGGGGTGATCTCGTGGAAAACGACCCGATGGAGAGGCTTGTCCTCGGCTTCGGTCGCCTTGATCAGGTGCCAGGCGATGGCCTCGCCCTCACGGTCAGGGTCGGTGGCGAGATAGATCTCGCGCGCACCCTGCACGCTTTCCTTGAGATCCTTGACGACTTTGGACTTGTCGCGCGGGATCAGGTACTTGGGCGTGAAGTCGTGATCGACATCGACACCCATGGTGCTCTTCGGCAGGTCACGAATGTGCCCCATCGAGGCCTTGACCGTGTAGCCAGAGCCCAGGTAGCGGCCAATGGAACGCGCCTTGGCCGGTGATTCGACAATCACCAGCTTGCCGCGTGGTGCGGCAGCGCGCTTCTTGGCTGCACCAGTCTTGCTGGTGGTCTTCTTTGCGGTGGTCTTCCGCTTGGTTGGTGCCTTCGTGGCTGTATCCGTCATCGTTGTCGGTGCCCTGTGTGATTCGGTTCGGAGGGTGGAGGCGCACTTCACCAAGGCGATGGCGTGTCCATCGTTGCGAGGCCTGTTGGGTTCACTGCGGGTTCGCCCAGAGGTGAAGCAGCCCGGCCGGTAGTGTCGGTCCGTTGCTTTCCTATCTACAGTAGAAAGGTCTGTCAAGCCCTGTCAAGTCAGTTCGGCCAATTTGGAGAAAGAGACACCGGTGTCGCTGGAGCATTCGGACTCCACCCGGATCGGTTCCGGCGTTCAGCGGCGAGTGTAGTGCTGGGCTCCGGTGTTGGTGGCAAGTTGCTGGAGTTCCAGGGACAGCAGAATGGCTGAGACGCGTGGGAGTGGCAATCCCGCGGCTTCGACCACGTCATCCACGTGCAGCGGGGTGGCCGTCAGCAAGCCGAGGATTCGGCGCTCGTCCTCATCGAGCAACAGTGAGGGCTGAACGACAGGTTCAGCAACCGGTGGTGTGGCGAAGAGCAACAGGTCTTCGAGGATGTCCCCGGCATCGCGCACCAGCCGCGCACCGTCGCGAATCATCTGGTTGGTGCCAGCGCTGGTGCCTGACGTTGCCAGTCCAGGGACGGCAAACACGTCACGGCCCTGGTCGGCGGCAAAGTCAACGGTGATCAGGGCGCCGCTACGGGCAGGCGCTTCGACAACCAGTACCCCGCGGGAGAGCCCGGAGATGATGCGGTTGCGGGCGGGAAAGTTCCACCGATCGGGTTTTGCATCGGGCGGATAGTCGGAAATGACCGCACCCTGCGCGGCAACCCGAGCCGCCAGCAGGCGATGATCGCGTGGATAAATGTCGTGGATGCCACTTCCCAGCACAGCGATGGTGCGGCCACCAGCATCGAGCGCAGCCTGATGGGCGACACCATCAATGCCTTTGGCCAGGCCCGAAACGATGGTGACACCGGCCCGAGCGAGGTCTGTCGCAATCACCCGGGCCATGTCCTTGCCGTAGGCGCTGGGCGCACGAGTGCCAACCACGGCGACCGCGAGTTCGTCCGTTTCGATCAACCTGCCCCGTTGAAAGAGCACGGGTGGTGGCGCTGAGATCTCGGCCAGCGGTGCAGGATAGGCCGGGTCGAACATCGAGAGCATGTCCACACCGGAAGCCACCAGGCGGGCATACGTCTCGAGCGGATCGATGCGGCTTCTGGCGGCAACGAGGCCAGCCAGCATCTTCTCCCGATTGCCCAGCACGGCACGAAGTTGCGACTCCGGCGCACACCAGGCGGCCTCGGCCGAACCAAACCGCTCGCGGAGATCGACCCAGCGGCTGGCGGAGGTGACTCCACCAAGTCGAAACGCTACCCAGAACGCCCGGTCGCGATCGGCCGCGGACACGTCCTCCACGCCAGGCTCGATTGCGTCTTCCCCGCTCTTCATGAACAATGCCCCGCATGCAGACTGGACGCCACGGAAGGTGAGACCCGCGGCACATCGTACCAAAGGGAGGGTTAAGAGGTATGAACCTGCAAAACCGGGTGAAGGACAAACTGGCGGCCGGAGAGATTGTCTATGGGTGTTTCATCCCAACGATCTCGCCGATTGACGTGGAAATCCTGGCGGTGGCGGGTTTCGACTTTGCACTGATCGATACCGAACATGGGCCGATCGACGCCGAATCGGCCTACCCAATGGTGCTGGCGGCGGAAGCGCGGGGCATGGAAGCGTTCGCCCGGGTGGGGCAGAACGACCGGCAGGTGATCCTGAAGTTGCTGGACATCGGCGTCAGCGGAGTCATGGTGCCCCAGGTGACCACCGGCGACGATGCGAAACGAGCGATCGAGGCCATGAAATACTGGCCGCAGGGCACCCGTGGGCTGGCCGGCGGCCGGACATTTGGCTGGGGGCTGGACACGAAGGCGCCGGACCTGGTGCAGCCGCTGAACGACCGGGTGCTGAACATGATTCAGTTCGAGCACATCGACGCATTGGCCAATCTGGATGCGATTCTGGCCGTGCCAGGGCTGGATGTGCTGTTCGTTGGCCCGAATGACCTTGCCCAGTCGATGGGCTTCCCGGGCCAGCCAGGACATCCCGAGGTAACCAAGATCGCGGATGAGGTGGTGGCTCGCACTCGGGAGCAGGGCATTCGGCTCGGCACGACGGCATTTACGGTGGATTCCGCGAAGACTGCCATCGAGCGTGGGTTCTCGATGATCGTGCCGAACTCGCCCGGCCTGCTGGCCACGGCGGCCCGGGCGTTCATCGATGGCGCGAAGGCGTAGCCGGTATCGGTCAGCCTGGCAAGTGCCAACCACAACGTCAGGCTACGGAAAACGACACAGAAGGGGGCAGTTGCCTGTGAGGCTTGCACAAATCCGATGGATTTTATCGGAATGAGACGCATTGTCGATTGGGGCACGAATCGGTCACAATGACCCGGCAAGAGGTACGGTCGAACTCGCACACAGTCGTGCGGGGTGATCCGGGCGACCCGCCGGTGGTCGGCGGAGCCTCCGGAAGTTCCGGGTACCTTGCAGTCCAACAGGTCTCAGCCTTGCAGGCAACGATCGCACTGCGACCGCCTGGAAGCGCGACCAGCCTGTGACAGATGAGCAGTTGCCACCAACGGCGGCGGATGGAACGCTCGGCAATCCCGACAGGCTCGGCCAGTCCAGGTTCGGAGGAGTGAGGATGGCGGTAGAAGCGCAGGTGAGCACGGCGCCAGCAAACGGCACGGCCACAAACGGCACACAGCCCCTGCTGGAAGTGAAGAATCTCAAGACGCAGTTCTTCACCCAGGACGGGGTGGTGAGAGCGGTTGACGACGTCTCGTTCTACGTGATGCCTGGCGAAACGCTGGGTGTGGTGGGTGAGTCCGGTTCGGGCAAGAGCATCACGGGCCTCTCGTTGATGCGCCTGATCCCCAGCCCGCCGGGCAAGATCGTCAACGGTGAGGTCATCTTCAACGGCCGCAACGTGCTGACGATGTCCGACGAGCAGGTGCGGTCGATTCGGGGCAACGAGATCGCGATGATCTTCCAGGACCCGATGACATCGCTCAACCCGGTGCTCACGATCAATCGCCAGATCAGTGAGTCGCTCATCCTTCACATGGGCATGAACAAGGAACAGGCCAAGCAGCGAGCGATCGAACTGCTGAGTATGGTCGGTATTCCGAACCCGGAGAGCCGGGTCGACCAGTATCCACACCAGTTCTCGGGCGGCATGCGCCAGCGCGTGATGATCGCGATGGCGCTGTCGTGTAATCCGAAACTGCTGATCGCGGACGAGCCGACGACCGCGCTTGACGTGACGATCCAGGCCCAGATTCTCGACCTGATGCGCAACCTGCAGACGGAGACCGGGGCCGGCGTGATCATGATCACCCACTCGATGGGTGTGGTGGCCGGCATGGCCGACCGCGTGCAGGTGATGTACGCCGGTCACATCGTGGAAACGGCTTCAACCGAGGAAATCTTCGCGAATCCGCGCCATCCCTACACCGTGGGCCTCATGAAGTCGATTCCACGGCTCGACGCCCGGACCAAGTCAAAGCTCGAACCGATCCGGGGCCTTCCGCCCGACCTGATCGATCTCCCGGATATCTGCCCGTTCGTGCCGCGCTGCAACTACGCGCAGGAGAAATGCGAACAGAAGAATCCACCGCTGCTGGAAGTCAAGCCCGGTCACTTCTCGGCCTGCTGGTTCTGGGAAGACGTGCACAAGGAAGACGACCAGGACGTCGTCGCCGCCGAGCACGGACTGCCACTGCCATCGGACCCGACCAGCGGCGAGAACCCGGACACGCCAGACCTCGGTATCTCGCCGAGCCAGACGGCCTGATCTCACTCTCGGAGGACCTGACGCATGTCAACCGCAGTTGACCAAAAACCGACATCCAACGCGGCCACCCCGAGTGAGGGTCAGCCCCTGCTGGACGTGAAAAACCTGAAAATGCACTTCCCGCTGACGCAGGGCATCATCTTCCAACGCAAGGTGGGTGCCGTGCAGGCCGTGGACGGTGTTTCGTTCCACGTCAACCGGGGTGAAACGCTCGGCCTGGTGGGTGAGTCTGGGTGTGGCAAATCCACGACTGGCCGCGCCATCCTGCAGCTGTACAAGCCAACCGAAGGCGAGGTCATTTTCAACGGCCGCGACCTGACCAAACTGGACAGCGGCGACATGCGCAAGATGCGCCGCCACCTGCAGATGATCTTCCAGGATCCGTACGCCTCGCTGAATCCCCGCATGACGGTCGGCAATATCGTGTCCGAACCGATGCAGATTCACAAGCTGGTGCCGAAGGGTGAGCGCACCAAGCGCGTGCAGGAACTCCTGCAGACAGTAGGTCTCAACCCCTACTTCGCCAATCGCTATCCGCACGAGTTCTCCGGCGGCCAGCGGCAGCGCATCGGTATCGCCCGGGCCCTCGCCGCCAACCCGGACTTCATCGTCTGCGACGAGCCGGTCTCGGCGCTCGACGTGTCGATTCAGGCCCAGATCGTGAACCTGCTGGAAGACCTGCAGGACCAGTTCGGCCTGACCTACCTGTTCATTGCCCACGACCTTTCGGTGGTGCGCCACATCTCCGATCGCGTCGCCGTGATGTACCTCGGCAAGATCGTGGAATTGGCGGATCGCAACGACCTCTACGACAACCCACTACATCCGTACACCAAGGCGCTGCTGTCGGCGGTGCCAATTCCAGACCCGGTGATCGAGCGCCAACGCGAGCGCATCATCCTCACGGGTGACGTGCCGAGCCCGATCAATCCGCCGAGTGGGTGCCACTTCCACACGCGCTGTCCGTACGTGATGGATGTCTGCAAGAAGGTCGATCCTTTCTTCGCAAACCAGGGGAGCGACCACTTCGTGGCCTGCCACCTCTATCCAGGATCGGGTGCGGAAACCGCCGAGCAGGGTGAAGCCCGCGCAGCCGACTAGGACGGTGCGCGAAGGCGTTCATGGGTCACGACGCCCGGCAGATACCAGCGGCAATGGCGTATCCTCAGCGGATACAACGTTGCCGCTGTTTCGCGCTCACAGGATGCTCTCTTGAACTGGAACTTCAACGCGCGCCCAACCGATCAGGTGATCGCCTACCTGGCATCGTTCGTCATCGCGATCACCATCCACGAGTTCATGCACGCCTGGACCGCGAGCAAGCTCGGCGACCAGACTGCCCGCAACCTGGGCCGGATCACGCTGAACCCGATCGCTCACTTCGATCCGATGGGGTTCTTCGGCATGGTGCTGATCTCCCTCGGCTTTCCCTTCATCGGATGGGGCAAGCCGGTGCCGGTGCAGCCAGGCAACTTCCGGGGTCGGTGGGCACGACACCGGCACCAGGGCATGACGTTGGTGGCAGCCGCCGGTCCGTTGTCGAACGTGGCCCAGGCGCTGCTGATGGCCATCCCCTACCAGTTGATCATTCGCAACAACTGGCAGGTGAACGAGTTCGTGTGGATGTTCATCGTGGTCTATATCCAGGCGAATATCCTGCTGGCAGCCTTCAACATGATTCCGGTCTTCCCGCTCGATGGCTACCGGATCCTGAACGGCATCCTGCCCGATTTCTGGCGCCCGATCCTGCGCCCACTCGAGCAGTATGGCTTCATCGTGCTGCTCCTCCTGCTCTTCCTTGGTGGTGGTTATGGCGACTCGATCATCGGGGGCATCATGAACCCGGTGCGTGACTCGCTGACCAATCTGGTAACGCTGGGCCTGTGATGCGGGACCGGCTCCGGCTGCGCGTGGCCCAAACAGCGCGCTATTTCCGCCGCGGTGCACCGACCGATACCCGATGTCGCGATCTCCTGACCCCCGAGGCCGCGCGGGCATTCGCCAGCCTGTCGCCGGGTGACCAGCG
>CAZNQC010000123.1:0-11431 GCA_964574825.1 uncultured Sphaerobacteraceae bacterium | reverse complement strand
TCCACGCTCGCGGCAACGGTCCAGCACCGATGCCGCTGCTGCTCGCCCATGGCTACCCCAGCACCCCGATCGAGTACCTGGACCTCATTTCGCTCCTGACCGACCCGGCGGCCCATGGTGGTGATGCCGCCGATGCGTTCGAGGTGATCGCGCCATCGATTCCGGGACATGGCTTCTCCGATCTCCCGGGCCAGATCGGATTCGAGGATCGCGCGGTTGGCGGCATCTTCACGGAGTTGATGTCCCGACTCGGACACGACCGCTTCGGCATTCACGCCTACGACATCGGCGCCAGTGTTTGCGGGTATCTCTGTTTCGACTTTCCGGACCGGGTGATCGGCTACCACACGGCAAACCCGGGCAATCCCGGACCCACCCTCGGGCCGGAATCGCCGCCGCTGAGCCGTGAGGAAGAGGCGTTCATGGCCGTACGCCAGCAGTGGCGGCAGGCCGAAGGTGCCTACGCCCATCTGTTGGGAACCAAGCACCGGGCACTGGCCTATGGTCTCAACGACTCGCCGGTTGGCCTCGCCGCCTGGATTCTCGACAAGTGGTACGCCTGGACTTCGCCGCCGAGCGGGAACCTGGAGGACCATTTCTCGAAGGACGACCTGCTGACCAACATCATGATCTACTGGCTGACCGAAACGATCGACGCCGCCAATCACTACTACGCCGAGGACCTGGAGCCGCTCACCCCGGACGACCGGATCGTGGTCCCAACCGGGGCGGTGCTCGCCACCAACGATCCGGCCAACTGCCCGCCGCGCGAGTATGTGGAGCGGCTGCATACCGATATCCGGCACTGGGTGGAGATTCCCGGCGGCCATTTCGTCTCGGCGGAACAGCCGGCCCTGATGGCGGAGAGCATTCGCGCCTTCTTCCGACCCTTGCGGCAGACGGCCGACCTCGCGTCATCGTAGCGGACGCACCACCAGATCCAGACCACCGAGATTGACGATGACCGGTTCCCGCACGTCGCGTGGCGAAACGAGCGGTTGGTCACGTTGCAGGCGTCCGGCAAGGGACATGATCGGGTTTGAGCCGAGGTCTTCGATGGCATCTCCATCCAGTACGCGCAGCAGTTGCGGCCAGGTCGCCCAGACAGCGCGCCGGTCGTCGCCTTCGATGAGATGTCGGCCAAGCACGAAGGCCTGAACCTTCTGAACCTTGAACGTTTTGGCGGTTTGCCGGTCGATGCGATTGAGGATCTCGTCGGGACCGTGGCGATTGATCCAGTCGAGGATGTTCGCCACCTGGCGAGCAGCGGCCCGAACATTCTCCTGGGTGCGACCAAGTTCGGGCGTCGAGCGGGCAAAAGGCTCGTTCGTCTTGAGCTCGAAGAGGGCCAGGGTGCCGCTCTTGCGATCGAAGATGGCGGCATCGATGTCGGTGCGAATGGTGCCTTTCTCACGACGCAGTTCGATGGAGCCTGGACTGGTGACGAACCGCCGGTGCGAGAACAGGTCGTAGAGGTCCGACCGGAACGCATGCTCACGATAGGCGGCGGCTGAGTGGTACGCCTCGGGATCGCGCCTTCGCAATTCGCGGGTCAGGAACCGGACCGGATCGACCGTCGCACCCCGCCGGGAAACCACCAACTTGCCATTCGGCAGGCGTACCAGGGGTGGGTCGACCACGCCCGGAACGGCGGCGTGCCAGGCTGCATTGGTGTCATCAAGGGTCAGGATATCGAGCAGATCGGACACGACAGGTTCCGGTGCCGAGGTGGCGAGAGCCAGTCTTGTGACCAGCAGCGACCGATCCAGCATCGTCACGGACTCGGCGGTAAACAGCGCCAGTTCAGCCAGCACACGACGGGCAAGCCCCAGATCGATTCCGGCGACGTTGCTTTCCAGGGGCAGATCGTGACGGCGGGCAGTCCGCGCAATCAGCGCAGATGCACGGGCACGTGGAGGTTCGGCAGGCAACGGTTCGTGTGCCTCCAACCAATTGGCCCACCAGGCGTCATCGGCGCGTTCCCGCCACCGAAGCGGGGTCGCACGCTGGACGATACGAGCTTCGAGGCGGCCATGACCGTCAACCAGCAGGCGCATGAAGCCGGTTTCGGCATGAGCGAGGACGAGTTCGGCCCGGGCGATATCGCCGCAGTGGTCGAGGAAGCCCGTCGCCCAGCTATCGAGATCCATGGCGGATGCGGAAGATGACGGTGGCGCCTCAAGCAGGATTTGGAGGGCACGGCTGGCTCCGATGCCTGGAACCGGGATGCCGGTGAAGGGGTCAGCTGGCCTGGGATTGGAGGTCGGCGCTGGAAGGCGGTCGACGGCACGGAGCAAGGCCAGGATCGCGGAACTGCGATCGACCGGAATGATTGCGGCGAGATCGATTGTGGTCTGGTTGATGGCAGTACGAAGGAGATCCTGGGGATTCATGGGCAGGCGGTTCCTGAACGATCGCGATTGGGTCGATCAGTCTGGCACCCTCATGCCCAGGTCGGACGGTGACGAAATTCAGTGTACCAAGCTCATCCGCGGCGGTATGGATTGGGTTGAGGACCAGCAGATTTCCAGGCTATGCAAGCGGAGGCAGGTGCTCCTGGGTGGAGGATTGCCTGCCGAAACCGGGCCAGGCAGGCCTAACCAATTTGGGGCAGTGGGATGGACTTTCTTGCCCGGATAGCCATCGATCGATGAAACCTTTCGAGTCCCAGGGTCGTTAGGACACCCGTGGCAAGCATGACCAATTCGATCGGCTTGCCCAGTCTCTCAGACGCTGCAGGAGACAAACTCCCAAGCGAATTGGAGGACACACGATGTTTCATCACCGGTCTCGCAAGACGCGTGTCGCACTCGAGTCACTCGCAGCCTTCTTCCTGGCCCTGAGTCTTTTGGGTGCCTACAATCCAGTCTCGGCGAGCGGTGGCCAACAGGATATAGCGATCCTGACGACCAACCAGGACGGAACACCCAATGTCGACGTGTGCTATGTGCTCGCCGACTACAGCAATGAAGGGTGCGACCGCAACCAGGATGGAGAGGTCACGTTCGCCGATGTCGAACCAGGCGAGTATGTCGTCCACCAAACTGCCGAACTCGGCGATGGTTTGACCGTCCCTGACTTCAGGATCCAGGTCGAAGAAGGTTCAACCACCTTCGCTGCCGTCACACAGTCAGACTCACCGGCGGATAGCGAAGACATTCGGATTCAAACAATCTACGCGGATGGCGTCACCCAGGCTGTCGATGTTTGTTACGTGCTCGTGAATTTCAGCAACGAGGGTTGCGATCGGAACGATGACGGCTGGGTGACGTTCGACGATGTGCCACACGGTACCTACACGCTCCACCAGACGGAGTGGGAAACCGGCATCGGCGCGCCACAGGCTGAAGATATCCAGATCACGGTGGGAGAAGGATCCACGGAATTCATAGTCGAAGTTCCATACTACCCGGCATAGTCATCCTTGCCGGATAGCTCCGGATCTTCCCAGCAGCGTCTGAAAGGCAACAGGGTGCCCGATGTTGGGCACCCTGTTCTCTTTGGCTGTGGACATCCCGCTACCTTCATTTGACGAGGGCAGCTTCCAGAATTCTGGAAGCTGCCCTCGCCGTTTCAGTTTGTTGGATGCCTAATCCCAGCTGAGGGTGGCGGCCTTCTGGTAGTCGGTGACGCGGCTCTCGAAGAAGTTCTTCTCCTTGCCGAGGTCAATGGTCTCGCTCATCCAGGGGAAGGGGTTCTTCGCCATGTACTGACGCGGCAGACCAATGCGCTCGAGGCGGCGGTCGGCGATGTAGCGGACGTACTCCTCGAAGAGTTCCGAGTTGAGGCCGAGGACACCGTTCGGGAGGCAGTCGCGGGCGTAGGCCTCTTCCAACGTGACGGCGTGGCGAATCTTCTCGACCAGGCGGTCCTGGAATTCCGGCGTCCACAGCTCCGGGTTCTCGGCCTTGATCCCATTGATCAGGTCGACGCCGAAGTTGAGATGGATGGTCTCGTCGCGCAGGATGTACTGGAATTGCTCGCCGATCCCCTTCATCCGGTTCTGGCGGTGGAACGAAAGCACCATCGCGAACCCGGCGTAGAAGAAGATGCCTTCCATGATGACGTAATAGCCGACGAGGTTCTCGAGGAACTTCTGGGCGCCCTCGAATGTCTCGGTGGTGAAGTTCGGGTCGAGCAGGTCGGCGGTCAGCTGCATCTCCATCTCATCCTTGGCCGAAATGGCCGGGATGTCGTGGTACATGCCGAAGACTTCCCGCTCGTCGAGATCGAGGCTTTCGACGATGTAGTGGAAAGTGTGCGTGTGGATCGCTTCCTCGAACGCCTGGCGCAGCAGGTACTGACGGCACTCGGCATTGGTGACATGGCGGAAGATCGCCAGCGTCAGGTTGTTGGCGACCAGGCTCTCGGCCGTGGCGAAGAAGCCGAGGTTGCGCATGATGACCCGGCGCTCTTCCTCATTCAGGTTGTTCGAGCGCCAGAGGGCGATGTCGGCGCCCATCGGGACTTCGCTCGGCATCCAGTGGTTGGCACAGCCGTTGAGGTAGTGCTCCCAGGCCCAGTGGTACTTGAGCGGCATGAGCTGGTTGACGTCGACGGCGGCGCAGTTGATCAGGCGCTTGGAGTCCGCCGAGGCGACAGCGGCGCGGGGAGCGGTTTCGATGCCGAGGATTTGTTGGGGAGCTTCGGTCATGGTGATTCCCTTTCGGGGAATACAGGGCCGACATGGAGTCGGCCCCTACGGAAATCGTTCGTTATTGGCAGGCTTCGCAGCCGAACTCCTCTTCAACCGGCAGGTCGTGGGAGGTGCGCATCCGCAGCTCGGCCACCGGCGGAATGATCGGCTGGATCAGCGGCACAACCGGCTGGACTGGTTCTAGTGCAGCGGCCGGTGCCGGAGCGGCGGCCGGAGTGTCACTGGCCAGCCGGGTTGGCGGCGTCACGGTTACAGGGGTTGTCGCTGCTGCCCTGGGCGTGAGCGGATTCGCCTGCGGAACCAGCGGGGTGACCGCCTGTGGTTGAACTGCGCTGGGCGAGGTCGGGGTCAGGTTGGTGCCAGCAGTGAAGCCCGGCGCGGTGGCCCGATCGATCACCACGTTGCTGGAGGCGCTCGACGACTTCATCCAGCGCGGCTGAATGCCAAAGCGGTTGACATCGAGCGTCGACTTCTCGGTCTGGGTGGCTCCACGTGAGCGCAGATAGTAGGTCGTCTTGAGACCCTTCTTCCAGGCCAGCATGTACATGTCGTTGAGCTTCTTGCCGCTCGGTTCGCCGATGTAGAGATTGAGCGACTGCCCCTGATCGATCCACTTCTGGCGGCGCGAGGCAGCTTCAATCAGCCATTCCGGCTCGACTTCGAAGGCCGTTGGGTAGCGCAGGCGAATCTCGAACGGGATGCTCTCGATCGCGGCGATCGACCCGTCCCAGTACTTGATCTCGTCAAGCAGGTCCTGGTTCCAGAGTCCGGCTGCTTCCAGCTCGGCCACCAGCGACTCGTTGACGATGGTGAACTCACCGGAGAGATTGCTCTTGACGAAGAGGTTGGTGAACATCGGCTCGATCGACTGCGTCACCCCCTGAATGTTGGAGATGGTCGCGGTCGGGGCGATCGCCATCGTGTTGCTGTTGCGCATGCCGTGCTGGCGAATCGATTCGCGGACCGGCTCCCAGTCGAGGGAGACGCTGCGATCGACATCGACCTGCTGGCCGCGCTCCTGGGCGAGGAGATCCAGCGTGTCGATCGGCAGCAGGCCGCGATCCCACTTGGACCCCTTGAACGATGGGTAGGCACCGCGCTCGGCCGCCAGTTGCGACGAGGCGTAGATGGTGTGCCAGGAGATCAACTCCATCGAGCGATCGGCAAAGACCATGGCCTCTTCCGACGCGTAGGAGACGCCGAGGTGCCAGAGGGCGTCCTGGAAGCCCATCAGGCCGAGACCGACTGGACGGTGCTTCTGGTTGGAGTTGGCCGCTTCCGGAATCGGGTAGTAGTTGATGTCGATGACGTTGTCCAGCATGCGGACGGCCGTCTGGATGGTGCGACCGAGCAGTTCGCCGTCGATCTGGCCATCGACCATGTGGGCCGGGAGGTTGATCGAGGCGAGGTTGCAGACCGCTACCTCGTCCTCGCTGGTGTTGAGCAGGATTTCGGTGCAGAGGTTCGAGGAATGGACGACGCCGGCGTGATCCTGCGGTGAGCGGATGTTGGACGGATCCTTGAAGGTCACCCACGGGTGGCCGGTTT
The DNA here is from genome assembly GCA_964574825.1 of uncultured Sphaerobacteraceae bacterium. Lineage (GTDB taxonomy): Bacteria > Chloroflexota > Chloroflexia > Thermomicrobiales > UBA6265 > JACCYX01. Next base: position 5,226 of record CAZNQC010000123.1, on the reverse strand, counting down.
CAAAGAGCGAGCCGAGGAGCTTGCGCCAGAGATCGACGGCCTTGACGGTGCGGGTGTTGACGATGGCGCCACTGGCGGCGAGGCGCTCGTAGTCCTCGTACTTGCGGCGGAAGGCCTGGCCGTAGAGATCGTGCAGCTCCGGCGCGTCGCTCGGGCTGAACATGGTCCAGTTGCCTTCCTGCTCCACGCGCTCCATGAAGAGGTCGGGGATCCAGGCGGCGGTGTTCATGTCGTGGGCCCGGCGGCGATCGTCACCGGTGTTCTTGCGCAGGTCGAGGAATTCATCGAAGTCCTGGTGCCAGATCTCGAGGTAGGTGCAGACAGCACCCTTGCGCTTGCCGCCCTGGTTGACCGCCACCGCGGCGTCGTTGACGACCTTGAGGAACGGGATGACGCCCTGGCTTTCACCGTTGGTGCCCTTGATGCGGGACCCGAGGGCGCGGACGTTGGTCCAGTCGTTGCCAAGGCCACCACTCCACTTCGAGAGCAGCGCGTTGTCACGCACGCTCTTGAAGATGTGGTCGAGATCGTCCTGCACCGTCGTGAGGTAGCACGAGGAAAGCTGCGGGTGCATGGTGCCGGCGTTGAAGAGCGTGGGGCTGGAGGAGCAGACCACGAAGGTGGAGAGGGCGGTGTAGAACTCGATGGCCCGATCATCCCGCGCTTCGGGCTTTTCGGCCAGGGCGAGTCCCATCGCGACGCGCATCCAGAACGCCTGCGGCAGTTCGATGCGGCGCCCCTTGTTGTGGACCAGGTAGCGATCGTAGAGGGTTTGCAGGCCGAGGTAACGGAACTGCAGGTCGCGGGCCGGCACGAGTTCGGCACCGAGGCGCCCGAGGTCGAAGCTCAGCAGGTCGGGCGTATAGAGTTCGTGGGCTGCACCTTCATGGATGCTATCAACGAACGCCTGGGCATAGAACTCGTTGGCATCGGCCACGGCGACGCGGCGCTTGACGACCTCGGAGTAGATGGACCGCAAGAGTGCGCGGGCGGCAAACGAGGAGTAGATGGGCCGCTGCTCGATGCGGGAGCGACCGGCCAGCACGATGGCCCGATCAAGTTCGGTGAGGGCCATGCCGTTGCGAACCGACGTCAGCACATCCTCTTCGATGTCCCTGACGGTGATGTCGCCAAGTTCCAGCGCGGCGTCCTGAATCCAGTTGCGGAGGACGGCCCGATTGACCAGCATTTCCTGGCCATCGTGATCGCGGAGACGAAGCTGCTCTTCGTCGCGCGCGCGGGCGCGAGCTTCACGGTAGAGGATGTAGCGGCGGGCGACGGCATAGGCCCCGGCCGCCATCAGCTGCCGCTCGACCTCATCCTGAATCTCCTCGACGGTGGCACCTTCGCCTGCGTTCGGCAGAGAGCGAACCACGGCGGCGGTCACGTCGCCGATGCGATTGGCAACCTGGGCGGAAATTGGATCCGGATACGGCACGCCAATTTCGGCGCGGTAGGCCATTTCGATCGCATGGGCGATGCGTCCCCGATCGAACGGGACGGAGCGGCCGTCACGCTTGCGCACCGCCTGCAGTTCCGTCGAATGCTCACCGCCCGCATTGATGTTGATGCCTTGCTCCTCGAGTACCATTACGGCCCCAACTCTCCAACTATGGAGCCAGCGGAGACAATCTCATCCGCCAGCAACTCCCGCCACTGCCACGCCAGACCTGTCGTCCGGCGATCGTTAAGCCTGTTGTGCCAATCGGTCACCATTCCTCCGACGCGGGTGCGAGGCTGATCCCCACATGGTGGGCCAGCCTCGCGTACATCCCGGGAATGGATTGACCTGAAGTCACGAGCGGACATAACCACATACAAGATGTAGTGCTGATAACCGCTGCGATGCACATCATATGGTGTATCGCTCGACTCGTCAACCCATCCCCTGGCCCCAGCGGGGAGGCGTCCCAGCCCACCCCCATCGTGTCCTGTTGACACTGTACGTACACGGTAGCATAACAATCTGGCCGCGATCAATCCTCCCAGCCCGGATTCAGGCAACCTGGACATGAAGGGGCCAGACTGGCAGAGACTTCGCTCCATTCAGAGAGGCTGCGCTGATCCCAAAGGAGACCCTGTCGCGGGCTGGACATCAGGCGATGGCTCACCCCAAAACCTCCGGGCCGCTTGCTTTCTCCACCCTGACGGAGTCTCCCGTGTTTCCGACAGAAAAACCCCGTGCGGGAGCCACGATCGTGTCTGTGGCGAAAAAAACGTGAAATCGCCGGGGAGAATCGGGGAAAAGCCGATTCCGTTGATTTCATGGGGTTTCTGGACTGGATTAACCCCGGAATTATCCCAATTGCCCCACCGGGGAGAATGAGTACAGAGGAACGAGGAGAGAGCAGAGACGAGTGCACGACATTTCCTCCTGCGCCGAGCCGAGCCCCCTCCATGTGGGTGATCTCGAATGATGCTGCCGGGCGAATGGCGGCGACCTCATCAGGGGCTCTCACCCTATCGAACGCATCGAAGGGCCGAAATCTCGCCACATTGGGTCGAAATTGCTCGTACGTACAGGTTTGGGCTGGATTGAGTGCTCGAAATCAGCAGCGAGCAGGCAAAACTTCAACCCCCTCTGCGGCGGGTTTCAGCACCGGCGGGCTGCGACTACAATCGTCAGAATGAGCACCGTGTCGCCCAGTGAGGCATCCTCTCCATCCCGAACCCAGCACATCCGCGCGCTCGTTTGCCTGCCTTCGCCCGACGAAGACGCCTTTGCCGGGCTGGAGGCGGAAATCCGGTTGCGCCGGATTCATCTGGGCCAACTCGAAGCCGAACTGGCCCCGCTGACCACCGCCCTCGACAAGTTCGACTGGGAATACCGGGCGCGAGTGGGAACGCTGCAACGCGAGTTGCGCGATCTGGAAGTGACGATCGAAACGATCGAGCACCGCACGGGCCGCATCCATGCCCGGCTGGCAGCTGATCCCGACGGCATCCTGGGGGATCTCTTCAGCCGGGATGAACTCAACGAGATTGGGGAGATGTTCGGCATCGAGATCCCGGCGTCATGGTTCGCCGCGGAAGAGGACGAGGAACGCCGTGAGCGGGAACGCGCCTGGCAGTTCTTCGAAGGCACTGCGTGGAACAGTCGTGAGGAGGAAGAACTGCTCGAGCGGATGCGCGGCAACCGCAAGCCCACGCTCCCGGAGGATGACCGGAAGGAACTCCGGCGGCTCTACCTGTCGCTGGCCCGACTCTGTCATCCCGACCTGGCCGAAGATGACGATGACCGGAACCGTCGCGAGCAGTTGATGCTGCAGATCAATGCCGCCTGGCACGCGCAGGACCTGGAGGGCTTGCGCGCGCTGGAACGCGATCGTGGCTCAACCCTGGGCTGGCGTGCCCTGCAGTCGTGGGCGGAGCGGGTGATCTGGGCGCGACGCGAGTGCGCGCGACTGGACAGCCAGATCGCGGCCATGACGGAGCGACTGCAGGCCATGCGGGCCAGTGACACCTTCCCGCTGTGGTTCAACCCCACCCTTGGCAACTCGGTCATCACCCAGCGGGCCACCACGCTGCGGATCGATATCGCCACCGCCCATCACCGCTTGGATGAGGCGAAAGAACATTTCCGCCAGGCGCTGCGCTTCTACGCGGCGGCACACTAGCGGCCGGATCCACTCCCGCCGGCAGTGGCAAGAGTTTGGGTTGGGTGGGACGGACGGCTATGGCTCGTCACCAATAATCGCCTCGGCTTCGATTTCCACCCGCCAGCGTGGGTCGAGCAGGCCAGCCACGACAATCATGGTGGAAGCAGGCATGGCGGTGCCGAAGACGTGACCGTGGGCCCGGCCGACTTCCAGCCAGTCGTTGGCGTCCAGCAGGTAGGTGCGGGTGCGGACCACGTCGTCTGGCGCAGCGCCGGCTTCGGCCAGGGCGGCGACGATGATTTCCAGGCAGCGGCGGGCCTGGGCGCCCACATCTGGATCGCACGATCCGTCCGGCCAGATCGGGGCCGTGCCCGCGACCAGGACCCGGTTTCCCACCCGAACGGCCCGGCTGAAGCCGACCTCATTTTCGTAGGGTGAGCCGCTGGCGACTCGTTGACGATCCATCGACATGGCGTCCTGCTCCGTGTGATTGCCCCCGTGCGCCGCAATCCTTGCGTGGGAAGGCACGATGGTGCCCCAATCCCGACCCAATGGTGCCGGAATTTGACCAATAGGTGCACCGACAATGATAGGGCAATGGCGGGAGCACCCAGAGGCGGAACCTGGGTGACTCCCGCCATCGCCATTCCCGGGAGATGAGAACGTCCGGTCTGCTGCGATCTACACGACCGGCGATGCCACAGGCGATGCGTCCGGCTCGATTACGGTCGCCGGGGTCACGACGATGGTATAGGTGGTGACATAGGGCTCATCCATCCCCTCCCACTGGTTGGTGATGACGATTTCGTAGTCACCAGGCGCGGGCGGGGCGATCACGAATCCCAGGGCGTCGGTAACCGCCAACCCAATCACTGGTTCGAGTTCATAGAAATTGCCGGGGCCGAAGTTGAGCGTGTAGAGCGGCGACACATGCCGATATTGCATCGGATCGTCGACCGCCACGCCATTGACGGTGATCTCGGAGCTGATCAGGGCATTCGCCTCACCAGTGGCACACGCCGCAAGCTCATCCTCATTGGCACCGAAGTACGGTGGGGGCTCCACACTGGAACAACCGACACCTCCAACACCGACGTAGATTCCCGCGCCTTCGGGAACCACGCAACGGAATGCGGTCGCTTCCGGGGACTCGCTGAAGATGGCTGGGAGCAGGAACACCGGGCCAAACTGCCCGATGCCACACGTGTCGCCCGTGGGATCAAAGTTGGGATTGACATCCATGGGGATGCTGATCGCCCACTGCCACCACCGAGCCTCCCATTCGGCAGCGGTGGCACCGCCATATTCTTCGCCGGGCGGCACGATCTCCACAGGCAAGTCGCCCTGCGCGGCGACCGGCATGCCGAACGTCATGATGGCGAGGAGACCCATTCCCAGCATGGCGTGTCGAAGTGCGCGCATATGGTTCACCTTTTCCTGCCGACCTGGCTCTTCACGTTGAGTCGCCATCCATGGATCACCAACCAGGAACGTCTACGGAAGCAGCGCCACCAATGAACGAAGGTGTGGTGACAGGAGCCGATCTCGCACTGGGATACGCAGATCGGACGGTCACCACCACAGACTGGAGCCGACTACCTCAGATTTAGTTCGCTGGAATTGACCC
>CAZNQC010000122.1:0-11461 GCA_964574825.1 uncultured Sphaerobacteraceae bacterium | reverse complement strand
ACGAACTGGATCCCTACCGGCAATCCCTCCGGCGTGAATCCACACGGGACAGAAATGGCCGGAAGCCCCGTGACCGTGACGTACCAGCAGGACCGCATCCAGCCGAGATAGTCCTCCTGCTCGACTCCGGCAACTACCTCCGGATGGTTCCACTCCACCGGGAAGGGCGGCAGCTGCACGGTCGGCATCGCCAGCACATCCACATCGTCAAAGTAACGAGCGAACCGCGTAGCCACGGTCGTTCGATCGGTGAACGCCTGGTGGATGTCCGCCGCCGTCAGGTCGAGGCCCATTTCGACATTGTCGATCACATTGCGGCTCAATTGGTCGCGGTGATTCCGATAGGTGTCGCCGTGGCTGGCGACCATGCCCCAGGCGCGCAACACCCGGAAGCTCGATTCTGCGCCCGCAAAGTCGAGATCGAAGGGCCGCACGCTTGCACCGATGCGTTCCAGGGCTGGTAGTCCCTCGCCAGTCAGGACAGCGCGAACGGCCGAGTCGATCGGCAATCCACCAAGATCCTCCGACCAGCCAATCCGCACGCCGGTCTGATCGGATGAAGCATCTGTCTCGGCAATGGCGAGGAACGGTGCGCCATCGAGCGGCAGCGAGTTCGGGTCTTCCGGATCGAAGCCAACCAGCACCGAATGCAGCAACGCCATGTCGCGCACGGTCCGTCCCATCGCGCCAAGGACCGACTGGCCGATCCAGCCGGTGGCAACCGGTGCGCGAGAGACGCTGCCGATGCTCGACCGGAAGCCAACAACACTGTTGAACGATCCTGGGTTCCGCAACGAACCGCCCAGGTCGCTGCCGTCGGCCACGCTGACCATGCCGGTGACCAACGCCGCCCCTGCTCCACCGGAGGAGCCACCAGCCGTGCGTGACAGGTCCCACGGATTGTGGGTCGCGCCGAAGACCGGGTTGAACGTATGCGAGCCAGCCCCATTCGCCGGGACGTTCGTCTTGCCCACCCGGATCGCGCCCGCCTCACGCATCCGCGTCACGATCGCCGCGTCGTGATCGGGCACCCAGTCTGCCGTCAGCGGGCTGCCCATGGTCGTGCGCATGCCCTTGGTCGCCACGAGGTCCTTGTGTGCCACCGGCAGCCCGTGCAGGGTGCCCACCGGTTCACCACGTGCCAGCACCTGATCGGCCGCGGTGGCCTGCTGGCGAGCGCCTTCCGGATCCAGCGTGACGATGGCGTTGACGGCAGGATTGACCCGCTCGATCTGACGCAGACCGGCTTCGAGCAGTTCGACAGCAGAGAGCTCTCGCTGAAGCAGCAGTTTCCGTTGCTCGGTCGCGGGCAGCAGGCACAGGTCGGCATCGGTGCTGGGAACGGTCACAGGAATCCTCCGGGAATGGCGACGAATGGCAGCGCCCTGGCCACCGGTGACGGCAACCAGGGCGTGACGCACGACAGAATCACACCTACGGGCGCACGATTTCCCCGTCGCGCAGGCGAATGTCCGGCCAGGCACCGTTGATCGGGTGCTCAGGGAACGGATACTTCGCGGCGAGTTCCTCGTTGATATCGATCCCCAGACCAGGCTGGTCGTTCGACCATAGGGCGCCGTCACGAATCTCGGGCGTGCCCGGGAACACCTCCAGGGTTCGTTCGCCCCAAAGCGAGGCTTCCTGGATGCCAAAGTTCGACGAGGAGAGGTCGAGCGCCAGGTTGGCGGCGTGAGCCACCGGCGATGCATCGCCCGGACCATGCCAGGCCGTGCGAACGTTGAAGAACTCGCAATAGGCAGCCAGCTTGCGAGCCGGAGAGAGCCCGCCAATGTCCGAAATGTGCACGCGAATGAAGTCGATCAGGCGATCCTTGATCAGGTTCACGTACTCGGCCTGATTGACGTAGAGCTCACCCATCGCAATCGGGATGATCGAGTGTTGGCGGAGCAACGGGAAGTATCCGTTGTCTTCCGGCGCAAACGGATCTTCGTAGAAGAAGAGCTTGAACTGTTCCAGATCCTTGGCCAGCTGGATGGCGGCGAGGGGATGCACGCGCTCGTGGACGTCGTGCAGCAACTCGACTTCATGGCCAAGGTTGGCGCGCAGATGGTCGAACAGCTTCGGCACGATCCGCACGTAGGCAGCGGGATCCCAGCGAGCATCGCTCAATTCAAGATGTATGGCGTACTTCTGGCCGTCCTTCTTGTCCGCACCGGGCCGGGCACCATAGGTGGAACTTCCAGGCACGGCCACCTGGGCACGAATATAGCGGAATCCTCGCGACTGCAGGGCCCGAATGTTGTCTTCCACTTCGTCGAAGTCGGCACCGGAAGCGTGCACGTAGACATTGGCCGCCTCTCGCACCTTGCCGCCCAGTAACTGGTAAACCGGCAGGTTGGCGATCTTGCCCTTGATGTCCCACAGCGCCATGTCGACGCCGCTCATCGCATTGTTGAGCACCGGACCGCTGCGCCAGTAGGAACTGACGAACATGGCCTGCCAGATGTCCTCGATGTCGTGGACGGAACGGCCGATGAGGAACGGCCGAAGATACTCCTCGACAGCAGTCTGCACGACCAGCGGGCGCTGGGTGAACGTCGCGCAACCCAGACCGTAGAGACCAGGTTCGGTGGTCTCGATCTTCACGATGACGGTGCGGATGTTGTCGGGCGCGGTCATGATGACGCGCACATCCCGAATCCGGATCGCATCGTCGCCACCAAAGGCGGGCCAGGCCGGAGGAATGAGCGGCTTGACGGCAGGTTCTGACATGGCAATGCCCTCTGGGAGCAGGGGCGAAAGCACCGAGGTGCGACTCGCCCCCGCCGGTGTGTGCTAGTCGGCGGTCTTGACCCATTCCAGGTAGTCAGCCTCGATGTGGTCCTGCCAGGTCGAAACATCGATATCGCCCGAGGTGTACTTGCCCTCGGCCAGGCGCAGCTTGCCGAACACGTCGCGCTGGCGCGTGTCTTCGGACCGCTCGACAACGGTCTGCAGCAGATGTGGCGGAATGAAGGTGACACCCGCCGGTGTCCCCAGCACGGCATCGCCCGGCATCACGGTGGTGTTGCCAATCCGGATCGGACCGTTCACCTCACGCAGGGTGACTTCGTAGATGGCGCTGGGATGGATACCCCGGCAGTAGACCGGGAAGTCCGTCATTTCCTCGATCCGGATCGAGTCGCGGATGCCGCCATCGATGATGATGCCGGTGCCGGTGCGGGCACGAGTCGCCGTGGCGAGGTTATCGCCAATGAAGGTGCCGTCTTCAACCTTGCCGAAGAGATCGACCACAAGCACGTCACCAGGCCCCAGCTGGTCGATGATCCAGGTGTTCTGGCCGCCCGAGCGCCCTTCCTCGGCACCGATCGACTGAACGACATCGTTGAGGTCCGGGCGCAGCGGCACGTACGAGGCCGTGACCACCCGACCGACAAGGGTCACGTCCGGATGGAGGTGCACGTTCCAGTCGCCCTCGAACTGGAAGTGATAGTTGTTGCCGCGTTCCAGCACACCCCAGGCTTCGTCCGGCGTGACCAGCTTCAATCGCTCGAGCAGGTCATCGGGAATGGCCGGGCGGCCATCGTCGAGACGATCGAACGGGTTCTGTGGCGTAAGCGCGGCAATTCGGTCCGGACTGTTGAAGATCATGGTGTAGCTCTCCTGAAGCCACGGGTCCACGCTGGACACGGTGGCAATCAACGGGATGTTCAAGACGGCGACACTATACCCGGCAATGCGGAAGTGGGGAAGCCAGTCCGGATGGGATCAGGCATCGGTCCCGCTTACAGCCCGTTGTCTCCCGTGGGAGAGCCCTGGCGATAGAGCTCCTGGAAGTACACCTGCACGTCAAACGGAGCCTCGCCCACGGCGGGAACGATCGGAACGTAGGTTCCATCCGGTTCGAGGCGGCGGGCATTCACGGTGTCGCGCAGGTAAGCATCCAGCACGACATCGACCACGTGCTCCCGCAGTTCGGGCGACTCGATTGGGGCAATCACTTCCACCCGGCGGTCGAAGTTGCGCTCCATGAAATCGGCGCTGCCAATGTAGACCAGGGGATCACCGGCATTGCGGAAGTAGAAGATCCGGCTGTGCTCGAGGAAGCGACCGACGATGCTGATCACATTGATCGACTCGCTGACGCCCGGCACACCGGGCCGCAGGCAGCAAATACCGCGGATAATCAGGTCGATCTTCACTCCCCCCTGGGCGGCGGAGTAGAGCGCCCGAATCGTCTCCTTGTCCACCAGCGAGTTCATCTTCAGGATGATGTGGCCGTTGCCATGCGCACGATGGGCTTCGAGTTCGGCCAGAATCGCGTCAATCGCCCGCTGCCGGATTTCGGTGGGGGCAACCCAGAGCGTTCGATACTCGACCCTGGGCGCGAACCCGGTCAGGACGTTGAACAGCTGGCTCACCTCTGAGGCAATGTCCTCCCGGGCCGTGAAGAGGGCGACATCCTCGTAGATTTTCGCCGTGTTGGCGTTGTAGTTGCCGGTGGCGACATGGACGTACCGGCGCAGACCATCGTGTTCCCGGCGCACCACCAGGGTGAGCTTGCAGTGGGTCTTCAGGCCGGGCAACCCGTACGCCACATGCACACCGGCGTCTTCGAGGGTCTGGGCCCAGGAGATGTTGTTCTCCTCGTCGAACCGCGCTTTCAGCTCGACCAGAACCGCCACCTGCGTGTCATCGTCACGGGCGCTTGTCAGGGCCGGGATCAGCGGTGAGTTCTTGCCCAGCCGGTACAAGGTCTGCTTGATGGCGACAACATTGCTATCGCTGGCGGCAGCCTGAACGAAATCAACCACCGCGCCAAAGGTCTGGTACGGCAGGTGCAGGAAGATGTCCCGCGCCCGAATGGTGGCAAAGATGTCGGGTTCACCGGTCTCGGGATCGCGCTCCATGCGTTGCCCGGGCCCGAACATTGGTGCCTGGACGAGAGGCGGATCCTTCAGGTCGGGCCGGTCGATCCGCATCACATCGAACAGGTTGTCAAGGCAGAGTGGGCCGTCGACGACACAGAGATCGTGCCGGGTGGCATGAATCTGGGTCAGCAACCAGTCCAGCACTGCTTCGGGCATCGAGGAGTCGACGTCGAGGCGAACGACGGTGCCGAAGGGACGCTGGGCAAGGGTTTCGCGCATGATCTCGAGCATGCTGGCCGGATCGTCTTCGTCCTCGTCCGGTTCCACATCCGAGTCACGCAGCAAGTGGAAGGGGTAGGACGCAAGCACCTGGCTGCCGGGAAAGAGCCGGTCGAGATGGGCGGCGATGATGTCTTCCAGCCAAACCAGCCGCATGGGTCCGTCCGCCAGCCAGGCATCGTCGCCGGAGAGGACCGTGCCGGAGGATGCGATCTCGTCGGTCGTAATCGGCACGAGGCGCGGGAGCAGGGCCGGAATCTTGACCCGGGCAAACCGGGACCCGCCACGACTGCGCAGCACCACGATCAGGTTCAGGCTGTCATTGGACACATGGGGAAAGCGCCGCCCCCGATCGACTGCCTGGGGCGTGAGCACCGGATAGATCTCCCGGTCGAAGATCGTCGTCATCCGAGCCTGTTCCGCTGTGGACAGCTTGCCCCAGTGAACGAGATTGACGCCGGCAGCGGCCAGTTCCGGAATCAGCTCCGCTTCCAGCAGCCGGGCCTGCTCGGCGAACATCTGCTGGCTGGTCTGCTGGATCGTGGCGTGCAACTGGCGCGGGGTGCGGCCATCGACGCCGACCTCCGAGATGCCCGCCACGATTTTCCGCTTCACCCCGGCAACGCGGATCATGTAGAACTCGTCGATGTTGGAGGTGAAGATGGCGATGAATTTCAGTCGCTCCAACAGGGGCGTAGCAGGCTCGGCGGCCTCTTCGAGTACTCGCCGGTTGAACTCGAGCCAGCTGAGTTCGCGGTTGATGTAGAGCTCCGGCGTCAGGGGCACGAGCTCGCCCGAAGGAGCGTCACCTGCGGATCCGGCAGCGATGATGGACACGGGCACGAACCTCCAGTCGAATCGAGTGCCAGGCTGCTGGCCTGACCCGGGAATCTCTGTACAAATCAACCGGCGGGATGGGTCGGCACAACCTCGCGCCACGACCCCGCCCGTCCGTATCTCTGGAGGAATGATCGCAGATTCGCGCCCGGTCGCCGCCCGCAAAAGATCAACGTTCTGTTTCGACCGAGCGAAATGCCAACGCCCTCCGGCCTTGCGACCGGAGGGCGTTGGAGTGATTGACCGGAACGATGGTACTAGCTGGTTATCGAGCCGTCGGCCGGCGTAACCGATTCCACCACGATGCCTTCTTCGCCGGCGGGGTGAAACACCATACCCGCTTCCGGGTCCTCCGCCACGGGAGGTTCGCCGAAGATTTCGAAGACCTCCGGCGCATCGAGCGTCTCGCGCTCCATCAGCGCCTTGACCAGCCCATCGAGCTTGTCGCGGTGCAGGCGGTTGATTTCAAGGGCCTGGCGGAGGGCATTCTCCACCATCTCGCGAACGGCAGCATCGAGTCGTTCGGAGGTGGCATCGGAGAACGACTTGTCCTGCGTGATCTCGCGACCGAGGAAGACATGCTCCTCGCCGGTGCCGAGATAGATCGGACCAACGTCCTCGCTCATGCCCCACAGACCAACCATGCGACGGGCCAGACTCGTGGCCTGCTTGAGGTCGTTCTCGGCGCCGGTGGTGATTTCACCGTAAACCACCATTTCGGCAGCGCGGCCACCAAGCATGCCAGCCAGTCGGCCGAGCAGGTAGGTGCGACTGTAGTTGTAGCGATCCTCGTCCGGCATCTGGACCGTGACACCAAGCGCGCGACCACGCGGCACGACACTGACCTTGCGGAGCGGATCGGAGCCGGGGGTGAAGTGGGCCACGATGGCGTGTCCCGCTTCGTGGTAGGCCACAACTTCCTTCTCGCGCTCGTTCATCAGGCCGTTGCGGGCAACACCAAGCAGGATCTTGTCCAGCGCCTCATCGAAGTCGGCCTGGAGGATTTCCTTGCGGTTGCGCCGGGCGGCGGTGAGGGCCGCTTCGTTGACGAGGTTGGAGAGATCGGCACCGGAGAACCCGGTGGTCGACTTGGCGATGTGCTCGAGATCGATCGAAGAGTTGATCGGCAAACCACGCGTGTGGATCCCGAGAATGGCAACGCGGCCTCGCTTGTCCGGCAGACCAACAGTGACCTGGCGGTCGAAGCGGCCCGGGCGCAGCAGCGCGGGGTCAAGCACATCGGGGCGGTTGGTGGCCGCCATGACGATGACTTCCTGATTCGTCTCGAAGCCGTCCATCTCGACCAGCAACTGGTTGAGGGTCTGTTCACGCTCGTCGTTGGAGCCTCCCAGGCCCGCAAACCTCTGGCGGCCGACGGCATCCATTTCGTCGACGAAGATGATGGCCGGGGCTGCCGCCTTGGCCTTGTCGAACAGGTCGCGGACGCGGCTCGCACCGACACCGACGAACATTTCGACGAACTCGGAGGCGGAGACCGAGAAGAATGGCACTCCAGCCTCACCGGCCACGGCGCGGGCGGTCAGCGTCTTGCCTGTCCCCGGAGGGCCAACCAGCAGCACACCGCGTGGCAACCGGGCGCCGAGGGCATGGTACTTGGCCGGATTCCGCAGGAAGTCGACGACTTCCATCAGCTCCTGCTTGGCTTCGTCTTCACCCGCCACATCGGCAAAGGTGACCTGGGGTCGTTCGGGATCATTCTGGCGAGCCTTGCTGCGCCCAAACCCGAAGACGTTCTGCTGGCCGCGCCCCATTTGGCGGGCCATGAAGATGATCAGGCCGAGGAAGAGCAGGAACGGCAGGAAGCTGAAGAGCAGATTTGCCCAGAGATTCCCACTGGAGGTCTTGCCTTCGATGATTGCGCCCGATTCCTCCAACTGTCCGAGGAGGGTTGGGTTCTCCACGCCCTGCGGGAGGGTCGCATCGACGCGGTCGGTTTCGGTAATGTTGGTAGCGTCGGCCGGAGCCTCGGGATCGACCATGTCGGTTTCGGAGTTCCAGCGAATCGGTTCGCGGAGCTCAACCGAAATGTTGGTTTCGCCCAGGGTGGCGCGTTCGACATTGCCAGCATCGATCTGCTCGGTGATGGCCGAGTAAGTGACGCCGGTGATGGTCTCGTTGTCGCTCGGGCCGAAGAATTCCCAGATGTACCAGCCGATCAGGGCTAGGATGAGCGAAGCGACGACCCAGGTTGGAATTCGGGGCGTACGACGTTGCGGTGTGCCAGGCTCCTGCCCGCCGCCACCGCGCTGATTGTTCCCGTTGCTTGGCCGGTTCCGATCCTGGTCCGGACGCATCAGCGGGAATTGGGGCTTTTTAGGGTCCTGCTGAGACATGGTTTATGGAAGTCTTTCCTGATTACCAAGCGGGCGAATCACCGTCGGACGTCGATGTCCCGGCGGTCGAAAACCAGCCGAAGCCCCGCGTTTCATTTGTCCATACGTAGCTTAGCCGACCACCGTACCCGGCTGCACCCGGAATAATGTGTAGCCGTCACGGTTTTTTGCTGCAATGTGCGCCCTCAGTCGCCAGTTTCCGGTGAATCGACCAGGCGCCACCAGGCGGGAACGGCGAACTCGTCGGTTTCGCCATGGGCGAAGCCGGCCCATTCCACCCGGGTTGACCGGCGGAGGGCATTCGGAATCACCTGACCGTGAATCACCATCTTGCTCTCCCGCTCACCTTCGCCCCAGGCCGTCAACGCCAATGCGTAGGCTTCGGCCGGCCCAGGCACCGACTGCATCAACTCAATAAATGCAGAGGTGGTGAACTCGTCGCCGTCAATCCGTTGCAACAGGTCATCGATGATCGGGAAGACCTGATCGGTGAGCTGATCGACGGTGATGCCGTTTGGTCCGGTGTCGTGGTCGCGTCGAGGCATGGGACGAATTGCTCCACTTGGGCGAGAAACGTGTGACAAACGATGTGCCGGCTTACCAGGTGTCGGCGGGAACCTGCAACTCATCCCCCCGGCGGAGGGTGAGATAGCTCTCGTAGCGGCCGGGAGGAATTGCGCCTTCCTCGACCGCTGCCCGGACCGCACAATTCGGTTCGTGGTCGTGCGTGCAGTCGGCATAGAAACACTGTCCCAGATACGGCCGGAACTCCCGATAGCACCAGTCGAGTTGCTTCGGATCGACCGCCGCCATCACCAGCGCCCGCATCCCCGGCGTGTCGGCCACAAAGGTATCGCCCCCAAGCGCATGCAAGCGGGCGCCGACGGTCGTATGACGCCCCTTGCCGGTGGCGGTTGAAACCGTACTCGTTTCCCGCTCTTCATCCGGATCGAGGACGTTCAGCAGGCTCGACTTGCCGACCCCGGACGGTCCGGCGACGGCGCTGATCTTGCCAACCATCGCTTCCCGCAAGTCCTCGATCCCTTCACCGGTGCGCGTGGAGACGAAGTGCAACGGGAACGTGCCGGCATACTCACCGAAGAGGTCCCGGGCAGGAACTGAACCGTCCGCTCCGTCGAGGTCCATTTTCGTGACGACCAGGTGGATGGGGATGTCCTGCAGTTCGGCGAGGATGATGAACCGGTCGAGCATGCGGAGGTGCGGCTCGGGCTGGTGGGTGGCGAAGACGAAGAAGACCTGGTCCGGATTGGCCAGAATCACCTGTTCGACGTCGCGCGTGTGCCGGGCAATCCGGCCGAGCGTGCGGGTCCTGGGCTCCACGGCCTCGATCACGGCTTCGTCGTCCGGCAAGGTGCGATACCAGACGTGATCGCCAACCGCCACGATATCGGTTCCCCGCCGCTGCCGCTTCAGGCCGCCCCGCACGGTGGCGATGATGGCCGGGAGCAATTCGCTGGCAGCCGGCTTGACCTCGTGCCACAGGCCGTGTGACCGGATCACGGTTCCACGCGATGCGCCTGCCGGTGGCACAAAGACTCCATCTTCTGGGGTGCGATCGGATTCGGGAGGCCGACGGGTGGACGATTGTGAACGCTGGCGTCGTGGTCTGGGCAAAGGTTGGTCGTGCTCCTTGGAATGGATGCAGGCGATGCCGACTGGCTCTCCTGCATGGCAGGCAGAATCGCGCTACACGGGTGTGGTTCCAGCCAGGGTGCTGGGTTTGCTGGTTTCCAGCTTGACAGACGAACGCCAGCCACTATGCTTATCTTATGGAAGTGGCGCCCACCGTGCCACGAAGTCCGAGATTCCTGCCTGTTGCGACGGAGGCGAAGCAACCAATGATTACGATGACGACCGATGCGGTAGACCAGCTGAAGGGTTTCCTCACCGATCAGGGCACGCCTGACCACGCGCTGCGCGTGTTCGTGGCCCCGGGTGGCTGCTCAGGTCTGCAGTATGGCATGACCATCGATGAAGATTCCGATGAAGGCGATGAAATCATTGAAACCCAGGGCGTGCGCGTGCTGGTGGACAACTTCAGCGCCATGTACCTCCAGGGTGCCGAGATCGACTACGTGAACTCCCTGATGGGTGGTGGATTCACTGTCCGCAACCCGAATGCGGTGGCCGGCTGTGCCTGTGGCCACTCGTTCGATGCGGGTGAGAATGCCGAAACGGCGCAGGGTTGCGGCTGCGGATCGCACTGATCCTCACCGCCTCCACTCCCTGCACGGGGAGGGTCGACCACATGTTCGACCCTCCCCGTTGCCTTTTCTCCAGCGGAAGGGAGCCCCATGTGGATCTCGATCCCCGCCACTATCGACATCACCACTCGCAGGCTGCATGCTGCATCGGCCAATCTCTGTGCCTCTCCCCTGCCCTGCGTTGCGGATTTAATTGTTAGGTACTTCACAAACTTTGAATCCACTGATACAATTGAAGTAGAGAAGTCTTCTGGTGGCCGCATTGAGAGGGATCGCGCGCATTTTGCGAGGCAGCCCCGGGCCCGTTTTGACTGGAATCCATTTCGCAATTCACGTCCCCGCACAACGCCATTCGAGGTTATCACCACTGACCCGCTGAAGCGTTGGCGGACCTTTGTTCCTGACCTGGCACACCCGTGCCTGTTTACGGGTGCCACCCACGGTTTTGTTGCGCCTGCGTGCGCCATTTACCGCAAGGAGTATTTCACGCAATGACTGACCCGATGGGCACTTTCGACGTTGAAAGTCTCAACAAGCTGGTTAGCGATAACTCCGACGACAAGGTCGAGATCCCCGAAGAGATTCAGACCCAGATGGCCGATGCCGTCGAACCAGAGGTCGATCTCGAACGAGACCTCGATGTCCTGCAGCGGCTGGACCCCAATTTCATCAACGACCCGGTCCGGCTCTACCTCCGCGAAATCGCCGAAACCCCACTCCTCACCCACGCCCAGGAAATTGATCTTGCCAAGCGGGTGGAGAACGGCGATCTGCAGGCCGTCCAGCAGTTCGTGCGGGCCAACCTGCGCCTCGTCGTCTCGATCGCCAAGCGTTACGTCAACCGCGGCCTAACCCTGCTCGACCTGATCCAGGAGGGCAACATCGGCCTGATGCGCGCCGTGCAGAAGTACGACTGGCGCAAGGGCTTCCGCTT
>CAZNQC010000121.1:0-11546 GCA_964574825.1 uncultured Sphaerobacteraceae bacterium | reverse complement strand
GCGGCGGGACCATCGATGGGCACCTTCACGGTGAAGGTCGTGCCTTGACCCGCCTTGCTGGCAATCGCAATCGACCCGCCGTGCGCCTCCACCAGCGAGGCCACGATCGCCAACCCGAGGCCCGACCCGCCCTTGCTCCGAGTCCGCGCCTTGTCGGCCCGCCAGAACCGCTCGAAGATGTGCTCCTGGTCCTCCTGCGAGATACCCGGTCCGGTATCGGCCACCGACAGCACGGCCATCTCGCCTTCCTTGCGCAACACCACGGACACCACCGTTCCGGCCGGGGTGTGGGTCCGCACGTTGGAAAGCAGGTTGTCCACCACCTGCCGCAGGCGCAGGCGATCGCCGGCCACCACTACCGGATCGACCTGCATCGTCACCGGATGGTTCGGGGTCACCACCTGGAAGTCGGCCACGGCATCGGTCACCATCGCCGAAAGATCAACCGGCTTCCGCTCCACCCCGCGTGCCTGGTCCATCCGGGCCAGCAGCAGCAGATCGTCGACCAGCCGCGCCATCCGCGACCCTTCGCTCTCGATCCGCCCCATGGCCGTGTTGAGCGCGGTCTCATCGGGCAGGGCACCCTGCCGGTAGAGTTCGGCATAACCTCGCAAAGAGGTCAGCGGTGTGCGCAACTCGTGGGCAGCATCGGCCACGAAGCGGCGCAGGCGATCCTCGCTGGCAGCCCGGGCGGCATCGGCCGTTTCGATCTGGGAAAGCATCTCGTTCAGGGCAGTGCCGAGGCGGCCGAGTTCCGTGCCAGGTTCCGGGTTGTTGATCCGGGCGGTCAGGTCACCGTCGGCAATCGCGGCGGCGGTGTCGACCATGTGATCCACCGGCTGCAATCCCCGCCGGATGAACCACCAGCTCACCCCGGCCGCCGCCAGGGCCGCCAGGGTGCCTCCGGCCGCCACCTTGGTGATCAGATCGTCGACGGCGTTGTTGACATCAGTCAGGGGAGCGCCCACGGCCTGGATCTCGCCGTTGTCGAGC
Organism: uncultured Sphaerobacteraceae bacterium; assembly: GCA_964574825.1. GTDB lineage: Bacteria > Chloroflexota > Chloroflexia > Thermomicrobiales > UBA6265 > JACCYX01. The sequence continues at coordinate 10,553 of CAZNQC010000121.1, read as the reverse complement.
CGCTGGATGTAGGTGCGGTATTCCAGCGTGCCATCCTCCGACGGCAACGTCACCACCTCGTTGAGCATCGAATCCAGTTTGGCCGAAGGAATCTCCGGGCAAACGAACGGCGACTTGGGCTCGTTGACGTACCCAGCCAGCTCGATCTGCAGGGGTTCGCCATTGGCGGTGTAGACCAGGGTGGCGAAGTCGCGGCGCTCCCAGGCCTCCCCTTCCTCTCCAGCCTCGTTGACCCAACCCTCCGGCCAGCTCCCGCCATCATCGCCGGGGGGCGCCACCGCTGTTGGACTGGGTTTCTGGGACATCTGGTAGGTGTTGCCAGGGTTGCCCTTTTCCTTATCCCCGGGTCCCTTGGCCCGGCGCTCGGCCTGGGCGATGACCTGCTCGTCAAGCTGGTTGGTGAGCGTGGCCCGGGTCGACTGCACCATGCCAACCCCGAGGACCGTGATGGTCACGAGGAAAATGGCGGCTATGGCGATGGTGAGCCGGGTGCGGATACTCATGCTGCAACACTGCTCTACGATGCGTCGTCGGACGATCCATTCGGTGTCTGAATTGAATAGCCAAACCCACGCACGGTGCGAATGATCTTGCCGCTGCGGTCGCCAATCTTGCGCCGCAGGTACGAAATGTAGGTTTCCACCGCCGAAGGGTCACCCATGAACTCGTAATCCCAAACATGGTCGAGGATCTGGTTGCGGGACACCACCCGGTCGCGATTCAGCATCAGGTAGCGGAGCAGGCGGAACTCGGTGGGCGAGAGGGACACCTCTTCGTCGTTTCTCCAGACGCGATACGAATCGTTGTCCAGCACCAGGGTGCCAACCACCAGGCGGCTGCGCGTCTCGTCGCCGCCTCCGGTGCGCCGCAGCACCGCCTCGATCCGGAGAACGAGCTCTTCGAGGCTGAACGGCTTGGTGATGTAGTCGTCCCCGCCACCGGTGAAGCCGGTTCGCAGGTCGGCGGGATCGTCCCGGGCGGTCAGGAACACCACCGGCACCCGATTCCCATCGGACCGCAGCTTGCGGCAAATCTCGAATCCGTCGAGGTCGGGCAGGTTCACATCCAGCACCAGCAGATCGAAGGCACCGTTACGTGCCTCGGAGAGGGCATCGCGGCCGGAGTCGGCGGCCGTCACCTCGAACCCCCGGAAGCGAAGGGCGGTGGACACGAGTTCGCGAATCGGGTCTTCGTCCTCCACCACCAGCAGGCGCCGGGTTGTCGTTTCTTCGTTCACGATAGCCATGGTGGGTACCTTTGCTAAAACACATTATCAGGAACACGGGTGCCGATGTGATGGGAACTGGCTGGGAACGCGCTGCCTGCCGTGACGCTCCCGGCCCGGCTCAACTACCCGGGGTGGCGGTGGCCGGCGTGGTGTTGAAACCAGGAAAGTCAGAGAACGGGGTGACGGGAATCAAGGTTGGCTCGGGTTCCCAGAATCGCCATTCGAGTCCGGCCTGCTCGGCCATGAACACGGTGTAGCCGCCGAGTCCAATCGTGACGACCAGGAACAGGACAACCACGGTGGTCACGATGGGATGTTGTCGAATCCAGGCCATCGGAGTCTCCCTCCGCGCCAGGCGATGACGACCCGGGATGCGGAATCCCGGTCGTCACCACCCGCCGGAACGATCAGCTTTCGAGCGTCGCCACGATGTCGACACTGAGGGTGACTTCGTCTTCGATGGAGACCACCGGGCCGACGATCGGCTTCTCCATGTCGTAGTCGGCAATCAGGAAGGTGTAGGACGCCGTGCCGGTCAGCGTGTCACCGTCGCGGGTTACTTCGGCATCCCACGAGACGGTCTGGGTGACCCCATGCAGCGTGAAGTCGCCGGTCAGGGTGGCCGTCACGGTGGCGCCGTCTTCGATCGGGCCGTCGAGGCCGTCAACCGAGGCAACCACGAACGTGGCGAATGGATAGGTGTCCGATTCCAGCGTGTTCTCGCGCAGGAAGTTGTCGCGCCGGTTCTCATCGGTCACCAGCGTGCGCATGTCGACCGCGAAGTTGGAGCACATCAGCGGCGTGCCATCTTCGTCCAGCAGAATCGAGCCGATGATGGCATTGGTGGTACCAACCACTTCGTTCTCACCAATCGAGGCGAGCTCTTCCGTCACGGTGTAGCTGGCGGTGGACTGGGTGCCATCGACCGTGTAGACGATCGCGGCATCGGCAACCGCCTGTTCGACGTTACAGGATGCAGCCGAAGGCGAGGCGTCCTGGGCGAAGGTGGTGCCAAATGCGCCAGCCGTCAGGGCGAGTCCGGCCAGGGCGGCAACCGTGGCGGTCTTGAGCGAACGGCGGGTGAAACGATGCGTCGGAATCATGCGGAACGGTCCTTTCATTGCCTGTCTCCAGGCGTTCTGCCCTCCGGGGGCAAAGGCAATCACGTGGTTCCAGTATCGCCGGGGGCGATGCTGACCGGTCGCTCCCAACCAGGAGCGTGGATCCATGCTTTGGAGTCTATGGGCCATTCGTCAAAGCTTACCCCGCGAAACCTGAAGATTTGCTGGGAATGTGGATCGGCTGTGACCTGGCTGGGAACGAGTGAGACGCATTCCTGCGTTTCTGCCCGGCCGGAGCCCGGTGGCATTGGTACAATCCATCCAGCGACATGATGGGTGTGCGGCTGGACCCGCCGCGAGCGGCAGCCACTGGAGAAAAATGGGATGGCCTACCGGTTTCTGCTCGAAGTGCCAACGACCCTGGCGACTGATGCGAATACGGCAGTATCGTCGGTGGGCGATGCCCAGGTGCTTGTTGACCGCAACTCGCACGGGTTGGGCTTCGACGATCCCTACAACAATCTCACCGTGGCCGCGCAGTCACTGGCCGTGATCGATGTCCTGTACCGTTGGGCCGATGAGATCGGTGCCACCCGCCCGGAATCGCGGTTCAAGGTTGGCATCGTGCTGCACAGCGGTGAACGCCTCAACCTGCACGAAATGAACCAGTTGCACCTGATTGCCGCCATCCGGCGCGACCAGCCGTGGGTGGAACGCTCGGTGCCGAAGATTGGCGATCACGAGCCGGACTATCGCCGGCAGTCGACCGCGGAAATGCCGGTGCCCCTGGCAACCGAACGGGGCACCACGGCCCTGCTCCCGGTTGCCGCGCCGATCCAGGCGGTCGACCTGATCGAGGCCGACGACGAGCTGGTTATCAACGGTCGCCCCCACGCCGTGGTGCAGGTCTACACCCTGCCGCAGCCAGAGCGGCTCTACACCGAACTCCTCGGCCTGCAGATCACCCATCGCATGCGCCAGGACGACGAAGGGGTCTGGCACGAACTGCCGGCCACCTACGACCACACGCTGGCAGCCCAGGACAACACCGAAGCGGATGTCGCCTTCATGGGCAACGACCCGCTCTACGTGGCGCTGGTGCGGGCCGGTCGCGGCGGCTTGCTCGATTACTCCCGGATTCACAACGATATCGCCGTGGCGATGGACCTTGAAGGGGCCCGGCGCCTGAAAGCCATCGTGCTGATGCGGGGGTACACCCTGCTGACCAGCGCCGGGGAAGGCTACTCGTTCCGCGATCCGTTCGGCGTGGTCTGGGACATTCATCCAACATCGTAGCTGGTCAGGAACGTCATCACCGGCCGACAGCTTCTTCGCCAACGCGTAGGACACGCACCCCGGGCCAGGGGGTTTTGCCCCGGCTCGGGAACTCACCCCGGTACAGCAGAAAGACAGCGCGGCTCCATGCTTGACTCCTATCGTGACCTGATCGATTCTCTCTTGCCCACCCCAACCACGATTCGCGAGGCAGTCGGCACCCCGGTGCGGGAGGACCTCGACCCGGAGACCGCCGCGAAACTGCATGAGATGGCGGTGCGCGAGGCGGTCAACCTGCGGCGGATGCAGGCCACCCTCAGCCGGGGACCGCTGATGCTGCTGGCGATCGAGGACGAAAAGGAACTCAAGGCGCTCGGCGACGCCACCAACACCGACCCCGAAGCCGACCTCGCCTCGTTCAGCCACGATCGCAGCGAATTGATCTCCGTGCTGGTCAACCTCACCCTGCGCGACTGGGAGCGTCCGATCAACCACGACCGCTCCGGTGACACCACGATTGCCGACGAGATCGACGCCCACCTGACCTGGGACGAAGAGATCAGCGCCGCCATTCTCGGCTGACCCACGACCAGGCGCCCGGTCGCTCGACGCCGCACTCGATCCACCACGAAGGAATGCCCACATGTCCAGCTCGAGTGGCCAGGTGACCCTGGTCTACGCGCCAATCGATGCTCCGGAGGTGGAATATTCGGTGCAGGGTGACAGCATGGACGGGGTGGTTGCGCAACTGTTCAACGCCTGGTCGCTGCATGGCGACATTGTGGTGCAGCCATTCGAACAGGACGGCACCGTCCTGCCCAACATCACCCAGATCTTCGCCCAGGCCCTGAACAACACCTTCGATGACATCGATGCGGCCTGGCAGGAGACCGGCGAGATCGTCATCCGGGACAGATAATCCTCACCATCCGCCCTTCGCTCCAACATCCCATCTGTAAGGTGAGAACAGTATTCGGCCAGACCAGGCGGTGCTGAAGACCTGGGCAGGTCGAATCGAGGACATGTTTGTGCTTCTGGCCCAATGGCATGTGCTCAGGATGTACCGATCTCCACTGGTTGTGGCACCCTCTTCTTGGCGATAATCCTCTCCATCGTGCGGAACAGGCATCGTTGGGGCGCTCGCTGCACGCGACGCCCACCTTGCCATACCTGGCCCGGAGGGGTTCCATGCCTGATTCGCCACTCCAGCCGGTGCCCGGCACCATGCTGGCCGAGACCTACCAGACCGACGGCTTCTTCGACGAGGCGTTCGTGCCGTTGACCGAGGGTGGGGTGCGGACTCGACGCCACTATCGCGAGTTGATCGATCACCTGGCGAAGATGGGTCCCACCGAGATCCAGCACGCCAGCGACCTCGCCAACCGGTCGTTCCTCCATCAGGGCGTGACCTTCACCGTCTACTCCGACACCGCGCAGGGAACGGAGCGCATCTTTCCCTTCGATCCCATTCCCCGCCTGATTCCGGCCGGCGAATGGTCGATGATCGAGGCCGGTCTCACCCAGCGCATCACCGCGCTGAACCTGTTCATTCACGACATCTATCACGACCAGAACATCCTTCACGACCGCATCGTCCCCCGCAACCTCGTCGTCCGGGCCGCCCACTTCCGGCGCGAAGTGGTGGGCATCGATGTTCCGCACGACCAGTACATTCACGTCGTCGGCTCCGACCTCGTGCGCGATGCCGATGGCTCCTACCTGGTGCTGGAGGACAACCTCCGCTCACCCAGTGGTGTCTCCTACGTGATGGCCAACCGCACGGCCATGACCAGGGTGTTTCCCGACTGGTTCGACGAACTCCAGGTGCGGCCGGTGGACTACTACTGCGGGCAGTTGCTGGAAAACCTGCGCAGCATCTCGCCCCGCCCGGCCTTCGGTGACGGCCCAACGGTTGTCCTGCTGACCCCGGGGGTCTACAACTCCGCCTATTTCGAGCATGCCTACCTGGCGCAACAGATGGGGATTGAACTGGTCGAAGGACGCGACCTGTTCGTGGCCAACAACCGCGTCTTCATGCGCACCACCGGTGGTCATCAGCAGGTGGACGTGATCTACCGGCGAATCGACGACGAGTACCTCGACCCACTCGTGTTCCGGCCGGAGAGCATGCTGGGGGTGGCCGGGTTGCTGACGGCGGTGCGGGCCGGGAATGTGGCCCTGGCCAATGCGATCGGCACGGGCGTGGCCGACGACAAGGCGGTCTATCACTACGTGCCCCAGATCATTCGCTACTACCTGAACGAAGAACCGATCCTCGGCAACGTCCCCACCTACCTCCCCACCGATCCGGAGCAGATGGAGTACGTGCTCGACCACATGGATGAGCTGGTGGTGAAGGCCACCAACGAATCCGGTGGGTACGGCATGCTGATCGGCCCCGCGGCGGAGGAAGAAGATATCGCGAAGTTCCGCGAACGCGTGAAGCTCAACCCACGGAACTACATCGCCCAGCCGGTCGTGCCGATCTCGCGCCACCCGTCCTTCATTCGCGACGATGCGTTTCCGGATGGGCACCTGGAAGGACGGCACATCGACCTGCGGCCCTACATTCTCAGTGGGGCGAACGGGATCCACGTGCTGCCAGGCGGATTGACGCGGGTGGCGTTGCGCAAGGGATCGCTGGTGGTCAATTCCAGCCAGGGGGGCGGTTCGAAGGATACCTGGGTACTGCGATGACGGTATCGACAGACCGGGCCGACATGGGGTGGATGATGCTCGGACGGTTCCGTGTTGCAGGGGGCAACCTCGTGTTGCCCCGGTTGATAGAGGAGCCCTACCCATGCTGAGCCGGATCATTCGAGTTGACAGGGCCGACACAGCCGCCTTGTCTCGTCCTGTCAGTGTGCTGTCCCAGCGGCGGCAGGTACGGCCCCTACCGTTTGGCGGAACGATGACGAACGGGGGACATCGCTCATGCTGAGCCGAATTGCGGAATCGCTCTACTGGATCGGACGGTATGTCGAACGGGCAGAAGATACGGCCCGCATCACCGACGTCAACGTGCATCACACCCTGGGCATGGGGATTTCCCCGGAGGACCAGTTGCGACGCCAGCGTCAGTGGGAAGCCCTGCTGGCCATCGTCGGCAACGAGGAACGGTTTGCCGAAAGCTGGGGCGTCGCCAGCGAAGACACGGTGCCGCCGTACCTCACGCTCGACACCCACAACCAGAATTCGGTCATTTCCTGCATCGCCCGGGCCCGCGAACTGGCCGGGGCCATGCGCCACGAGATTGCCAGCGAGATGTGGGAAGGGCTCAACCGGTTTCACCTTCAGCTCCAGGCACATCGCAACCAGGGCATGGCCGCCTTCGAACTGGAAAATGCCCACCTCTTCTACCGCTCGGTGGTCGAGTTCAGCCACCTGTTCCAGGGTCTGACCGATTCCACCATGCCTCGCGAGGAGGGGTGGTACTTCCTGCAGGCCGGCAAGTTCCTGGAACGTGCGGAGAAGACCGCCCGCACCATCGACGTCAAGTTCCACCTGCTGGTGACCGACTCGGTCTCACCCGTGGCGGTGGGATCGCCCCAGTTCGTGGAAGCTGCCCGGGACCTGGCCTTCCATGATGTTCCGGGTGACCCGCACCAATGGCTGGCGGTGCTCCGCTCCCTCTCGGCCTACGAGGCCTATCACAAGCTCTACCGCTCGGCGGTTCGCCCACGTTCGGTCATCGAAATGCTGATCCTCTCACCCGTTTTCCCGCGCTCGATCCGGTTCGCGATTGGCGAGCTGGAATCGGCGCTGGCTGCCATCAACATCGCCTCCGCCCAGGAAGCGGGACAGACCACCGACCTGCTGGGACGCCACGCCGACCTTGGCCGTTCGCCAGAGGCCGAGCGCGCCGTGGGCTGGCTGAAGAGCCAGTTGGCCTACGGTCGGGTGGACGATATTTTCGCCTCCGGCCTGCATATCTATCTGCTGAACCTGCAACGCACCTGCTTCCAGATCGGCGAGCATATCCACAGTCAGTACTTTGCCCACCGCATCATCCATCCAGAAGAGTTCATCGCGTAGGAGACGGCGCCATGCGTTTTCGCATCATCCATCGCACCCGCTACGCCTACTCCGCGCCGGTGCACGAAAGTTTCAATGAGGTACGGTTGCGACCGGCCTCGGACCGGAACCAGACCTGCCTCGACTTCACCCTCTCCATCGACCCACCGGCTTCGGTGATCGCCTTCCTGGATTACTACGGCAATATCGTGCACGACTTCAGCGTGCCCTACCAGCACGCGCACCTGAACATTGAAGCCATCTCCGACGTGATCACGTTTGATGCACCCCACCCGATTGAAGGCAGCGCCGATGATGATGACCGGTCGCCACCCCTGGCCGGACTTACCGACGAGGAGGCGTTTGCCAACGACCAGGCCGAGTTCCTCATTCCCAGCACCTACGTGGCGCTGGAAGACGAGACCCGGGAACTGACCAGGATCCTGCTGGCCAGCGATCCCGGCATTACCGCCTTCGGATTCCTGGTCAAGGCGGCTACCCTGGTCCGCGAACGTCTCACCTATCAACTTGGCACCACCACCGTGCACTCCACGGTCGCCGAAGTCCTGACAGGCGGTTCCGGCGTGTGCCAGGACTTCTCGCACGTGCTCATCTCACTCTGCCGCCATGCCGGACTGCCCGCCCGCTACGTCAGCGGCTATCTGGGCAACGTGACCGAGGCCGAAGCGTCGCACGCCTGGGTGGAAGCCTTTGTGCCGCCCTATGGTTGGCTGGGCTTCGATCCCACCTCCGGCAATTCGTGCACCGCTCGCCACGTCAAGATCGCCGTCGGCCGCGACTATGCCGATGTGGCGGTGGCTCGGGGCACCTACCGCGGCGGCCAGGCGCAGGAGCTCGAGGTATCGGTCACCAGCGAGGTGATCGACGACACGCAGGGCATCGTGTTGGGTTCACCCTACCGGCGTGGCGAATTGATTCAATATCAAACCCTTGGCGGTGCGCGACAACGGCAACGCTTGGGGAACATGGTGCAACAACAGGGCCTGAGTGCCGGTGTACCCGGCTCGACCGACCTCGCCACCGGGGTGACCATGCATCATCCTGACATTGGGGGCGAAGTTCCCCGCCAGCAACCGCAACAACAGCAGCAGTCCGCGGAAACATCGCCTCAGGAACAGGACAACAGCGCATGGATCTCCGCATAGGCTGCGAATTCCAGTACGACTCCCAGAACCCCACCCCGGCCGTGATGCTGGTGGAACCGCATATCGCACCGCCGAATCATGTCACCTGGGAAGAATGGCGCGTCACTCCGGACATGCCGCAGCACACCTACCATGATGCCTTCCAGAACACCATCCGGCGGCTGGTGCTGCCGGCAGGCATCTCCACCCTGCGGTACGACGCCATCGTCGAGGTGAGCGGGGAACCGGACACAGTGGCGGTCGACGCCCGGCAGGTCCCAATTGAGGAATTGCCGGACGACGTGCTCGTGTTCACGCTGGCCAGCCGCTACTGCCAGTCGGAATCCCTTGCCCAGGTCGCCTGGCACCTCTTCGGCAAAACCGAACCCGGCTGGGCCCGCGTCCAGGCTATCTGCGACTGGCTCCACGCCAACATCCAGTACGGCAAGATCCTCTCCACCCCAACCACGACCGCGGTCGATGTCTACGTGGCCGGAGGCGGGATGTGCCGCGACTTCGCCCACCTGGCCATCACCTTTTGTCGCGCCCTCAACATTCCCGCCCGTTACGTCTTCGGCTACATGCCGGACATTGCCGTTCACGGCGAACTGCCAGCCATGGATTTCCATGCCTGGTTCGAGGTGTGGCTGGACGATCGCTGGTGGACGTTCGATGCCCGGTTCAATTTTCCGCGCATCGGGCGGATTCCGGTCGGGATCGGGCGCGATGCCGTCGATGTGGCGATGGTCACGACCTGGGGAAGTGCCCGGTTCGACCGCATGGTCGTCTGGGCCGATATCCATCGCCCGGATGACGAGCCGGACCAGCGCGATGCGATTGAGGGCGTACCGCCAACCGAATCGGAAGGCGTCACCATCGAAAACATCGGCCCCAGGGAGCAGTCTCCAGCATGACACCTGCCAGCCACGAGGTGGCCGATGCCCAGTTCGCCCACCTGGCGATCGACCATAGCCGGGTGAACTGGAGCGATGTTCGTTCCACCGGGTACCTGATTCACCAGCAATTCCACTATGAATACGATGGGCCGATTCGTGACCTGCGGCAACGCCTGGTGATCATTCCGCCCGAACGGTACGGCGACCAGCGCCTGATCACCCACCGCCTGGAATGTTCATCGCCAACCACCGAGATGCGGCGCGAGATCGACCAGTTCGGGAACCTGATCATCTGGCTGCTGGTAGACCAGGTCGCCCGCGAGATCGACTTCACCGCCTGGATCGTGGTGGAACGCGAGCGGGAGCACCGCCCGGCCCCGATTTCCGCCGAGAGCTATCAGACGGTGGCCTTCCGGGAATTCACGCGACTCACGACACCAGATGCTGCCCTGCGTGCGGCGGCCCTGGAGATCCGGCGGAACGAGACGACCGAGCTCGGGGTGGTGCGCGCGATCAACCGCTGGGTGCATGACTACATGACCTACACGCCCGACGCGACCGGTGTGAAAACGACTGCGGCGGAGGCCTTTGCCCTGCAGCAGGGCGTCTGCCAGGACTACGCCCACATCATGCTGACCCTCTGCCGGTTGTGCGCCATTCCCGCCCGCTACATCTCGGGACATCTGCTGGGCGAAGGCGGCACCCATGCCTGGGTGGACGTGCTGGTGCCCGACGAGCAGTATCCCAATCGCTACCTGGCCATGCCGTTCGACCCCACGCACGGCAACGAACCAGGCCTGAACTACGTGACGGTTGCCATCGGCCGGGACTACGGCGACGTGGCCCCCACGTCCGGCTCGTATACCTCGCCCCACGCTGGGCAGCTCTCCACGCGCAAGCGTGCCGCGATCACGGCCGTTTCGTACGACTCACC
>CAZNQC010000120.1:0-11579 GCA_964574825.1 uncultured Sphaerobacteraceae bacterium | reverse complement strand
CGCGTCGTCTACGCCGGCAAGGCGCTGCTGGCACCCTGGCTGGTTGCCATCCTGCGCAGTGAAGGCATCGGCCTGGACGTGGTCTCGGGCGGCGAACTGGCGATTGGGCTCCATGGCGGCATGCCGGCCCCCGAGATCAGCCTGCACGGCAACAACAAGTCACGGCAGGAACTCGCATCGGCCATCGCGGCCGGGGTGGGCAAGATCATTGTCGACAACGACCACGAGATCGACCTGTTGGCTGAATTGACGGCCGACCGTACAACACCGATAACCGTGATGATCCGCGTCAATCCGGGGGTCGATGTTCACACCCACCACAAGATCAGCACGGGCGTGGCGGACTCCAAGTTCGGATTCCCCATCGTCGACGGACAGGCCGCGGCGGCAGTGGCCCGGTTGCAGGCACTCCCCGGCATTGATCTGATTGGCCTCCACGCCCACGTTGGATCGCAACTGTTCGAAGGAGAGGCCACCACCACCGCCATCGAGGCGATCCTTGAATTTGCTGCCTCGATGAAGGAGAGCCACGGCTTTCACCTGGCTCATCTCTCGCCAGGAGGAGGATTCGGGATTGCCTACCTCAATGAAGATGAGCCCCTGCCAATCGCTCACTGGGCCGATGCGGTGGCGACGGCGGTGGAGGCTAGTTGCCAAACCCACGGGCTCGACCTGCCGATGCTGACGATCGAACCGGGCCGGGCCATCATCGGACCGGCCGGTGTGGCGCTCTACGAGATTGGCGCCGAAAAGGCCCTGCCGGGGATTCGCACCTACGTCTCGGTTGATGGGGGCATGGCGGACAACATCCGCCCTGCCCTGTACGAGGCTCGGTACGAGGCGGCACTGGCCAACAGGAGCGGTGAGGGGAGTCCCAGCATTCCAGTCACCATCGCCGGAAAGTTCTGCGAGTCGGGCGACCTGCTGATCGAAGGGGTGGAGCTGCCGCAGCCCCAGGCCGGAGACCTACTGGCGATCCCGGCAGCCGGCGCGTATACGCTGTCGATGGCCAGCAACTACAATGCGGCCCCGCGGCCGGCAGTGGTGCTGGTGAACGACGAAACAGCAACCTGCGTGCGCACCCGGGAGACCTGGCAGGATCTGGTCCGGCGAGAGATTGTGCCGCCACATCTCACAAGCTGAATGCTTGTGCGTTCAATCCAACGGTGGTGCGCACGATACACCGACGCGTCGATCGGGAACATGCCAAGGGTTGCGTTTGGGTCGGAAGCCGTGTACATTGCCTCTCTCGCGCGCCTGGGTCAGCCACAGACATCGTTGGATTCCGGTCCCAGGAACCCAGCGTCACCGCTCTGGAGCGGCTGAAAGCCCACAGCGACTCCGCCCGGCCAGTCGCAGACAGCGACATGCAGCCCAACCTTCCCATGGCATGATGCGAACGAATGGTCGTACGCTTCCCGCAGTCATGCCGCGTACCCGACCCAGATCATCCGACCAGGGGGGCCACCACATTGAGCGAAGATCTGGCGAACAAGGTCCTGGCCGAAGACGACCTCGAATCGCTTGACCCGTCCACCATTGTCCGCGTTACCGAGAACGATGATGAATCGCTGGAGGATCGCCTCGCCGGTCTCAGCTCACTGATCGACGACAGCGACCAGAACGAGCCGAGCGCGATCGATCTCAGCGAAGAAGATGATGATGTCGACATCGAAATGAACCGCGGGGTCACCACCGAGGCCATCGCCGACAGCGATCTGGCGGCAGTCTCGCTGGATGATCCGGTGCGGATGTATCTCCGCGAGATCGGCCGCGTGCCGCTGCTCAGCGCCGCCCGCGAGGTCGAACTGGCCAAGGCCATGGAGCGGGGCCAGTACATCACCGACCTGACCGACCGCCTGACCACGGGTGAGGGAGAGACCTCCTCGGTTGAGATCGGCATGGCGATCTATCACTCGTTCCGGGCTGGCTGGCCGATGATGCGCGATCTCTGGATCGAATCGCATCCCGAGGCAGCGTTGCCGGTGCGGGAGCAGGTCGTCAATGACGTACTGCCAATCACCACCCTGCCCGACGCGGCCATCGAAGCGATTGGCGTGCGGCACGAAATTGCCGCCGACGCACTGGAAGAGCAACTCCGGCTTCGCACGGTGGAGTGGGAACTGATGCCCGCGCCGTTGCAGCAGGCGCTCGGTGCCAGCGACACCTGGCCCGAAGAGTCAGCCGTGCTCGAACTCTTCGAGACGCGCAAGGCCCGGATGACCCGGCGCTGGCGAGACACCCAACTGGCAGGGCGCCAGGCCAAGGTCGCGCTGACCGAAGCCAACCTCCGGCTGGTGGTGAGTGTCGCCAAGAAGTACGGCGGGCGAGGCATGGGCATGCTGGACCTGATCCAGGAAGGCAACCTGGGTCTGATCCGGGCGGTCGAGAAGTTCCAGTATCACAAGGGATTCAAGTTCAGCACCTACGCCACGTGGTGGATTCGCCAGGCGATCACCCGGGCGATTGCCGACCAGGCCCGCACGATCCGGATTCCGGTGCACATGGTCGAAACGATCAACCGGTTGCTACGCACCAGCCGGCGGATGCAGCAGGAACTCGGCCGCGAGCCAACGACCGATGAACTGGCGAAGGAAATGGAGATGACTCCCGACCGGGTGCGGGAAATTCTCAAGATCAGCCAGGACCCGGTTTCACTCGAAATGCCGATCGGTGAGGAAGAAGACAGCCACCTGGGCGACTTCATCGAAGACCAGAAGATGCCGGCCCCGGCCGATGCCGCCAGCCGCCAGCTGCTGCGGGAACAGGTGGAAGAAGTCCTCGACACCCTGACCGAGCGTGAGCGTGACGTGCTCTACATGCGCTACGGCCTCGATGATGGGCGAACGCGAACGCTGGAAGAAGTCGGCAAACAGTTCGGGGTCACCCGCGAACGGATCCGGCAGATCGAGGCCAAGGCGCTGCGCAAGCTCCGTCAACCAATCCGGGCCAACCGGCTGCGGGACTATCTGGAGTAGCTGTCTAAATTGGGGGCCGGGTCGACACCGCCGAGCCAAGCCACCTGGCCAAATTGGCCCTCCAGGCTCGGCAGGTCGACCCCTACGGTGGGGGCTGAGGTGCAAGTCGGTCTTCGTGCCCTCAATGCTGAACACGTGCAACCTGGAATTTGGACGGCAGACATAACGCCCGATGCGGTAAACTTCGCCGCATCGTACGGGCCGCCAAGCGAGACGAATGCTTCTCGCCGAGGGCTCACCGACCTGCAGGACGGGCGGTGAGCCCTCCCTTGTGCCCGATCGCGACGCAACAGATTCACGTTCGACAACCACGCGCCGCCCCAGGCACTCACGCGTCACCACACCAATCAGGAGGCCGGCATGCTGGTCGATCAAGCAAAAATCTTCGTCAAGGCCGGAAACGGCGGTAACGGCTCATCGTCATTCCTGCGGGAAAAATACGTTCCGAGGGGTGGTCCGGACGGTGGGGATGGCGGCAAGGGTGGCGATGTCATCCTCGAAGTCGTCGACAACCTGAACTCGCTCCTGCCATTCCAGTACGTGCGGCACTACGAGGCCGAACACGGTGGTGCCGGCCGCAGCCGCAACATGCACGGCCGGAACGGCAAGCCAAAGACGGTCAAGGTCCCACCCGGCACCGTCGTCTATCTCGAAGACGGTGACGAACCGATTGCCGATCTGGTCGAACCCGGTGAAGAGTTCGTGATTGCCCATGGAGGCAAGGGCGGTCTCGGCAACACGCACTTCAAGTCCTCACGTCATCAATCGCCGCGGATGGCCGAACTGGGCGAGCCGGGCGAACAACGCTGGCTGCGGCTCGAACTGCGCCTGATCGCCGATGTCGGCCTGGTGGGTCTGCCGAATGCGGGCAAATCGACCCTGCTGGCCGCAGCAACCCGCGCCCGGCCGAAGATCGCCGACTACCCTTTCACCACCCTTTCGCCCAATCTCGGTGTGGTGTCCATCGGCGGACCTGGGGGGCAAACGTTCGTCATGGCCGATATCCCGGGGCTGATCGAGGGCGCGGCAGAAGGCGCCGGGCTGGGACACGACTTCCTGCGCCACGTGCACCGGACCCGGGTGCTGGTGCACGTGGTCGATGCCTCGGGTGGTCTGGAGGGACGCGATCCGCTGGAGGACTTCCGGACGATCAATGCCGAAATCGCTGCCTTCGACCCCGGCATGGCGCATAAACCGATGGTTGTCGTGCTGAACAAGGAAGACCTGGTCGAGGCGCGAGACAACACGCCCCGCCTGCGCGAGATCATGGAAGGCGAAGGCTTTACCGTGATGCCGATCTCGGCGGCCACTGGCGAAGGCGTGCAGGACGTGTTCGACCAGGTGGCGTCGATCCTGCGCGAGCTTGACCAGCAGGAAGCCGAGGCGAAGAAGGCGCTCGCCGAACGGCCGAAGCGCCGGGTGTACACGATCGGCAATGTGGATGATCGGGCCTGGGAGGCCATTCGGACCGGAGCGCACAGCTTCACGGTCACCGGGGTTGGCATCGAGCGCTTCACGCACATGACCAACTTCGACCTCTGGGAAGCGTCCGAGCGGTATCAGCGGGTGCTGGACAAGAGCGGGATCTCGGCTGAACTGAAGCGATTGGGCATCCAGACAGGCGACACGGTCACGATTGCCAAGTACGACCTGCTGTGGGGCGATCAGGACATGGATGGAACCTTCATCGTGGAGGATGCCGACGATGAGGTGGAGGATGAAGACGTGCCGGACTGGGTCGCCCTGGAGCTGGACTCGGAGCCAGTCGAGTAGGACATCTGCAATTACAGGGTCAACACGAGGTTGACCTCTCCAGGCACGCGCGACGACCCGCTCCGGAACTCGAGATCCGGAGCGGGTCGTCGCGTATCGGTATCAGGCCCTGGAATCAATCCGTGCTTGATCCAGCCGGGCGAGAATCGTCGTCGCCGTTTCACTCGCCGTCAGGTTCGACGTGTCCAGCCAGAGTCCAATCCGCTCAGTCTCGTTCCGCAGGCTCAGATCGAGTTCGTGCGGGGTCCAGTCATCGTACGCGGTTTTGCTGCGGGCCCGATCTCGCTGCAGCGCAATCACTGGATCGGGCGTCAGAACGACCACATACAGCTCACCGGGGCGATCAGCAAGCACGCCGACGACGCGCGCGAGTTCCGGCCCGACGATGACATCCTGGTAGCAGACGATGAAGCCAGCCCGGGCATACTGGGTCGCCGCGTGCGTCGCAATGTCGTAGCGAAGGTGCAGCTGGCGTTCAGCGGCTGGCCAGTTCTCGGCTGTGACCGGCTCCTGACCATTGACGATCATACGGCGGAAGAGGTCACCGCGCAGATGGACGCTGGGGGAAAGGGACTCCGCCAGGGCCTGGGTGACCGTGGATTTTCCAGCAGCCATGATCCCGGTTACCAGGAGGATGTCGCCCGGACCGATCATGACGCTGGATCGGATTCGGTTCCATAGATGCCGCGATAGGACTCGGGCAGCAGTTCGGCGACTTTGGTCATTGCCAGGTTGATCGCCTCGTCGGGCGACATGCGCTTGCCGTCGGGCTTTGGTTCCAGCCGAAACGGCTCGCCGAAGGTGACGGTTACCTTCCAACGCTCCCGCTGGTCATTGTGCATCTGCTTGGCGCCATTCAGGGGCAGGCGTTCCGACCCGATGATGGCCGCTGGGAGAATTGGGACATCGCCACGCAGGGCGATCAGGCCCGCGCCCGGCAGCACGCGCTCGATGTGGCGTGAGACACTGCGTGTCCCCTCGGGGAACATGCCGACCGCGATGCCTTGCTGCAATCGCTCGGTGGCCTGCACGATCGCCTGACGATCGGCCTTGCCGCGATCCACCGGAAAGGCTCCGCCGTAACGAATGATCCGGCCGAGCACCGGAATACCCATCAACTCCTTCTTCGCCATGTAGTGAATTGGGCGAGGGCAGGCGACCGAAATGAGGATGGGATCGGCATTGTGCAGGTGGTTGGAGACGATCAGCACCCCGCCCTGCATCGGCACGTTGTTGAGGCCCTCGATCTTCATGCGGAAGATCAAACGGCAGAGCGCGAGCAGCACGATGCGGATGAGGTTGAAGGCGACCCCCTGCATGCGTCCCGCCATGTGGTCGACCGGCGGTTTGGTGGTCCGTGGCGCCGGTTCAGGCATCGAGATCGCTCCAGGCGGTGGCCGTCAACGCCACGATTTCGGCAACGATATCGTCCACCGAGCGGCCGTCGGACTGGACCACCGTGGCATCGGCGGGAATGGCAAGCGGCGCGGCCTCACGGTTCGAATCCCACTCGTCCCGTGCGCGCAGATCGGTCAGCACATCGTCGTAGTGGGCTTCGACACCCCGGGCACGAAGCTCCTCAAACCGGCGTCGGGCCCGCTCTTCCACACTGGCATCCAGGTAGATCTTGACTCCGGCCTGGGGGATCACCACGGTGCCGATATCGCGGCCAACCATGACCACGCGAGTTCCGTCGGCAATCGAGCGCTGGACACCAAGCAGCTCCTGCCGAACCTCGGGCTGGGCTGACACCTCGGAGACGCGGGCGTCGATCTCCGGCGTGCGGAGCGACCAGGTCACATCCTCGCCGTCGAGCTTGACGTCGACCTGGCGTCCATCATCCAGGCTGGGGGGCAACACCTCGATCCGGTGGCTGCGAGCCAGGCTTGCCAGCGCAGCGCCATCGGTGCCGGGTACGCCTCTCCGGATGCTGAGCAGGGTGACAGCCCGATAGAGTGCCCCGGTGTCGAACAGCAGGGCGCCAGTGCGCTCGGCGATAAGGCGGGCAACCGTGGACTTACCGGCCGCGCCGGGGCCGTCGATCGCGATGACTTGTCGATGATCGTGCGTCATTGGCCCTCCCCGGGCTGCTGGTTCTCTTCGCGGAATCCGTCCGGGTGCCACCTGTATTGCCACCCGGACGACCGTCGCCACGGTTGGCCGGCGCGCCGGAGGATGGACCGGAAGACTCTCCGTCACCCTGGGGGTGAATGAATCCACCCACCGGAAGCAACTGCATCGGGCGCCGGGCATTCGCTTTCTCGGCGTCTGCCACCGGCAGGCCGAGTGCCTCGAACAACTGCACGAGTTCGCCGGGTGTCAGATCGCGCCAGGCGCCGGTGGGAATACCCTGGATGGAGAGCGGACCGAGGCGAACGCGGCGCAACTTCTCGACGTTGATGCCAACCTTCTCCATCATGATGCGGACAACATGATAGAGGCCCTCGTGGAGGACGATTTTGATCGTGACGCCATCGCGGTTCTCGCGCAGCAGGCGGCATTCGTCAGGCACCACCACGCGGCCATTGACCAGAATGCCATCACGCAGATCCTGCAACTGTTCGTCGCTCGGCTTGCGATCGGTGACGACGTGATATTCCTTGGTCAACCCGTAGCGCGGGTGCATGACGCGATTGGCGACATTGCCATCGTTGGTCAGCAGCAACAATCCCTGGGTCTCACGGTCGAGACGGCCGACCGGATAGACGCGCTCACGCACGTTGACCAGGTCCATCACTGTCCAGCGCTGCCGTTCGTCGTTGACGGTGGTGATGAAGCCGCTGGGCTTGTTGAGCATCAGGTAGCGCGGTTTCTGGCGACGAAGCGGCTTGCCATCGACCCGGATGGCGTCGTGGACGGGATCGACCCGGACACCCATCTCGGTCACGACCTTGCCGTTGACCGTCACCCGGCCGGCCTTGATGACCTCTTCGGAGGCGCGGCGGCTGGCAACCCCATGCTGGGCCAGGATCCGCTGCAGGCGTTCCCCGGTTTCCTCGGTCTGATCTCCGGCCGCTTTTGCCCTGGTTGACGAACGTGTCATTGCCCACTCCCTGCGACTCCGGCCGCCACTGATTCGACTGGCACGGAACCGACCTGCTGGGCGTCGAAGTAGAGGTTCACCCGGCCTCCACTTTCTCCCTCTCCGAGAATCAGTTGATAGGTTGCCTCGACACCCTCGGATGGATAGGGGATCAGGGGAGAACCGGCCAGCTCAACCTGCCAGACGGCCATTTCTTCATCGAGGCCAGGGAACGTCCCATCCGCACCCGGTTCGACCCAGTCAAACTGCCGATCCATCGCCCCGAACAGCGCATTCGCGTCGTTCCAGCGCTGATCGCTGCCATCGACCACGTAGGCGTTGGTATCGTATTCGACATCGGAACCGAGAATCGCGGTGATCACCGTTGCCTCGCCACCCGCGACTTCGCGGGCGAGCACGACGCAGGCGCCGGCTTCGGGCGTCGTGCCGGTTTTGCCACCGATCACGCCACTCACACCGAGCAACTGATTGGTGGTGGCACCCGTGTAATTCTGCGGAGGGTTTCCCACCGACCAGAAAGAGTAGGCCGGTTCGGCGATGATGCCGGCCAGCCGTTCGTTCTTCATCAGTTCGCCAAAGAGGATTGCCATGTCGTGGGCGCTGGAGTAGGCGCTGTCGTGGTCGATGCCGTCCGGATTCTCGAAATGGGTGTTGGTGAGGCCAAGCTCCGCGACGTAGTCGTTCATGGCCTGCACGAAGGCGGCCCGGGCCTGATTGGCGTCATCACAGTCGCAAAGACCCATGCCCACGTGACGGGCGAGCGCCCGGGCTCCATCGTTGCCGGAGGGGAGGAGGAGTCCGTAGAGCAAGGTGCCGACCGTCAACGTGTCGCCGGCCTGCAATTGCATGTTGGAGTAGACCGTGATATCGACGAGATCGCTCTGATCGATCAGGACTTCTTCCGAAGGTTCGGCGTTGGCCAGCACGGTCAGGGCCGTCGCAATCTTGACGGTCGAGCCGACCTGGTGGCGGGCGTCAGCGTCCCTGGCGTAGAGCACGATTCCGGTTTCGAGATCGTAGGAATAGACGCTATCGGCGGTCATGGTCGGCGGCTCGAGCGCCGCAACCGGTGTCGCGAAAGACGTCATCGCCAGAAGCAGGGCGGTGAGGGCCGCGAGGAGCACTCGTGGTGCCGGAATGGAAGAAGGCATCATGCGGTAGGTGTGTCCTGATTGGCAGCACGAAGATTGGGGTCAGGCGACCCGCACAAGTATAGAACCCATCCCGCAGGCGTGCAGTTCCACAGTGACGATGCCCAAGTGCGGTAGACTCGATAGCGTTGGGTGGACATCCTGATTACGAACTCCACCGCCCCGCCGAAGGAACAGCATCGTTGGTCACGAGCCTGAACATCGAACCCCAACCAATCAGGATTGCCGCCATTGGCGACCTGCATCTGCGGACGACCGTGCCCGACACCATGGCCGACGAGTTGCGGGCTGTGGACGGCAGCGCCGACCTGCTGATGATTGCCGGTGACATCACCGATGGCGGCCGCATTCCCGAAGTCGAACTCGCCGGGGAGTTGCTGGCGACCATCGCGATGCCGATCGTGGCGGTGCTGGGCAACCACGACCGGCGCGGTGTGCGGCGGAAGGCGATGCGCGACATTCTGGAGCGGGCCGGAGTGCTGTTGCTGGATGGCGACGGGTGCACGATGACCCTGCCTGGAGGCCGCCGGTTGGGCCTGGCGGGTGTCGGGGGCTATGGCGGAGGGTTCTGGCCCGATGAAGGATCAGACATTGTTTCCGCGCGCCTGACCAAGGCGGTGGGAGTCCGCGGACGCCGGGAAGCCGCCCGGCTCGACGCCGCATTGACCCGGATTGCCGGAGAACCGGTTGACGCAACCGTGGTGGTGATGCATTACTCACCAACCGTCTCGACCCTGGGCGACGAACCCGAGCTGAAGTACTGGATGCTGGGCAACTCGCTGCTGGGCAACGTCATCGACTCCCATACCGTGGATCTGGTAGTCCATGGGCACGCGCATCTGGGGAACCAGATTGGACAGACGCCGGGCGGGGTGCCGGTTCGAAATGTGGCTGCCCACGTCACCGGGCGGCCAACGATTTACGATGTCGAAGCTCCACGCCGGGTTCTTGACCTGACCCCGATCGACGAGCAGCCAGCGATGGGACGCGCCTCATGAGCCGCGATCTCGAACGCACCATTTCGACCGCATCCGCCACCGGTCCCGTGATCCGGCTGGATCGAATCCAGAATCCCTACGGACCAGTCGACCGGATCATGGATGCGGTCAGCCGCTTCGACGAATGGCGGGCACGACTCGATGACCCGATTGCCGAGTTGAAGCGCCAGTTGGGGATGCGGGCCGGCGTCGGCAGCGACTGGATCGTACTGGCCAACGGCATCGATGAACTCCACGCGATGATCGCGCAGTGGCGGGCGTCGGGGCCGCTGGTGCTGTTCTCGCCGGGTGATCCGTTCCTCGAGCGATGGCTCCAGCGACATGGCTCGCAGGTTGAAATCCTGCCGCGAACGAAGTCGTTCGGGTTGCCGATCGAACCGGGCAAGTCGTCATTGCCGCTCGGGGCGACGACCGTCATCATGTCGCCAAACGACCCGACCGGCACCATCACCAACGTGCAGGATGCAGTGCGTCTCTCGCGCCAGTCGTCGCTGGTCGTCATTGATGAACGACACGCAGCCTACAGTCCTCGCACCCTGCTCCCACTCGTACGGGAGTTTGAGAACCTGGTGCTGCTCCAGACCTTCGAGACGTTCGCCGGGCTGACGGCATTCCCGCTGGCGTGGGCAGTTGCGCCTCCCCGGATTGCCGCCGAGATCGCGACGTTTGGCCGCCCCTCAGGTATTGCCGATGCGTCGGTGGTGGCGGGCCTGGCGGCAGTGGAAGCCGATGCCGACATCAAGGCCACAGTGCGGCAAGTGATGACCGAAAAGGGGCGGCTGTTCCGGCAACTTCGCAAGCTGAGCATGATCAGCCCACCGTATCCTTCGTGGTCGAACTTCCTGCTGGCCCGGATCGAGCGTGGCACCGCCGACTTCTTCGTGCCCCGGCTGGCGGAACGGGGGATTCGGGTCCACCAGGTCGAGCATCCCCGGCTCGCCAACCACCTGCGGATCAGCGCCGTATCGCTGGAGACCACCTACGCCCTCAAGCACGCGCTGATCGAGATCGCCCTGGACCTGTAGCATCGCTTGCCGGAATGGTGCGGTCTCCGCGAAATGAGTGTTAGGCGAAGTCCACTCCCGCGCCGGGCCGAGGCCCCCTACATTCCGGTTTCCCCGGCAGAATTCTCAATGGCTCGCCCGGGATTCAGATGAATGGCGTTGACGAAGCCCGTACCCCCAGGTCAGCCTCGTCAGGATACCTCGGCGAGGGCGGCTTCCTGGGCGGCGAAGAGGTGGGTGAGACCGGCCTGGGCCAGACCGATCATCTCCTGAAGCGTGTCGTGGGAGAACGGCTCGCCTTCAGCGGTGCCCTGAATCTCGACGAATCCGTTCTGGTCGGTCATCACGATGTTTGCGTCGACGTCGGCTTTCGAATCCTCGCTGTAGTCGAGGTCGAGCAGCGGAGCACCACGCACGACGCCGACGCTGACGGCCGCAACCGCTGCCTTGAGCGGGTTCCGGCGAATGTGCCCTTCGGCCAGCAGTTTCCGGCAGGCCAGTGCCATGGCGACATACGATCCAGTGATCGAGGCGCAGCGGGTGCCCCCATCGGCCCGCAGCACGTCGCAGTCCAGAATGATGTTCCGCTCACCGAGGGCATCCATGTCGGTCACGGCGCGGAGGGCGCGGCC
>CAZNQC010000119.1:5190-11602 GCA_964574825.1 uncultured Sphaerobacteraceae bacterium | reverse complement strand
ATGCGGGCAGCAGTGTGGACCGGTCCACGCGAAATCGAGATTCAGGACGTTGAGCAACCGACTGTGGTACCCGGGGAACTTCTGCTGCGGATCAACACGGTTGGCATCTGCGGGTCCGAACTTTCCGGCTATCTCGGACAGAACAGCCTGCGCGTGCCGCCATTGATCATGGGGCACGAGTTTGGGGCAACGGTGGTGGAGGTTGGTGACGGCGTGGACGGGTTTGCCGTGGGCGACCGTGTCACGGCCAACCCGATGGTGCCCGATCGCTCGTGCGTGATGTGCCGGTCCGGCTACGAGAACCTCTGCCTCAACCGGACGCTGGTTGGTGCCCACCGGCCAGGTGCGTTCGCCGAATATGTGGCGGTCCCGGCCATCGCGGCCTATCACCTGCCCGACGCGATCGACGATCTCACGGCCTCGCTGGTGGAACCGACGGCCTGTGCCCTGCGCGCCGTGGAACTGGCGGCGGTGACACCTGGCAGCAGCGTGCTCATTCTCGGCGCGGGACCAATCGGCCTGCTCTCGCTGCTGGTAGCCAAAGCTGCCGGAGCCAGTGAGATCATCATTTCCGACTTCAGCCAGCCGCGGCTCGACCTGGCGACCAGCTGGGGCGCAACCGCCGCGCTCTCACCGGCCAATGACGATGTGGTGGCCGTTGCGAAGGAACGCACCGGAGGCCTCGGGGTCGATGCCGTGATCGATGCGGTGGGGCTGCCGGTCACCCGCAACACGGGGATCAGTGCGGTGCGGCCAGGCGGCAAGGTGATCTTCATCGGCCTGCACGAAGACGCCACGACCATTCCCGGCAACACCGTCATCCGGTCTGAAATCGAGATCAAGGGATCGTTCTGCTACACGGCGAACAACTTCGCGGCCTCGATTCGCCTGCTGGCGACCGGTTTCGTGCCCGATCCGACAGCCTGGGTCGATATCCGTCCGCTCGACGCGACCGGCCCCTCGTTCGACCAGCTGATCGACGATCCCTCCTCGGCGATCAAGATCGTCCTCACCCCGTGAGAAAATAGCAGATAGAACGTAGAAAATAGGGGAAGTTGGCTGCATACGGTCGTCTGGTCGAGGGTGGCCGAATGCCACCTTGACGTCTGCGGGTACCGAGTAGTGTGCCTACGACGAACCGTCTTCTGCCTGGCTCCCCAGATCGGCTGGAAGCCGATGCGCTTCGCGCTACCGCCTGTGGCGGGGGATCCCTCGACTCCGCTGCCACCCCATCTCTGACTCTTCCCCGACTCGGGGAAGAGAACCGTCGCTCGGGATGACGAATCCCTTCGGGCAAGCCACGTCAGCATGGACAGCCTACTCAGAGCGACGAGTCCCTCGGTAAAACAGTTCAAGGCAGACAAGCCACCACGCGTGACCGGCTTGTGAAAACAACAGGCCCCGGCCCAGATCTGGACCGGGGTCTGTTGGGGATTGGGAGAGGGGGAAGCAATGCTTCTCCATCTGGGATTGAGCGGAACCGGCAGGGGAACCGATTCCCTCATCTCTATCTACGCAGGCGATTGCCGTTTGGATGTACGGTCACCCGGCAGGGTGCTAGGAGGTCGCCTCGATCTCGATCGAAATCTTGACGTCGTCGCTGACCAGCACGCCGCCCGACTCGAGCGCAGCATTCCAGTTCAGGCCGAAGTCCTTGCGGTTGATCTTCGTGCTGGCGGAGTAGGAGATGACCTGCTGGCCCCACGGGTTGGCGCCCTGGCCGTTGAACTCCGCTTCGAGCACCACAGGCTTGGTCACGCCGTGAATGGTGAGGTCACCTTCGATGCGAAGGTCATCGCCCTTCGGTTCCACCTTCGTGCTCGTGAAGGTCAGCGTCGGGTACGTCTCGACATCGAAGAAGTCGGCCGACTTGAGGTGCTCATCGCGCTTGGCGTCGCGGGTATCGACGCTTGCCGCCACAATCTCCACGGATACCGTCGAAGCGGCCACGTTGTCCTTGTCGAGGTTGATGGCCCCGGAGAACTCCGAGAAGCGTCCCTTGGCCGTGGCGAAGACCATGTGCTTCACCGAGAACTCAACAACGGAGTGCGACGGGTCAATCGTCCAGGTGGTGATGGTCATGTATGTTTCCTCTTTGGTGTGCTGGTGTCGCCAGTGCGACGAGCGATGTGCCGAACCGGTTGTGGCCAGACGGCCACTCCGATTGCCTCTGCGACTAACTATAAGTACGTTTGTTATGGGCGTCAAGCATTTTTGGCAAATTGAGTTTAGAAATGAACTTTTGGCCGAAAGCGGGCAACGTCACACTCAGGAATCGGTGGGAGAGTGGCGATCGCGGTTGCCGCTCAGACTGTCGAGCGTGGCCTGCACGCGTTCCAGCGATGATCCTTCCGGAACAGGATCGTCATCGACATAGCCAATGCCGATGGCCACCACCACCCGGGCCGAGGGCGAAACTCCCATGATGGCGCGGGCTTCTTCCTGGGCTGCAGCCGAGCCGAACCAACTGTAGCCACCGCCAAGGCCGTGGCGGCGGGCAGCCAGCATCACCGCGTCTGTCACCCGGCTGCCAATGCTGAGATCGTTGACATTGTCCGGGCCTTCGCGCAGCACCACGATCATGGCGGGAACATCCGCCACACTCTGGGCGAAGGTGCCGGTCTCCGCCAACTCCTGCATCGCCACGAGGTCATCGAGCACCTGGAGGCGAACTCCGCCGATGCCCCGCCCTGCCACCAGGAGGTCGTCCATCACAGCCAGGGGAATGGGACGGTCCTCGAAACGACGACTGTGGCGCATGCCCTTGAGCAGATGGTCAGGATGGCGGAGGTCATCGCCCGGCATGAAGTAACTCCGGGTGACCAGGCGGCCCGGGAGCCCCGGCAGTCACCATGGTGAGCCGGGACAGAATGTGTGACCCGGTTCGCGAATCAGTTGGCAGGAGTGCGATTGCCGTATGTGCCGTAGCTCACGAGGTCGCCGAGTGGTTTGCGCCCGCCCAGGGTGCCTTGTTGCTGGCTCACGTCAGTGTACCCAATCCCGACTGCCGACCAGGTTGTTTTGTCGGCCGGGATTCCCAACAGGTCGCGGACGGTTTCGCGCGACTCTACCGTGCTGAACCAGCCCGTTCCCGAACCAAGCCCGAGGGCCTGGGCTGCCAGCATGATGCGTTCCGTCACGCGGCCCTCGTCATACGACACGCTGCGACTATCACCATCGAGCACGATGACGATGGAGAGGGGCACGTTGGCGAGGAACCCGGTAAAGGCTGCCGCCTCCGACAGCTTCACGTTTGTCTCGTGATCGGTTACCACGATGAATTCCCACGGCTGGGTGTTCTTGGAACTCCCGCTCCAGCGGGCAATTTCGAGGATGGTGGCCAGGTCGGCGGCCGGGACCGGCGTGTCGAGAAACCGGCGCGACTGCCGCAGCCCACGCAACTGGGAAAGAATGTCGTTGGTCACTGAGGATGTCCTTCTGCTGGGTTACTTCGTGCCGTAGCGATTGACGCTGACCAGCTCGGCGAGCGGTTTGCGGCCACCCTGGGCTGGATTGGGCCGATGATCCTTCGTGGTCTTCGGATATCCGAGCACGACCACCGCGCGGGCGACCTTGTCGTCGGGCACGCCGAGGATCTCCCGGCCGCGGGCCTGCTGGGCGTCGTCGCCGAACCAGGCGGTGCCGCCACCGAGGCCCAGCAACCTGGCCGCCACCAGCAAACGCTCCGTCACACGACCTTCGTCGAATGCTTCGGAAACGACGCTGCCGCCGTTGAGGACAACGGCAATAGCCAGGGGAGCATCGGCAACCCAGTTGATGGCCGCGCGAATCTCGCTAATGTCCTTCAGGATGGTCTTGTCGGTGATCGCAATGAATTCCCAGGGTTGGGTGTTGCGTGAGGAGCCGGTCCACTGGGCGACTTCGAGCAGGTTCTGCAGATCTGCTTCGGAGACCGGTTGGTCGAGGTATTGCCGGGCCTGGCGAACCCTCTTGATCTGGTCAACAGCATCGGGGTAGGTGGTCATGCGTGCCCTCCTGGGCGGTGGCGCCGCGTCCGGGGTCACAAGGCTCCGGGGGAGTTAGCGGCGCATCGAATCGTCATGACTTCCCATTCTAAAGCAAGTGGTGGAGGGAGCAAATCGACGATCGGCGATTCTGGTGACCATACAATCAGATCTGCACACGACATCGTGTTCCACACCTGCAACACGTCGAAAGGGCAATAGCATTGGACGTCACAGGTAGCACCGCCCTCACGTTGCGGCCAATCCAACGGGAAGACATCGAGCATTTGTCTCGTTGGGGACTCGACGACCAGTTCTGTGCTGCCGCCGAATGGACCCCGGGAAAGCCCCTGGCAGCCCTAACCGCCTACTGGAAAGAACTGCTCGAGTCTCCTCCCACAGACTTGCTGCGCTTGCTGGTGGTGGATAGCGATGACTGCCCGATCGGCTATGCCGACCTGCATGGCAGCGATCCTGATAGCCGGGAACTCGGATTCGTCATCGGGGAGATTCGGAATTGGGGCAAGGGGTTCGGGAGGCAGGCCGCCACCCTGATGCTGAATCTGGCGTTCGATGAGCTTGCGCTCACCAGGGTGACTGCCGAAGCGTGGGACGCCAACCATCGTTCCATCCGGCTGTTGCAGCGCCTCGGATTCCGCGAGACTGGCCAGGGCGAAACAGGAATCTGGTTGGGTCAGCGGACCGCCTACCGTCAGTTCGAAATCACTGCGCCGGAGTGGAATGCGTCTCGTCAGCCAGTCTGACTGCTGGAGATGAAGATCAGGGCAGCAAGGGGGCGAGGTCGGCTTCGATCTGGGCGGTGGAGACGCGCCCCTCATGCACGGCCACGACCGTGCCGCTGGCGTCGATCACGACGGTGAACGGCACGGAACTTGCACCGTAGCGGTCGGAGACGGTGCCATCGGTGTCAAGGAGCGTGGTGTAGGTAGCGCCTGCCCGGTTCAATGCCCCGTTGACGCGGTTGGCGGTTTCTTCCGGGGCGATGCCAAGCACCACCACATCGTCGGGGTGGGCATTGGCGACCTGCTGGAAGATCGGGATCGCATCGATGCAGTCGAGGCACCAACTGGTCCAGAACTGCACCACCACTGGTTGCCCGGCCAGGTCGTCCAAAGCAACGGCGGTGCCATCGGTGTCCTGGAGGCGGAAGTCTGGCGCGGGTTGACCGACTTCGACTCCCGTAATGGTGGAGGTGACAGCAATACCGCGGGCATCGAGCACACCGTAACCGGCGACAGGGTCCTGCCGGTCGCGCTCGGCCCAGAGCGTGGCGATCACCAGGATGGCCACCAGCACGCTGCTGGCCACCTGCCGAATGTCGATGTGAGCGGGAACGGTGGGCCGGGCCGTGGAGCGGCGTGCTGGACGAGTTGCCCGGTTGGAGATGGTGGGAGGTGATGGCGGAGGGGATGATCGGCGCGCAGTGGTGCCAGGCCGGTTCGCGGGGCGAACGGGTCGGGAACTGCCGGGTCGTACGGGCCGATCAGACATGCGGGGCCACACCATTCCTGGCTTACCATGCCCGGCGACGTGTGCAGGCGGGCGTTTCAGCCCAAAGCATACAAGTGCGCCGCAACCGTGGCTATCGTTCTAGACATCCACCGAGTAGTTCAGCGTCAGCTCGTCGCCCGGAAGTCCCCGGATACCCCAGTTGTGGCGTGGTGTTTCCGTAATCGTGATCTCAACATCCTGTGGGGTGATGCCACAACGGTCGGACAGCTCGGCGAATACCTGACGGATGAACGCCTTCTTCGTCTCCACCGACCGCCCTTCGAACATCGAGACCTCGATGATGGTGTAGAGACGGCTGCGGTCTCCAGGAAAGATGAAGTCGGCGGCATCGAGCCCACAGAAGCGATGGAACCGCTTTTCCTCCGGCAAGCCGAAGGCGGCCATGGCACTGGCGTGGATGGCATCGGACAGGGCGTCGCGGTGCCGGTTCAGGTGGTCGTGCAGTCCGTAGATCTTGACCTGGGCCATGGGGTCATCTGCTCCCGATGCGGACGTGGTGATTCTGCTGGCGAAGGATACCCGGACCGAAGGCTGCCGTCGCTAGAAATCAGCCAGGCCGCGGATGGCCTGGAGCGCGAACCAAAGGCCAAACCCGATCAGCACGCCGCCGCTGATGCCGGTGATCCAGCGCATCACTCGTTCGTTGACGAACCGGCGCCCGAAATGCACGAGAATCGCCAGCAGGCTCACCCAGCAGAAGATGCCGAAGAAGACGCCGCCGACCAGGACTGGTGACCCTGAGCGACCGACCTTGGCGACAGCTTCCGCCACCAGGGCTGACCCAACCGAGAGCCAGTAGACGATCCCCATTGGGTTCAGCACTGCCATCATGAACCCGGTGGCGTAGGCGCGCGAATGGCCCTCGCCGCTCCCCTTGAACTCGATTGGGCCGGTGAGGGCCTGGCGCAGGCTCA
>CAZNQC010000119.1:0-5090 GCA_964574825.1 uncultured Sphaerobacteraceae bacterium | reverse complement strand
TGGCAGGAGAAGGCGAGGTCATTCGGCGAAGTCCGGTGTCCCGGCGTTCAGTATCGCCGTGGTGGTGCTGGTTGCCCAGGTGGTTTCCAGCAGGCCGCCAAGCTCCTGCACCAGGCCCTGGATATCGGTGGCCGACCCGGGATGCACCGCCTCGGCCACCAGCAGCACGGAGGAGGTTTCGGGACGGATCGCCGACCGGCCACTCTGTCGGTTCGACCAGCGCCGAGCGTGGGCGAACCCACCATCGTCGGCGAAGACGACTTCGCCTGGTTCTGGTGTTTCCTCCTCACCGGCGAACGTCAGGTAGCGTTCGGTGCCGGTTGCCGGGCGGACGATCAGGTTGCCCTGGACGTTGGCGAGGTCGAAGGCGGCAACCGGAATGGCCCAAGCCAGGGAGATACCGTTGTAGAGATCGATCAGGGGGTGGATTGAGGGGAGGGTGTCTTCCTTGCGGAAACGGCGGAGCAGAGCTTCGGCGGCGCAGCGGTATTGGGTGGGCTTGAGCCCCATTTTCGTGAAGGTGCGCCGCCAGGCCTGGATTTCCGGAAACTCCCCTTCGGAACTGGTGGCCAGGCGAGCCCGTGCCCGGTCGTAGAGTGGCGAGAGGGCCGCGTTGATATCGACATCCGGGCTGATGCCATCGACGCGGATCACACCGGCGTGGAGATCGGGAGCAAGGTCGTAGATGGCGGGGTCGTGGCCAAAGCGCATGGCATCTTCCTTTGATCGGCGGACCGGGAACGGCATCTGGTTGATGGATAATAGCCGGAGCGAGCGTCGGGAGGCGTTGAGGGTGGCAGGAATGGACATGCAGCCGGATGTGCCGTCGCGGAAGGTGGCAGTCGGCGCATTGCTGGCGGCCACGGCGGCGTTTGGCGCGGTCGGCATCGTCACCTCGGCATTGGGTGGCCGGGGTGGACTGATGGCGACGCCAGCGGTGGTGACTGCGCTGGCGGCCTTTTGCGTGCTCTTTCCCGACACGCGGGGGTTCGGGCTGCTGCTGGCCTGGAATGCGCTTGGACTCGGGCTGGGGTTGCTGGTGGTTGCCATCTTCTCGGTCGGCGCATTGATGGTGTTTCCGGTGGTGTTGCTGGTGCTGGCCTTGTCGTCGTGGCCGCGTGATCCCGGTGCGTCGATCGTGACCTGGCCGACCCAGATCGCGCTGATCGGTGGCGTCACCGTCACGCTGGGATTCCTGGTGGCCGATCACCTGCTGGCAGGCATGTAACCGTGGATGGCGACGGACCTGGCTGGCTGCCCGGCAAGGTGATTTCGCCCACGGCCCTCAAACGCTTTGGCGAATGCCCGCAACGAGTGCGGCTGCGCTACATCGATGATGTGCTGGAGCCGAAGTCCTTCAACGTCGATCTCTCCAAGGGACGCATCACGCACGAACTGCTGGCCGCCTCGCTCAAGCGGATTCGACAGGGCAACCTGGAATTAGGCGAGGAGTGGTGCTTCACGCAGGTCGAGCGCCGATTTCCACCTTCCGAGTTTCCCTCCCACGCCGCCCGGGAAAGCCATGCCCGCGAAGTTGCGCGCTGGGTCACCTGGGGCCTGAATCAGATCGACCGGACCGCCACCATTCTGCGAATCGAGAAAGGCGAGAGTCGGGAAGCGCCGGGCCAGTCACCGGGGTCACCGTTGCGGGTCTATACCCGCCCCGACCTGGTGCTGCTGCACACCGGGGACGACGAGCCGGTGGTGGAATTCATTGATTTCAAGACCGGCCGGGAGCGGGAAGATCACCTGGTACCGGCGATGATGGGCTACGTCTTCACCGAGGCATTGCCGCGGGACATTCCACCGTCCACCCGTTACCGGATGCGCTTCACCTGGTACTGGCTGGCCGCGCGCGAAATGACGCATCAGGACCTGACGATCGACTATTCGCAGGAGAAGCTGGCCGAGGTCGCGGCAGGCATCGAGCGATTGCTGGCCGAACGGGAATGGGCTCCCCGTCCCTCGCACCTCTGCAATTGGTGCCCCTATCGCGGGAATCCCTGTACCGCCTATGCCAACGCGGTGAATGACGCCGTGCGGGACGAGTAGCTCATCGCGAGCGTTCCCTTGCGCGCGACCGGCAACCCGCGATACTGACGACACCCCAGCGCGGGGCCCTCTCCAGACCGGGACACGACCACCAACATGCCATCGCCCGCCACCCCCACCACGATGTCGCGCCGGATCGCCAGCCGCGGTGCGTTCCTGGGTTGGTGGATGCTGGCGATCTGCGGCCTGGTCGTTTTCGGGGCGGCCTACGGCCAGACCTACACCGTCTCGGCCTTCGTCGATCCGGTCCTGGCCGACCTCGGCGTCTCCCGTTCGGTGCTCTCCATCGCCTACGCCGTCGGGACTGGTGTCGGCGGCCTGGTGATCCTCTTCCTGGGGCGCCAGATCGACCGCTGGGGCAACCGGCGCGTGATGGTGATCGGCGTGATTGGGCTGGCTGCCGGACTGCTGCTGCTCAGCTTTGCCGCCGGACCATGGTGGTTGTTCCTCGGGTTTCCCCTGATTCGCACCTTTGGTCAGGGCACGATGCCGCTGGCAGCGCGGGTGTTGATTCCGAACTGGTTCTTTCGCTACCGGGCGCGGGCCTTTTCACTGCTGGGCCTGGCCACCACGGCCTCGATCGCCTTCCTGCCGCTGGTGAACGAGTGGTTGATCGACCGGGTTGGCTGGCGGATGACCTGGCGCATCGCCGCCATCGCGTTGGTGGTGGTGATCGTGCCGGTGGTGATGCGGTTCGTGCGGAACCGGCCCGAAGATGTCGGGCAACTCCCCGATGGCGCGAAGGTCGACGAGTCGACTGGGCTCGCCCCGGTGACCGATGCTGGCGTGGGATTCACCCTGGCCGAGGCAAAGCGAACGGTGGCGTTCTGGGGCCTGGTGGCCGCGGGTGCGGTTCCGCCCCTGATCACGACTGGGTTGCACCTGCACCAGGCGGCCATCTTCGCCGACCGTGGAACGCCGACCGCCATTGCGCATGCGACATTCTCGATCGAGGCGGTGTCGATGCTGGCCGCGACCCTGACGATTGGGGTGCTGAACGACCGGATCTCGCCACGCATCACCCTGGGTGGCAGCATGCTGTTGATGGCGCTGACCCTGGTGGCGTTGCTGTTTGCCGGTAACCCGCTGGTGGCGGTGGCCTACGGTGCCTTGCGGGGGGCCTCCAACGGTGCGATGGGAATCGCGATCGATGTCGCCTGGCCGACCTACTACGGGCGGAAGCATCTGGGGAGCATTCGCGGCTTTGGGATGGCGGCCAGCCTGTTCGGTTCGGCGATCGGGCCGTTGCCATTCGGATTGGCGACAGAGTTGTTCGGTGGGTACGCGCCGACGATCGTGGCGCTGACGTTCCTGCCGTTGGCGGTGGGGCTATGGGTATTCGTCACCCGTCCACCGCGTCTCGATCTCGCAGAAACCCCAACCGTACGTCTGTAGGATGGTCTGAAATTGCTGGATGTCTCCGAAGGGTGATGTGGCGGAGGAGCGAAGGGATGGAACTCGCTGATCCAGGAGCAATTGCAGGCATTTTGTACAAAGGAGCTGTTGAATCATCTTCGGAGTGAGGAATGGGAACTCACGCCCGTTGCCTTGGCAACCTCGGAGATCTTGGTGTCCCGACCGAGCGAAGGTCATTCTTCTCCCACTCTCCTCAGAAGCCTCCCGCTTGCGATTCGCTTTTCAACGCGGATTCCATCACGCCGATAGACATTGACGAAGATAGCCGGTCCCTCCGGGTGACTGGGTATTGCCAGAATTCCTCGGCGCCAGACACCATCGTATCGGCCCTAAATGACAATCCTTGTTGGCTCGGTAACGTCGGTATCGATGTACTCCCAGCGATCGAAGAACTCCTGGAGATCCTCGAGAATTGCAGCATCGAGCGAATGCCGGGCCTCGACATGCTCGACTGTGTTCCGTGGCATGAGAACCAGTCGTTGCGACGTGCCGATTCGGTCACCGATGACCACCCGTTCCCATGGGATCGCCTCTGGCTGACGCTCAGCATGATCTGCGTTCTGGCGCGCTGTGCTGGCGAATTCGATCGACACATACGCAGGAGTCCCGACAATCGGCGCATGGTACCATGGCCGAGAAAAGGTGCGTACGTATAGGGGTGGATCATGGGTCCGGGTAGCCGATGGTGGGCGAGTCGGCACAGGTGGATTGCGCTCGGACTGGTGGTGTTTCTGCTGATGCCTGCCATGGCAGGGGCAGTCACCTGTGCCGATTTCGCAGCCCAACCGGAGGCGCAGCGGTACTTCGACGACCGTGGCGGCGACCGCGACACCAATATCGATGACCTCGACGATGACCATGACGGCATTCCCTGTGAACACCTGCCGGGTGGTCTCGGTGAGGTGGATGAGACGGGAGTTCTCGCGCGGCTCTGGGTGCCGCTGCTTGCTGGTGCAGTGGTGATTGCGGTCGCCGCAGCTGCTGTCTGGCTGCTCCGGATGCGCCGACCGTCCGCTCCTTCCCCTGCGCCTTCGCTGCCGGTGGTCCAACCGTTGGCGCCTCCCGATCCGGAGTTGCTGGGTGACTGGCCCGAAACCAGTGCTGCACGTCGCCACGAGTTCGAAGCGATGGGCGCTGACGGCCCCGCAGCCTACCTGGCCTCGCCCGAGTGGCTGGACAAGGAAGCCTGGAAGGAGCGCAGCACGGGCGGTGCCTGCGAACTCTGCGGCACCCAGGGGCCCCTGACACTCCACCTGCGAACACCGGAGCATCGCTACCGCGAACAGCCATCCGACGTCATCGTGCTTTGCCGGAGCTGCTCCATGACCCTGTCCTGACCTGGAGCAGCCACGCATCCCCAACGATCACAATACGGCTACATCAGTTCTCGAAACAGTTCCTTCAACAGACCTCATCCATGAGGGCTGCATGTTGATCTGTCGAAAAGAATGGACTCATTGCTTCGATGGATTCCAGAGGATGTTGCCTGCATCCTGCCGCTCATGGAGCACTCTGGCAACGACGATTGCGTCGGTGCGTATCCAGTAATACAGCACATGGCGTTCCACCAGGATGCAACGAAGTCCAGGAGAATATTCCTCCCGCGATACACCTCTCTCGGG
>CAZNQC010000118.1:0-11680 GCA_964574825.1 uncultured Sphaerobacteraceae bacterium | reverse complement strand
ACAGGATGCCAGGGGTGTTGGCCTCCTCGTTGCAACACTCGAGTCTGCACGCAATTGGCGGCGGTTGGCCTGCTCCCGGCGTCCGACGTTATGGGTTCTCCGCGGCCCTGGCCGCGGAAGTGCTCGGGCACGCCGCTTCGAGGCCGGGAGTATCAACTGACGCAAGATCCCTTTGTAAGGCTATGTTATCCGCATGCAAGAAAACTTGACCGATGCGATGCACGCACTGAAGGCGCACACGGAGGCGCTTCTCGCGTCACTCGTCCTGACGACAGGTGACGACTGGGCTGGTTCGATACGGCACGCCGTGAGTATCCAGGCGTCTGCCGATGACGTCGTGCGCGCTGTCGTGCAGCAGGCACGCCACAACGGCGCTACGTGGCAAGTCGTCGGCGATGCACTTGGCGTGAGCCGGCAAGCAGCGTTTCAGCGCTATGGCAAACCCATCGACCCAAGAACGGGTGAACCAATGCCCATACCACTGCCCGGCGCTGCCGAACTGGCTGCCTCGGTGATCCAGGATCTCGCATCCGGGCAATGGCTGCGTGTCACCGAGCAGTTTGATCCGGCCATGCGCGATGGCTTGTCGGAGGATGCGCTCGCCGCCGCCTGGGCGCAGATTGTCGGCCTGTCGGGAGCTTTCGAAGAGCATGGAGAGCCGGAGGTCGTCCGGGCCGGCGATGTCACGATCACGAACACGCCGCTCTCGTTGGAGGCGGGCGACTACACGGCACGGATCGCATTCCGCGACGATCAGACCATTGCCGGTCTGCATATCTTGATCCGGTAGACATCGTGGCCGTCAAATTTTCGGGGCGGACCCAACACGCCCACCACCGAGGCGTTTGGGAGCGCCAATTGGCGCATGATCCTCTTGTAAGGATATGATTTACACGCGCAAGACAAGTTGACAAATGCGATGCGCAAGAGGCGGGGTTGGTTCCGGACGGGCGACGGGCTCGTCGCGCTCCCGCTCTGGTTCGGTGATGAAGGAGAGTCGGCATGAGCAGCAATCGAGTCATCGTGACGAACGACCGCCTGGTGATCGAGCCGGTGGGCCTCGACAAGGTGTGGTCGTTCACGCGTCGCCTCCAGTTCCCGCTCTCGCATGTGAGAGGCGCATTGTTCGATCCGAGCGCGATACACGAAACGAAGGGTTGGCGCGGTCCGGGCCTCCGCATTGGCGACAAACGTTCGGGCACCTTTCACGCTAACGGAAAGAAGCAGTTCTGGAACGTCTCCGGGTACGAACGCGCCATCGTTGTCGAGCTCGATTCCACCGAACGCTTCGACCGTCTCATCCTCACCGTCGATAACCCGAACGAGGTTGTCGATGCCATCAACCGCGCCCTCGCCATGCGCTAATCGCCGCGGTGGACAAGGGTGTGACGCGGAGTGTCACGTCCCGGGCTGTCCAGGTTGACGCCGTCTGATCGAGTCGTGCAGATGCGGGTTCGGTGAACACGGTGCCGCGAGCATTCATGAGCATAGCGATCACGGTCGGTGATCGCGGCGATTCGCCGATCCTCCGCGACCTCGGCCGCGGAGGGCGCCCGGCCGAGCACTTTCGCGGTCGGGAGTGCCAAACTGGCGCATGATCCTCTTGTAAGGTTATTGTTTACATGCGCAAGATAAGTTGACAGACGCGATGCGCAAGAGGCGGGCTCACCGACGAGCGCCGTGGCGGCCAGCGTATGAATCACTGAGTCCCAGCACGCTCATGCGACCATCTGTCATCGCCAATCAAGAACAGTCACCGTCCGGTGAGGTAGGAACGGAGGAAATCATGGATATCCCTTTTGCAGTGATCGCTCCGGTGCTGCTGGTAACGCTGGGGTTCGTCGCCTACTGCCTTTTCGATCTGGCGAAGAGCGAACAGGTTCGCGGGCTCCCGCGGTGGGCCTGGGCAGTGGTGATCGTTGTCTTCATGCCGCTCGGAGGGCTCGCGTACCTCCTGGCGGGGCGCCAGCCGTGACGACACCCCCTGCCACCGGCGTTGTGGTTCGCACTTGCGGGCTGCGGAAGACATACGGTACCCACCACGCCTTGGACGAGGTGGGTATTGAGGTCCCGCGAGGCGGCGTCTACGGGCTGGTCGGCCCGAATGGGTCGGGGAAGACTACGCTGCTATCGATCCTGCTTGGACTACGACGAGCGACCGCGGGGACCGTCGACATTGATGTCGATCCACGACGCATCGCGGCCGTGCCGGACACGCCGCAGTTCGATCCGTGGCTAACCGGCCGCGAGGTTGTCGAGTTGTCGCTCAACCTTATCGATCGCTCGCTCCCGAACGAGTGGGTCAACCAGGCGCTCGGCGCCACAGGCCTCGCCGATGCCGCGGATCGACGCTGCGGGGGCTACTCGCGCGGGATGCTTCAGCGGCTTGGGCTCGCGGCAGCTGTGGTCGCGAGACCCGAACTATTGATCCTCGACGAGCCCGCCAGCGCACTTGACCCCGCCGGACGCCGCGATGTCCTCGAACTTGTCGCGGACATCGGCCGGGACTCGACCGTGTTGTTCTCCAGCCATATCCTCGCGGACGTGCAGCAGGTCAGCGACACGGTCGGAATCCTTCGCTCGGGACAGCTGCTCTGGCAGGGTAGCCTCAAGATGCTGCTGGTCGGCCACGCCGCGCCAGCGGTCGAAGTCCGCCTCGTCGGCGACATCGACCGGGCGATCAAGCACCTCAGCGGGCAACGGTGGATCGCTCACGTTGAGCGGACGGGTGCTGACCGGCTGCGGGTCACGGCTGCATCACTCGCTGAGGTGCAACGCCTGCTGGTCCCCGCCCTTGCCGCGCTCGGCGACCCAGTCGTCAGCCTGACCCCGGTTGGGGCGGACCTTGAGCATGTTTTCCTGGAGCTGACATCATGAACTCCTGGCGTCTTGAGTGGCACCGCCTGGTACGGACCCGAAGTCTGCTCGCGCTCCTCAGCGTTTACGCTTTCTTCGGATTCGTCGGTCCGCTGGTCACCGCCTACCTCGACGAGCTCATCGCCCGGGCAGGCGGCGGAATCACCATCGTGATCCCTGAGCCAACACCGGCCGCGGCCGTTGAACAGTTCAATGCCATCGCGTCCCAGATCGGTCTGCTCATAGCGATCGTGGTGGCGGCGGGAGCGCTTTGCATCGATGCCCATCCGGAGATCGGCGTGTTCTTCCGGACGAGGGTACCGAGCGCCATCCACCTGCTCACGCCGCGATATGTAGTTGTTGGCCTCGCAATTGTCCTTGCGTTCGTCGTAGGTGTGCTTGCCAGCTGGTATGTCACAACGTTGCTTATCGGGGCCCCGGACACCTCGGGGATGGTGGTCGGCACCGCCCTCGGCGCGCTCTACCTCGCCTTCGCTGTCGCGGTCGTTGCCCTGGCAGCCAGCCTGGCACGGAGCGTGGTCACAACCGCTGCCATCAGCCTGGTCGTGCTCCTCGCCCTGCCTGTCATCGCGATCATCGGCGCCGTCGCCCCGTTTCTGCCGAGCACGCTTGTCGGTGCCCTGCCGGACCTCGCGGGTGGTGGTGAGGTGGGAACCTATGCACGTTCGGCGACGACGACGGTGGTCGCGACGATCGGAGTGCTGGCGTTGGCGGTGGCACGCACCGGCCGACGAGAGCTGTGACCACTGGCCGGGCAGAAGCTCTGCTGCCCGGCGAATCCCGGACCGGTCGGACCATCGCGACCAGGACCCTCCGCCCGTCGGCACCTTCCGTCCCCAACCGGCCGGCGGCTGAGCATCAGCCTCGCGTCGCCTTGCGCTGGATGATGCAGATCAGGTTTCGGTCGGGGTCTTCGACATAAAAGACGACGGCAGACCCGATATCCTCTGGCGTGGTGACAGTCGATGAGAGCGACGCGGCTCGCGCCACGGCGGCATCAATGTCGTTCGTGGCGAACATGAGGCGAGGACCGGTTTCGGCGCCGGACACCTTGCCCGGATGCGCATCGAGCAGGACCTTCGTGTGGCCTTCGACGGGGAGCTCGTGGATGAGATCCGCATGCGATGTCTCGCCAGAGTCGATGCCCAGGAGCGCGGTATACCACCTGATCGCGGCTGTCATGTCGGAGACATGGATGAAGACGGTATCCACGATGGGTGCGATCGACATGCGATGGACCTCCTGCGTGCACGATGTCGCTGTCCGCACGAGGGCAAGCGAAAACCCCTGCGTTGGCAGGGGCTTTCATGTCCTCTGGTGGAGACGGGGGGATTCGAACCCCCGACCTCTACAGTGCGATTGTAGCGCTCTCCCAGCTGAGCTACGTCCCCAGGGGCGTTGGGATTATACGCATCCGCAGAAACCGGCGTCAATCGAAATCCGGCCAATGCCGGCAGCTCCGTCCGCCCATCCGGCTCGTGATCGCCCTGCCACCACGAGCATTCGCCCCGGCATCTGACCACATCGGGCGGAATTGGCGAAGTTGCGTCTTTCGCTCACGGTATCGACCACGTATGATCGAATCGAGATCTAACTCCTAGGTCCCGGGACCGCAACATGTGATCCGAGCGCTGACCACGCGTGGCATCACCATGTGTTTACCAGGGAAGTCACCTGCCGGTTCGCCACGGTGCTGAATCCCAGACGGCGTTTGCAAATGCGCGCCGAGGCTGGGTGCCGCCGGGTGAGCGGCAGAGCTTCAGGGAGAGACGCAATGCAAGTCGACTCGTTTGCCCTCAATCGACGGAGCTTTTTCAAGGCCTTTGCTGCGGCGGTGGCGGTCGCCCAACTGTCGCCAGCCCACGCCCAGACACCGACTGCGGCCATCGAAGCCGCGGATGTCGGAAAGACCCACGAAGCACTGTTCAATCTCTGGTTCCCCCTCTCGGACCTTGGCCTGCCACCCGATGTGGAGCAGTCCATCGGCGAGATCGCGGCTGAGGTCAGCAAGGGCATGCTTGCTGGCTTCGAGCAGTCGGAGCTTGCAGACGTGCTGGCCGGTATGACGCAGCCGGCAGCTCTGCCCTTCTACGAGCAGCTCAGCGCATCGTCGGACCCGGCCGTGCAAGCCTTCATCTCCACGCCGGGCGGCTTTGGCGGGATGGACGCCGAGTTGAGGACACCCCTCTTCTCGTTCCTCATCGAGGGAACGGCCGGCCCATTATCGACCCAGACGGCAGAAATTCTGCGTGAGGCCTACCTCTCCTCGATCTGGGACTTGCCCCTCGCCGAGCCCCTGGCGGCTTTCCTTGCCCCGCCCGTCTTCGTCAATCGCCCCGATGTCTATTCCCAGTTGCACGCGCCGAGCATTGCTCCCAGCCAGCTGGTCTACGACGCCGAGCAGAAAACGATCAGTCACAGCGACGGCCCGATCGACTACCTGGTCATCGGCAGTGGCCCTGGCGGCGCAACCGTCGCCAGCCAGCTTCAGGCCGCCGGCAAACGCGTCGTCCTGATCGAAAAGGGTCCCTTCGTCGTCTGGGGTTCGATGACGACCCGCAGCTATCCCCGCCTCATGTACGACGGCGACCATGGGGCCACGAGCAACAACGGGATCATCATTCGTAGCGGCGAGACACTCGGTGGCGGCACCACCGTCAACATCGACCTCGCCTTTTCACCGCTCGAGTCCACGATTCAGGACCGCATCAATGCCTGGATCGAAGACGGGTTGATGGACAGCGCCTATTCAACCGAACCTCTCGCCGCCGCCTACGCCTGGGTGAGGGAAACGATCGGCACTCGAACGCTCTCCGAAAGTGAACTCAACAACGACAACAAGGCGCTCTGGGACGGTGCAGCCGCCTATGGCGTCGATCCTTCGCTCTACCATCTGAATCGTTTCCCCGTCGGCGATTCTCCGTCGCCTGTCGATGACAAGCTGGATGCTGCCCGTCAGCTCATCTACCCAGCCATCGCTGACACCGAGAACCCCCTCGGCATCATTCCCGACGCCATCGTTGATGAGATCCTCTTCGACGACAGCGGCCTGCGGGCGACTGGCGTCCGGCTGCACACCACCGCACCGTGGACCGAATATGGCAACACGGTAGTCGACCCGTCGAACCTCGGAATCACTCCCGGCGATCCCGTCACCATCGAGGCCAATAACGTCATTCTGGCGGCCGGCACCATCGGAACAACCCGCATCCTGCTCAACACTGCCAATGCCAACCCGGCCGTCGCCAACTCCCACATCGGACGTGGCCTCATTCTCCATCCGTCGTTCCCGATCCTCGGCCTGTTCGATCGCACCATCAACCTGCTCGAAGGTCTCGGCAGCGCCACCTTCTGCGATGCGTTCGGCGTGTCGCCGGGCTTCATTTATGAAACGATGGATGGTCTTCCGGCCTACGGCGCCGTGCTGATTCCCGGAAGTGGCCAGCAGGTCTACGAAGAGCTGTCGCAGTTCAACGACTATGCCGGTTTCGGTCTCATGCTTGTCGACACGCCATCGGAGGACAACCGTATCGTGCTCGATGACAGCGGGGACACGGTGCTGGAATACACCCTGAGTGATGCGGACAAGGACCGGTTCCGCATCGGCGTTGCCATTGGCATCCGCATGATGTTCCTCGCTGGCGCCAAAAAGGTCATCATCCCATCCAACGAAAATGTGCTTGGCCTGTCGGACTTCGACCCGATGGTGGGCACCTATCTGACCGATATCAGCCAGGCCGACACGGTTGAGCAGAACATCGAATTCGTGCCCAATCGCACCATCCTCACCTCGGCCCACCTCCAGGCGACGAACAAGATGGGCCCAAAGGACAAGGGGGTCGTCTCACTGAACCACCGCCTCTGGGCCGCCAACGGCGAAGAGGTGCCGAACGTCTACGTCATGGACAGCAGCATCTTCCCCACATCGGTTGGTGCCAACCCCATGCAGTCGCTCTATTCCATCGCCAAGATCTTTACCGAGCGATTGCTCAACGATTTCCCGGCCTGACATCCGGCAGTTGAACGGAGCCCAAGCGTCCCTTGCACCTGGGTGGCAATGCGCCATCCCGGTGCGAGGTCGGCCCCGCCTCTCTCGCCTCTCCCTCGGCCGACCAGTCCCCGAGCACAACTCGTACCAGGTCCGGCCGAAGCGTTGGGGAACGGGACAAGAGGGAGGCACGGTTCCCCTTCCCAGGGTGGGGAATGGGACATGATGGAGAGTGTCTCGGCCCCAGCGCTCACGCGAATTCACCTTCGCCAATGGCCAATCGCCGGGTGCTGCGACACTTCCACGACGGTTGCCCAACTGATCTCTCGGACCCGGTATCATTTCACCTGCCCGAGCGGTCAGCGATAGAACTGCCACCAGTACGTGCCGACCACCACCAGGATCGAGAGTGGATAGGCGGTCCGGATGAATGCATCCAGTTTCCGCACCCGGGCGAAGCGTTTCGCCTTGTAGCTACGGTCCACGGCAATCGTCAGCAGAATGAGGATCGCCGACATCCACAGATAGGCGTAATACCCCCATTCGATCGCCACCGTGTACCCAATCTCGGGCAACTGGTTGGAGACGTTGATCAGCATCACCGACGACGACAGCAGCGCCGTAATGGCGAAACTCACCCTCGCCCCCGCCTGCTCTGGCGGAAACCAGATCGCGATGTACGTCACCAACGCCAACAAGGCCAGTGGCAGGAGATTCTTGACGAGGAAACTGCGAACGTCGCGCCCAATGTCGACGATCACCTGGAACTCCGAATACTGCACCAGCCCATCGGTGTCGTAATTGTCGGCTGTGGACGTGATGGAGACCTGTGTAAACAGCACCTCCTGCGTGCTCCAGCTGGGCAGGCGGTTGAACGAACGGCCCTGGTCCATCGAGCTGCGTTGCCGGTCAGCCTGCGACATCCCCATCGCTGCCGGATCGGGCACATAGACCAGGTCGTTCTGGCTCAGCACCGGGTTGACCATCCGAATCGTCAGCGAGTGCTGATCCCACGGATAATCGTGAAAGTCCAGCGGTTCACTGAAGGTCCCCTGCACCCGATAGAGGTGGTAGTTTTGCCCCGCCTTCGTTACCTGCACGCTGATTGGGTCCTTGAGTTCGAGACTGGCCGACGTGGAGTTGGTGAAGATGACGTCGAGCGGGGCTTCATCACCATTCCAGCGGAAATAGATGAAGAAGTCGGCGAAAAAGGTCTGTTCGGCCGTCTTCAGGTCCCGCAGCTCGATCATCTCGACGCCCACGTAGACCACCCGATATTGCCGCAGGTAGTAGCCACCCATGTCGATGGCCCGCCCCGCCTCGATTTCGTCGTCCATGTCATACGAACCGGGATTGGCGACGAGGCGGTACTGGGTTGGCGCGCTGGAGAAAACGCCATCGGTAAACTGGCCGATCGACATCGACTGCGGCGAGTCTCCGGAGTCGGTGAAGTAGAAGTCACCGGTAATGCCCGGCACCGCGGTGCTGGAATCGGTCATCGCTGCGAGTTCGGTGCGTACGATTGCGCGGTTGGCCTCCGTGTTACCGGTGGAGAGTTCACCCCGGCGGATGGCGGCGGCAATCGCCGAGACCGCGTCCCAGGTGCGAGCCGGTCGCCAGCTTGGAGCGACCCCGTATTCACCCTCATACCATTCCGAAAACCGAATCGCATTGGCGCCAACGGAGTCGTAGATCAGGGGCGACACGGCATATATGCCTTCGGTGAAGAACCCGGGATCGTCGGCTTCCTCTGGTTCATTGGTGAAGCGCTCGGCGAACTCGGAGGACCCCATCGCCTCGGAGGCAAAAACAGGCGTCGTCAGTCCCGCCCGTCGCAGGGCAAGCAGGAACTCGTGACCGTGTGACTCGGTCGTGGCGAGGAAGATCGTACCCGGATCATCCGCATCCTGCAGGGCGCTGACGATACTCGCAATCGATGTGGCGGGATCCTCCGCGGATATGACGAACTCTCCGGCAACCACACCGCCATCTTCCCCAAACGCATTCGCAAACTGGCCTGAGAGGTTTTCCTCGTAGGTCGTGTCACCTGCCACGATCGTGACCCGGTCGGCAGCGAGCACCTGCCTGAGGTAGGTGGCCAGCATGGTCGCTTCCGATTCGTCGGAGAACACGGTTCGGAAGTAGACCTCAAAGTTGGAGAGATCATTGACCGTCGCCGTGGAGCTGATCACAGGCAACCCTGCCGCCTGGTAGATCGGAGCGGCTGCCAGGGATGTGGTGCTCGTGCCGTGGCCAATCACGGCCACGATATTGGGATCGGCCACCAGGTCGTTGGCGATGTTCACCGCCGTCGCCGGATCATTCCGGTCATCGAGGACCCTGAGCTTGAGATGGAAGTCGTCGTTCGTTTCGTTCCAGACCCCAACGGCGACGTCCGCTCCACGCTCCAGCTCTTCACCGACCCAGGCATCGTTGCCGGTCATGGGCGCAACCAGCGCAATCTCCCAGGTTTGGCCCACAAAGGTGTCATGAGAGAACCACCAGTAGGTACCGGCAGCCGCCAGGGTCATCACCGCCGACAGCGCAACCAGCCAGAGCCAGTGCCAGTCTTCGCGCACAACCGGTTTGACCGGCTTTGGCGCGTCAGCTGCGTCGTCCGAAGGCTGCTCGTCCGGCGCTGGCTTGATCCACCGTCGGCTGCGACCGCGCAGGCTAATGGGGAGCACCAGTGCCGGAGCACCCGGCCGGTAGCTGGGCGGAATCGGAGGGTCTTCCAGATCGCGAATGGCCGGCGGAATGGTGGCGGAAACGCGTGCCTGCCGCAGGGCATCGCGATGCGGTTTGCCTCGGGTGTCCGGATTGATATCCACGGCCCGGTTGAGACAGTAAAGCTGCTCCCCTGCCACCGTGGATGATTCCGACATCCACAGCCAGGCCACCTCGTTGCCTGGTTCGAGATGGAGGGCTTGTGCGAAGTGACGCCGGGCACGTTCACTGTCACCGTCGGCATGGGCATCAATACCGCGATTGACGTGTCCCAATGCAGACTGCGGGTCCTCTTCCACGGTGGGGAGTCCTCTGGATGATACTCATGTGACGGGATGTGCCGGAATTCGTTCGGGTGCAGGACACCTCAAGCATGCAGAATGGCCATTGCCCGATTTCGGTTGGATTATCGTACTGGATACGACGCACTCCGTGTCGACCGCGGCGCGACGATGAACCCTTTTCGATAGGAGCTTGCGACCGTGTTTGGTCAGGGTGGAAGGCAGGAACATGGGTGAAGCGTCGCGAATTCAACCGCTCCTGGCCCAGGAAACAGCCGGTCCGAAGGTGCTGGATCGGGTGCTCGATGGTGTCGAGTACGTGGCGGTCGCAATCGAAGTGCTCGCAATCGTCATCATCGTCATCTCGATCGTGAGCGCCACCTGGCAGTACCTCGACCGGCGTCTGCGCCGGCAGGACGCAGGAGGTGGCTACCATCAGTATCGGTCTCAGCTTGGATCGGGCCTGCTGTTGGGATTGGAGATTCTGGTCGCTGCCGACGTCATCCGCACGGTGGCGCTGGAACAGACCTTGCAGAGCGTCCTGACCCTCGGCGTGCTGGTGCTGATCCGCATCATCCTCGGCTGGTCGATCGTGGTCGAGATCGAGCGTCGCTGGCCCTGGCAGCAGCCGGCTGGCGACCAACCGGAACCCTGAGCAAGACCGGCGAGGGGACACCAACTGTCCGCGCGATGGCGCATGATGATGGAGCCATTCCGGAGGCCGCCATCGGTGATTGCGCCATTGGGTAAGCTTCAAGCGGTGAAGGGTAGGGGCGGACCTGCCGCGATGAGGCACGAAATGTCGCCTTTACCAGGCAAGCGGCTGTTGTCCGCCCTGCCTATCGGCGCAGGTTCCAGGTGATAGGGGACGACATTGGACCAGAGCGAACGACTCCTTCAGCACGATCGCTGGATGACCAATCTGCTGTTTGACGCCGCGGCCAAACTTGACGACGCATCCCTCGACCAGGATTTC
The DNA here is from genome assembly GCA_964574825.1 of uncultured Sphaerobacteraceae bacterium. Classification (GTDB taxonomy): domain Bacteria; phylum Chloroflexota; class Chloroflexia; order Thermomicrobiales; family UBA6265; genus JACCYX01. The sequence goes on along the minus strand of CAZNQC010000118.1, from coordinate 831 downwards.
GATATCGGTCACCGCACCGTGCGCGTGACCCTCGATCACATCACGGTCGGTATCGAACTTTGGACATCGCTGATGTCCGGCGAGCCGGCAAGGTGGGAACCAAACCCCTCCGGTGTCGAGACCATGCGCCAGCGTCAGTCGGTCGCCTACGACCAGTTCGAGTCGCTGGCGCGGCAGATCAGTGCTGAGGAGCGCCTGGATGAGACGTTCATCGACCCGTGGAACTATTACCAGAGCATGGGTAGCACGATCCTCCACGTCATTCTGCACAGCCATGTTCATCGCAGTGAGTTGCTGCACATGTTCCAGCGGCTTGGATTCGCCGAGTTCACTCAGGGCGATCCTCAGGAGTGGGAGCACATGGCAGGCATCACGCCTCCCTTCCATACACCAGAGATCATCGGCCCCAATGAAATCCCGGCAACATCAGAGCGCGAACCTGGGGCGTGATCTGCCATCAGAGAATCCCGAGGGTGACGGTGTGACGTGCGCATGTTGATCGTTGGCACTGCCGGGGCTGGGAAAACGACCCTCGCTGCCAGTCTTGCCATCCGTTTCGGCATTCCCCACTTCGAACTCGATGCACTCTTCTGGGGACCGGACTGGACACCTCCCGATCGGGCCGTCTTTCGCAAAACGGTTACAGACCTGCTGAATGCCGAGCAAAGCTGGGTGGTGGATGGCAACTATCGTTCGGTGCGTGATGTCGTCGTGACTGCTACCGATGTGGTCGTCTGGCTCGACTATCCGCTTTGGATCTGCCAATGGCGACTGGTCCGGCGTACGACCCTTCGCATCCTCCGGCGCGAGCGACTGTTCCATGGCAACCGG
>CAZNQC010000117.1:5433-11715 GCA_964574825.1 uncultured Sphaerobacteraceae bacterium | reverse complement strand
AAATCTCGCCACCTCTTTTCAGATTGGCTGTACGTTCGCGGGGTTGCGAGGGAGGAGGTGCCATATCCAGAAGGAGGCACCGTCAGGCAGAAATCGGCGCTCGGTGATGGGTCGCCGGGACGCGACTGCGTCGCGAAGCGCTTCGCGCGGGGGCGCTTCGCTGGCGCTCAGCGTGACGATTGGTTTCAGGAAGGACCATCGTCGTGGGCAACGTCCCAGGCAGATGGGCTTGTCAGCTTTCGCGGGGCGTGTAGGCGGGAATCATCCGGGGCGGCAACACCTGCTCGATGGCGTAGGCATAGGCCAGTAATTCCGCTTCGCTGTAGGCCCGGCCAAAGATGTGCAAGCCAACAGGAAGGCCATCGACTTCGCCCATGGGAATCGTGATCGACGGGTATCCGGCGGTGGAGGTCAGGCTGGCCGTGGAGCCGAACGCATTGCGGCTGTCCACCGGGGCCGCCACGGAAGCGGTGGGCGCGATGAGCGCGTTGAGCTGATTGTCATCCAGGGCGGTATCAAGCGCCGAACGCAGCACCGATGTGTTGTTCAGGGTGATTTCGAGATAATACGGATCGTCGATGGGGAGCGCTTCGAGTGCATCGATGAGGCCGCTGTAGTCGCTCACCTCATCTTCGTGCGCGCCGTAGTAGTCGACAATGTCCTGAATGGTCGTCATCGGACCGTCAGGCGTGTAGACATCGAGGTAATTCTGCAAGCCCCAGGAAAACTCGGTGATCTTGCGAGTATATGAGTCGCGCACTCCTTCGTCACCGACCCAGATCCCGGGGACCAGTTCAGCACCCGCCTGTTCCAGGAGCGGCAGGATCTCCTCAAACACCGCCCAGGCCGAGGCCAGTTCGGGATTGTCCTGAAAGTTGCCGACGATTCCGATGCGGGCACCCTGCAGAGCATCGGCGGACAGTCCGCTGGTGTAGTCGCCCATCCCAGGATCGGGGACCGGATCCGATTCGAAGGCTGCCCAGGGAGCGGATTCGGAGCCCACGGTGCGCCCCGGATCGTCGGGATCGAACCCGGCCAGCACCTCCAGCGCAATCGCGGCATCTTCCACCGATTTGGTCATGGGCCCCAGCGAGTCCTGGGTGAAGCCGATTGGGATCACCCCGCTGCGACCGATGAGACCGACGGTGGGTTTGAGGCCAACCACGCCGGTGAGCGCGGCTGGGGCAATGATCGAACCATCGAACTCCGCACCAATCCCGATCGGCGCGTAGCCTGCCGCGACGGCCACGGCTGACCCGGTGCTGGAGCCCGAGGCGGACATGTTCAGGTTGTGGGGGTTGACCGTGAGGCCACCAAAGGAGCTGTAGCCGCTCCAGCCGTCGGCCCCCATGAAATTGGACCACTCGGTCAGGTTGGTCTTGCCCAGAATGACCGCCCCCGCCTCGCGCAAGCGGTTCGTGATCCAGGCGTCCTCCACCGCCACGTTTTCCTTCATGGCAATGGACCCCGCGGTGTTGGGCATGCGGTCTCCGGTGGCAATGATGTCCTTGAGCACCACCGGAATGCCGTGAAGCGGACCCCGCACGGTGCCGGCCGCCAGTTCGGCGTCCAGAGTCGCCGCAATCTCCTGGGCCTCGGCGTTGAGGGTGATCATGGCGTTGAGGGCGACATCGCCGCCATCGAGGGACCGGATGCGGTTGAGGCTGGCCTGGGTCAACTGCGCGACCGTGAAGTCTCCGGCATCGAGGTGGCGGCGAAGATCGGCAATTGATGCCGTGTCGAGGATGGTGGCCGGATCGGAGACGTTCACTTCGACCGTTGGTTCCGGGGTACCGATGGTTTCCGGATCGGTCGCCATCACTGACTGGGTGGGAACCAACGTGGGGGTGGCGACCATCTCGGTTGGCGGCGGGGGTGGTGTCGCGCCGCCCGAGCCGTCACCGATCTGCCAGCCATTGTTTCCTTCGCCAAACAGGATTGAGGCACCGGTACCAATCACGGCACCGCCGGCGACAACGGCGCCAACGATGGTGAGGTTACGCCGGCTGATACCCATCGGCTCGGGCGAAACGGAACCGGAGTCAATTGCCTGGGAGCCCATGGTGGAGTGGTCCTGTGCGGAGGGAGGTTGCGAATGGCGCACCTGGCGCCGGCCAGAACGAGGTCGATAAGGTGAGGACATGAAGCACGCTTACGCTGGAACGCCAGACCCCATGTCCAGCACCGCCAGTGGCGGATGGTAGTTGCCAACCATCCACCTGTGCAAACACTGGGAGTGGGCGCACCAGCGATATTGGCGGCCGTCAGCCCCGGCCGCCAGAAACGCACCCTGACATGGTTGTCCGGGCCAATTCGAGAATCAGCCCGTCAGGTGCAGGGTACAGGTTAGCCGACAGGAGCTTCTGCTGTCGGGTCGCTGGTCTCAACATCCGATGTATTGCCACCAAGGAGCGTCGCCAGCTTGTGCCCGACGCGCTCCAGGGTGGCGGTGAGTGGCTCGTCCGGCACGCCAAGTTCTTCGAATGGCACCCCGACCTCCGCCAGCCAACCGGCCAGCAGTTCGGTTTGGGCCTGCCGGTAAACGGGGGCCCCAGCGGTGGAGACGAGGATGACGGGCACATCGATCACTGCGGCGAAGGTTGACGGCGTGCGCAGGGCGTACCGATCGGGATGCGTGAGCGGCATGCCGTACTGGGTGGTGACCCAATTCCGCCAACTGGGAGTGCACTCGCCCAATTCGATCGACCATTCGGTGATTGGATCGATGGCGACCACCGCCGAGTAGATACCCGGCCGTGCCCCGGCAGTGAGGAGGGCGAGAGTTGCGCCGTACCCCACGCCAACGAGCGCCAGCCGGTTGGGATCGATCCCTTCGGCTTCACCCAGCGCCCAGCCAGCTTCGGCGATGTCCGAGACTTCGATCTCGGTGGCCGAGAGGTCGGCGAGGTCATCTTCGACGCCCTTGCCGAACCCCGTGCTGCCGTGGAGCACCGGTGTGAAGATGTTGAGGCCACCCTGGGCCAGCGCCTGTTCTTCGAGGTTGAAGTCGGCGCGGCGAATGGCCAGCGGTCCATCCGGCAGGTAGGTCACGGCGGCCGATTCACCCGTGGCGTCATCGCCCACCCGGTAGAGCATGCCGGAGAACTGCTCGTCGTCGCCAATTGGGAATTCGAACGGGACAGGATGACGGAACGTGACGCCAGAGGTGTTCGGCACGTCTGGCGTCTGAAGCGGGGTCCGCTCGGATGAGGCCAGGTTCTCCTGAACAAGGAACCCGAATGGCTTCTGGGGAGCGGAGAAGCCGTAGACGACCTTCTTGCCCATCAACCAGCGAGGGGAGTGGACGACGCCCTCGGAGGGGTCGAGCGCCACGGCACCCGAGGCATGCAGGCCACGTTCGCAGCAGACGGTGGCGAAGCCTTCGGACCGGACGTAGACAAGCCTGGCTTCGGTGGGATGGAAGCGAGGTTCGGTTTTGTCGCCCGATTCCCGGGTGACCGCCCACCCGGCCTTGTTGTCGGCATTGATGACCGAGATGGAGAGCCAGTCACCGTCCTGTGTGACATAGGCGACCAGGTTCCTTCCCGCGACCCAGTCCAGCGAGTGGCGAACCGCACTGGCCTTGGTTTCGGTGAGATTGGTCAACTCCCCCGATTCCGGGGAGTAGAGATAGATATCGGCATGTTCGGGACCATCGGTGCGCTGCCGGGTGAAGGCCAGGAACCGTCCATCGCGCGACCAGACCGGCTCGCGGTCATCAGCGGAACTCCAGGTCAAGAGCTCGGCGATGGTTGGCTCGTCGCCGCCAGCCGTGGCCAGCGCGATCGTGTCGCGGCCGTCGCGATTACTGACGAAGGCGATGATGTTGCCGTCTGGCGACCAGCGGGGCGAGCGTTCGGACCCGGGACCCCAGGTCAGCAGATGCGTTTCGATGGGAGCGGCGGAGGATGAGGCAGTCGCCGCCTGGACGACATTGGCATTCCCTTCCTCGATGCTGCCGGCCGCCGCAACCGGTTCGGCCACCTCAACCACGGAGGCTGGATCGAAGTTGTCGACCTTGACGGTGCGAATCTCGGGCACTGCCGCCGCATCGGCAGCTTCATCATCGGCCGGGGCTTCGGCGGTGGACGCTTCCGTTCCATCACCGGCAGCCGGCTCGGCACCGGACTCGTCGGCACCCTCGCCTTCGTCGGGCTGGGCGGCGACGAGGGTTGGTTGGGCGTGGCTCTGAACCGGGGACGGAATGATCCAGATGCCGGTGCGATCCTCCCCCTCAACCTCGCCAGTCAGCGCGATTGCTCCGCCATCGGGCGACCACTGGGGTCCACGAATGAGCCGCCCCGAGTCCGGATCGCGTTCGACGACCGGCGTGAACGGCAACTCGACCTGCTGAGGATCGCCGCCGTCGGTGGGGGACAGCCAAAGCTGAAGGCCATCGGTGGCGGTTTCGATGAAGTAGGCGAGCCATTCGCCGTTGGGAGATGCCTCCGGCGTGAGTGGTGAGGGATGCCGGGCGGTAAAGATCGGGGTAACCACGAAGTCGGGATCGGTGCGATCGTCGGTTTCCGCGGCGGGATCGACGTCCGGCGCAGGATCGCCGGCTGACTCTTCGGCAACAACCACTGACTCGGTTTCCTCGATGACAGCCTCGCCGCCATCCGCAGCAGCAACGACCGTCTCGGTCTCCTCAATGGCAGCTACGTCACCATCCGGCCCGGCTACAACCGAATCGGTTTCGTCAATGGCAGCTACGTCACCATCAGGATCGGCGACGACCGCGGCGGTTTCGTCACGTTCGATGTCGGTCACGGGTTCTTCGTTCTGGTCGGTATCGTTAACAAGGCGTGAAGCGGTGGAATCCGTCATGACAGCGTCTCTCTAGCGATCGTGCAGCACCCAAACCGGGCCAGATGACCCGGCAGATATCCCAGGAGCGCCGCTCACCATCCTTCCATCACGAGAAGGATTCGCGGCACCTTGCATTGTCCGTCTGGGTTGGTCACATCGAAGTGACCGCACACGACGCCCCCGGGGCACACGATCGGCGGGATTGATCGTGACTTCGACGTGGAGTCGAAGAGGTCGGCCGGGCACCTCGCGGACGATTGCTGGCTGACCTGCACCGTGCTGGCTATATGGTAGTGCGGCAGTTGCGATGGCGCAAAACCATCCGGAAATCGGAAGGTCAGTTTTGGGAGGGACAAGCGGGGCTAAGACCTCCGCCAACAGATAGCCGGGATGTGATCGCAGGCTCGCTGGGGACCGTTCTACGAGCGAGTGGAGACCAGCATTCCGCCCGCGGCAACAGCCAGCACCATGGCCAGGGTACCCAGCACGAGCGGCAGGGCTGCTGGCGCGGAAGCAGCACCGGTCGAGGGCAGGGCCGAGACGGCCACACTCGACCCGACTGTTTCCTGGGCCGGGGGGATGGATTCAACGGGGCGTTCGGCCGGGGCAGGTGTCGGATCGAGCCGTTCGCCAGGCATCTGTTGTTCCGGCACCAGGGTGACCTCGACCTGGTTGTTGGTGCCCGCCCTGACCAGCACGGGAACGGTTGATTCGCCATAGGGGGCACCGATCCGAAGCGTGACCTGCTGCCAGCCCAGCCTGACCTCGTCAAACCAGAATGAGGCTCCGCTCCGGGATTGGCTGCCCGACTGGCAGACATCGCCCACACAAATCGTGGCCCGCTCGGGTAGGGGCGTGTGATCGCTGGTCCAGAGCACCACGGTGACCGTGCCGGGTGCAACTGCCTCACCGCCCTGCTCCGGATCGGCGGTGGGAGTCAGCACTGGGGGACTCGTCTCGGGATTGGATATGTCGCCGGGTGTCGCTTCTTCAGCCGGCAGGGATGGATCGGAAGCAGGTGGGGGCAGATCATCGTCCGGTGTGGCATCCGTCACCACGCCGATGCCGATCGGGGTGGAATCCTCGTCGTTGGCAAGCACCGAGTGCCCGCTGAAGACCATCAGCAGGCCCAAAACCATCACAACCCCAGCGCGCAGATTCCAGCAACCTGCCACCGTTCTCCCCGGCATATGTTCCATTCCCAGCTACACGGACATCCTGGCCAACGAGATCGCCTCGACCGGGGCGATCGTTCCGCGCGCACGCATCGTGGGCCAGCGGAGGCACGCAGATGGAGATGGCTTTCCCCATCCTCCACGATCTGGTGCATCAATTGACAGCAGCCACAATACGTTGCCGCGCAATTGATATCAATACCCCATTCGGCATATCCAACCTGCGCACGTTCCTGTCCCACTTCGTGCAACGCCCAGGTGGCCCGGTGAGTTCCACAGCCACTCTCGGCGGGAGATC
>CAZNQC010000117.1:0-5333 GCA_964574825.1 uncultured Sphaerobacteraceae bacterium | reverse complement strand
TCTCTTCTCGTTTGAACCCGACATGAGCGGCCAGGTGGGTTCCACAGCCACTCCGCTCCAGGGTCGCTCCGCTGCGAGTAGAATTGCAGCCGGGATCCACAACGACGAACAGACACAAACCACCTCAACCTGGAGTCCTGCGATGGGGAACACCGACCATCCACATCTTCCCCCACTCAACGACGCGATCGTCCTGCTGGCGACCCTGCCCGACGGCGACTATTCCCCGGAGGACCTGTTCGCGATGTCACCCGAACTCGGGTTGGCTGGTCTCAGCGCCGCGTATTCCGGGATGAAGCCGCCGAGCCGAACCGTTCGATTCAAGGGTGCGGGTGGCGAAACCAGCCTCAGCCGCGCGCCCCGGAGGACACGCCACATCGAGTCCAAATCCGGCACCACGATTCACGTCCGGGCAGGGCAGGTCACGGTGTCGTTCGCGGACGAACCGCCAGCATAGCGCGGGCAAGCGTTCCCCACATCGTGACGCGTGGGGAAGCGGACACGGCAACCAGATCGCACCTCCAGGGCAGGCCCATCAGGAGGAGTGGCAGTCAGTCCAGCGCCTCTGGTACCACCTGGCCGATCATGACCTCGCGCGGCCGCCCGGTGAGCGTGACGTCCGTGAAGCAATCGCCGCTCCTGAGGAACGAGACCTGGAGGACTTCGCCACTGCTGACGACCACGTCGACCGGTGCTGTCACCAGTCCCTGGCAGGTCGCAACGATGCTCGAGGCAACCGCGCCCGTTCCACAGGCCAGCGTCTCGGCCTCCACGCCACGCTCCCAGGTGCGCATCCGCAGGGTATGGCTGTCGATGAGGTGAATCAGGTTCGCGTTGGTTCCAGCCGGAGCGAACGCGGGGTGATACCGCATCGTCCGCCCCCAGGCGTCGAAGGCCGTGTCCTCCCAGGCATCGACATCCGGCACGACGGCAACGGCATGCGGCACGCCGACCAGCAGGGGGGTGACCATCCACTCGTCCGGTTCAATCCAGATGGATGTAGTCAAGCCAGGGGCGGGCACCAGCGGGAGCAGGAGCGAGACCATTGGACATTCCCCGCCTCCGACGTTGGCCTGAACGATGCCGGCATCGGTTTCGAACTGGCAGGCGGCGGGAGCGATGCCGCGCTCGACGGCGAAGCGGGCGCCGCACATGGCGCCATTGCCACACATTTCCCCGTTCGACCCATCGGCGTTGATGTAGCGCCAGCGAAAGTCGACATCGGGTTGGGTTGGCAGTTCGATCAGGATGACGCCGTCGGCACCAATGCCGAGGCGCCGCCGGCAGACAGACCGGGTGAACTCCGGAATCTCATCCTCGGTGAGGAACGGTTCGCGATGATCGATCACCACGAAGTCGTTCCCCGCGCCGCTCATCTTGGTGAATGGAATGTGCTGCCTGGCAGTTGCCACCCTGCTTCCTCCGGGGATTGCCCCTTATCCTGCCGACTGTCGAAGCACTCGTTCCAGCGGAGCCGGGATCCGGTCAAGCGGCACCGTTTCCACCAGTAGCCGGGCATAGCGCGATTTGCGCCGCGCCCCGGCACCCAGAAATCGCCGCATCTGGGCCGCGAACGGTTTATCCCGCCAGCCGGGTTGACGCTGGAGCGTGCGGAGGGAAGCAAGATCACCCTGGGCTTCGAGCAACGATTCGATGGCGTCGCGACCAGCGGCCCGGATCAACTCGGCCTCGAGGTCCTCAACGCAGACGAAGAAGCCCAATTCTGCCATCTCGGCGCGGGTCTGGGGCACACCGAGACCGGCGGCAGTCATGGCCCGGCGCACGAATCGCTCCTCACCCGCATCACAGAGTCCGGCAAGGGGCACATTCGCACCCTGCGGGCCGAACTGGAGCAGGTAGCGAGCGAATGCCTGGGCACCACCAACGGGCAGAACCACCACCTGCTCGGCGATGAGATCGCGCTGATGCCGATGCGCCAGCGTCTCGACCGCGATCTGGTCACTGACCCCTTCAACCAGGATCAGCGAGCGGGCGGCTGGGGTTTTCGCCAGGGCAGCGGCGGTGGCGGCCAGCGGCGCATCCGGACCGCTGGCGTAGCCTTCGAGTGTTTCGCGTGCCAACTGGTCGCGCCGGAACTTTCCGTCCACACCTGCTCCCCGGAACACCTGGACCGGCACATCGGCCCCAGGTATTCACGCCGTTCCGGTCACGGCTTCCGGGGCTGCACGTGGGCCGGAATCGGGCACTGGTAGGGCCGACCGGCAGTCGAAGCGGCGAACTCATCCTTCGCCTGTTGCAGCAGCTCCGGGTCGAGGATGAACTCCGCTGCCGTGATCGCCATGCCCTTGGCGGCGTGCAACATCCCCTTGTGACCGATCGAGACGCCCGAGGTGGAGGTGTTGGCCCACGAGTGACCGGGCACGCCGAGCGCAAAGCAGGTGGTGCGGAACTGTGAGGTCGGCGTGATCCAGGACACGTCGGCGACATCGGTCGAACCGGAGCCGACTTCCCCGGCATCGCGCATCGGCCAAACGGTGGCGGACAGGCCATCATTGACGATGTCGGCCGGCAGGTGGCGCTTGGTGAGGATGCCCTTGCGGAGTTCCTCCGGATACTGGGCGGCAACCTGCTTCCCGTAGCCGTATTCGTCCTCGGTGAACGCGATCTCGCCAAGCGATTCGAGGACCTCGCCCATCTTGCGGGTGATCACCTTGTTCGGGAGCATGTTGTAGGCCCCGGCAATGAAGTTCTCTTCGACCGTGGTTTCGGTCATCATGGCCGCGCCCTGGGCAATCTTGCGGACCCGGTCGGTCAGTTCCTCGACCTGGGAGCGCTCCGGAGAACGCACGAAGTACCAGACTTCGGCGTCGTCGGGCACCACGTTTGGCGCACCGCCGCCGTTGGTAATGACGTAGTGAATGCGAGCTTTCTCGATCATGTGCTCGCGGAGGAAATTGACGCCCACGTTCATCAATTCCACGGCATCGAGCGCGGAGCGACCGGTTTCCGGATTCCCGGCAGCATGGGCGGTGCGGCCGCGGAAGCGGAACTTGAGATTGTTCACCGCCAGCGAGCTCGATGCCCAAACGGTGGTATCGATGCCGGGGTGCCAGGTAATGGCCATATCGAGGTCGTCGAAGGCGCCAGCCCGGGCCATGAAGACCTTGCCCTCACAGGTTTCCTCGGCGGGGCAGCCATAGTAGCGAACCGTGCCCGGCTGTCCGGAGTGCTCCAACCAACCCTTGAGGACGCTGGCGGCGGCCAGGGCGGCGGTTCCCAGCAGGTTGTGCCCGCAGCCGTGGCCCGGCCCGTCCGGCACGATCGGGTCCTGGAGCGGATCGCGCTCCTGGGAGAGTCCCGGCAGGGCATCGTATTCACCGAGGAAGCCGATGATCGGGCCGCCTTCGCCCTGGGTCCATTCCGCCATGAACGCCGTGGGGAGATCACCAATGTTGCCGGTGATGGTGAACCCGTCGGCGGCCAGGTCTTCGCTCTGCAGCTTGCAGGCCTTGTACTCGGCCAGGGCCAGTTCCGGGTTGTCCCAGATCTGGTCGGCCATGGCGATGAACCGGCCCTGCCGCTCCTCCAGCCATTCAGTGATGCCGGTCTGTACCTCGTTGACGGTGCTGGCCATGCGTTGGTCCCCCCTGACGGAAAGCTGGTCGTACTAGATGGTGGATTCGAACTCGGGTGCCTGGATGTGATCCGGAATTGGGCAGACATACGGCCGACCAGCGGTGGAGGCGGCAAATTCGTCCTTCGCCTGCTGGAGCAACTCGGGGTCCAGGATGAAATTCGCACCGGTGAGGGCCATGGTCTTGGCGGCATGAAGCATGCCCTTGTGCCCAATCGACATGGCGCCGGTGGCAGTGACGGCCCAGGAGTGACCAGGAATGCCGAGCGCCCAGGTGCTGGTGGTGATCTGGCCGGTGGGCGCGCACCACGAAACGTCGGCGACATCGGTGGAACCGGCGCCAACCTCGCCCTTGTCGCGAATCGGCCAGACGTCACCGGTGATGCCCCAATCGATCGCCTCGGGCGGCAGGTGACGCTTGTCGAGCAGGGCGGTGCGCAACTCGCGCGGGAAGCCTTCGACGACGGTTTTGGCGAACTGGACCTCCTCGTCGGTGAACTCGATCGGTCCGAGCGCCTGGAGGCTGGCCATCAATTGCTCGCCGACCACGTCGTTGTAGAGAAGGTTGTAGGCACCGGACCCGAAGATGACCTCGACGGTGGTTTCGGTCATCAGCGCAGCGCCTTCGGCGACCTTGCGCACACGCTCGGTCAGTTCCTCGACCTGGTGTCGTTCGGGTGAGCGGATGAAGTACCAGACTTCGCAGTCGTCCGGCACCACGTTTGGCGCACCGCCGCCGTTGGTGATCACATAGTGAATGCGGGCCTTCTCCGGCATGTGCTCCCGCAGGAAGTTGACCCCGACGTTCATCAGTTCGACGGCATCGAGCGCGGAGCGGCCGGTTTCCGGGTTGGCGGCGGCGTGGGCCGTGCGCCCGTGGAACCGGTAGGTAATGTTGTTAACCGCCAGGCTGGACGAAGCGGAGACCGTGTTGAGCGAGCCGGGGTGCCAGGTCAGTGCCAGGTCGAGATCATCGAAGGCACCGGCGCGGGCCATGTAAGCCTTGCCGTCGTAGGTTTCCTCGGCGGGGCAGCCGTAGTAGCGCACTGTGGCGGCAACTCCGCTGCGTTCCAGCCAGGCCTTGAGCACGCTGGCAGCGGCGAGGGCGGCAGTGCCGAGCAGATTGTGGCCACAACCGTGACCATCGCCACCGGCAATCAGCGGATCCTGGATGCTCGATCGTTGTTGCGAGAGACCGGGCAGGGCGTCGTATTCACCGAGGAAACCGATGATCGGGCCGCCTTCGCCCTGGGTCCATTCGGCCATGAATGCGGTTGGCAAACCACCGATATTGCCGGTGATGGTGAACCCGTCCGCGGCCAGGTCATCGGACTGGCGTTTGCAGGCCTTGAATTCGGCCAGGCCAAGCTCGGGGTTCTCCCAGATGTAGTCGGAGATGGTGATGAAACGACCCTGACGTTCTTCCAGCCACTCGGCAATGCCAGTCTGGAGGTCAGGGGGAGAGGTGATGGCCATGCGGGAAGCTCCTTCGGGGTGAACGTTGGCCCCATGCCTGCCAGCATCACCGAGGAAACGCCTCCCCGCAACCCCATCACGGTGATTCGGTGGATGGTCCGATTGTTTGCCCGTCGAGGAGGGCCAGGAAGTCAGCCGGAGAGAGGATTTTCACGCCCTCGACTTCGCCCAGCACCTGGAGATCCTTGTCGCCAGACACCACATAGTCGACGTGGGCGCGGATGGCGGGGGCCAGCAGATAGTCGTCCTTCGGATCGCGGGT
>CAZNQC010000116.1:0-11718 GCA_964574825.1 uncultured Sphaerobacteraceae bacterium | reverse complement strand
ATATGCACGATCCCTTTGCCGTGTTGGCCGAACCAGCACGGCGGAACATTCTCAACGAGCTTCGCCGCGGCGAGTCCAGCGTGAATGCCCTGGCCCAGCGGCTGCAGATGCCTCAGCCAAGCGTGTCGAAGCACCTCCGGGTGCTGCGGAATACCGGATTCGTCACCAGTCGGACCGAGGCGCAGCACCGGATCTACCGGCTCGAGCTTGAACGAATCAGGGACATCGACACCTGGCTGGAGCCGTATCGTGCCTTGTGGAACGAGCATCTCGACGCATTGGAACATCACCTAGACAGAATGGAAGACTGATGCCAGACATAAAGCTTGACCATGGTCCGTTGGCTGAAGTAACCCGCGAGGTGGGCGAGGGCACGACGACGCTCGTCTTCACACGGTTGCTCGATCATGCACCGGGAAAGATCTGGCGGGCATTGACCGATCCTGCAGAACAGCTGGAGTGGCTGCCCTTCGTGGCGAATCGCAACCTGACTGAGCTGGGCGCAGCTCGGCTACGGATGACGGACAGTGACCAGGAGCCTCCGATGGAGCTGGAAGGGGAGGTCCTGGAATCGGAACCACCACGATTGCTGCGGCACCATTGGGGCGACGATGTCCTGACCTGGCAGCTTGATCGACGCGATGACGGGACCTTGTTGACGCTACGCCACACCATGGCCTCGGCGCCCGCGCTTCCACTTGCCAGCTATGCGGCAGGCTGGCACATCTGTCTGGCCGTTGCCGATCGGTATTTGGACGGCCAGCCGATTGGCCGCGTCGTGGGCCAGCGAGCGATGGAGTTTGGCTGGGCTGACCTCGACCGTCAGTACCAGGAAACGCTGAAGGCTCCTGGAGCCGGGGACTCCGCTTGACCGTTTTCGTGTCTCTGAGCCGGTTTCCGCTCGGGGTGGATGTTCGCTCGCAACTGTCCACTGGCCCGGCACAACGAGAAAACCACCGGGCCTGACGGCACCGATGGAAATCACGTCTCAACAGTTTGATTGTCCGTTGTCTGGCGGAGAGAGAGGGATTCGAACCCTCGATAGGAGAATTACTCCTATACACGCTTAGCAGGCGCGCGCCTTCAACCGCTCGGCCATCTCCCCAGCGCACGCGACATTCTACCAAACGCCGGCCGACTGCGTCCAAGCGAGTTCGCCGCGGGATGTTCGACTCGTCGCTCCCGCAGTTTTCCTTCCTCCATCGTGCCAGGGACTACCATACATTCCGGAGAGCAGTCTGCTGGAGTAGAGTCTGTGCAAGGTGATCCGACTGTCCTTCCGTGGAGAAGAGGGACAGGCAGGTTCTGGCCCCGGACCGATGAGGTGCCTGACGGTCCAGAGGATTCGCGGATGTTGTTACATGGAGAGGAGTTCACCATGTCCAAGCCATCACGCAAGCGACGCAATCCACGCCGATTGGCCCCCACTCCGTCGAACCGGCGGCTGGTGGTGCGGGTTGACCTGATGGGGGCGAAACCGCCGATCTGGCGCCGGCTCGAAATCGCGCCTGAACTCCGGCTCGATCAGGTGCACGGAATTCTGCAGGCTGCATTCGATTGGGACAACAGTCATCTCCACGAGTTCGAGCAGCGCAACATTCCCCTGGCCGACAATCCGCGTCATCAGGAGCACCTTCGGAACAGGATGGAGTTACTCTTTGGCAAAATATCCCCCTCGGTCCTGACCGAAAACCTTGGCGGACTTCCGCATTGGAAGACCAGACGCCGCTTTGGCATGGAGATGGACGACGAGTGGGGGTTTCCTGGCTTCTCTGAACCGACTGAGCCTGAAACCGACTTCACACTTGGTCAATTGCTGGTCAACCCTGGCGACAAGCTCTACTACCAATACGACTTTGGAGACAGTTGGGATCATAGCCTGAAACTGGAGAAGATTGTTGATGTGGTGCCGGGGGAACCGCTCGCGAGGTGCACTGCCGGTCGCCGGGCCTCGCCGCCTGAGGATTGTGGCGGGATCTGGACCTATGAATGGATGCTGATCGCCAGCCGCGATCCTTCCGATCCAAATCATCCGGAGGCGGTCGAGCGCATGGAGTGGGCCTACGGCACCGCCGACATCGACCCCGACGCCTTATTTGACCTCGAGGAAGTCGATCGCCGCGTCCAGGCATTTGTCTGACCGGTCTGTCCTGCAAATGACGTGATCGGTAGGGTAGAATCAGCGGCGGAGAGGTGGCAGAGCGGCCGATTGCGCCGGTCTTGAAAACCGGAGAGGTGAGAGCCTCCGCGGGTTCGAATCCCGCCCTCTCCGCCAAAACGAACGCCCTGGGTGACTGGCGATGAACCAGTCCCCGGGGCGTTCGTGTGTCTGCAGATTGGTCTTCCGTCCCTATTACTGCTTGCCGATGACGTCCTGACCGCCCATGTAGGGACGCAGCACCGGCGGGACGACGACGGTGCCATCAGCCTGCTGGTAGTTTTCGAGGATGGCGATGATCGTCCGTGGCAGCGCGAGCCCCGAGCCATTCAGCGTATGGACCAGTTGCGGGCGTCCTCCGGCGTTGGGCCGGAACCGGATGTTGGCGCGACGAGCCTGGTAGTCGCGGAACAACGAGCACGACGAGATTTCGAGCCATTCATCCGAGCCCGGCGCCCACGTTTCGATATCGTAGGTGTGGGCCGATGAGAACGTCATGTCACCGGTCGACAGATTCAGGATGCGATATGGCAGACCGAGGCCGTCGACGATGACCAGCGCTTCATCGAGCAGCGTCTGGAGCTCCTTCTCCGAATGATCGGGGTGGGCGAACTTGACCAGTTCGACTTTCTGGAACTCGAAGACCCGCTTGATGCCACGGACTTCCCGCCCGCCCGAGATCTGCTCTCGACGGAAGCACATCGTGGCGGCGGTATGGTAGATCGGAAGCTGGTCTTCGTTGAGGATTTCATCCCGGTAGAGATTGGTGATCGGCACTTCCGCCGTTGGAATGAGCCACTTGTCCTCTTCGATGTCGCGGAACAGTGTGTCGGCAAACTTCGGCAGGTTGCCTGTCCCCACCAGCGACTCACCGAGCACGAGGTGCGGCGGAATGACCTCGGTGTAGCCATGCTGCAGCGTGTGAACATCCAGCATCCAGGCCACCAGCGCGCGCTGCAAGCGAGCACCGTCACCCACCATCACGTAGCCGCGTGTACCAGCGATCTTGACGCCCCGCTCGAAATCGATGATGCCGAGGTCTTCGGCGATGTCCCAGTGCGGCTTCGGCGTGAAATCGAATGTCGGTGATTCACCCTTCTGGGCGTAGACGGTATTGCTCTCGGCATCCGGACCGACCGGCACGTCCGGGTCCGGCAGATTCGGGATGCCCAGCATCAACTCGTGAAGTAGGGCCTCCACCTGGCGAAGCTGGTCATCGAGCGTCCCGATTTTGTCGCCCAACCCGCTCATTTCGGCGATCAGGCGTTGTCGTTCTTCCGCATCTTTCGTGCGGCCAATGGTCTTTGACCCTGCATTGCGCCGGGCCTTGATCTCCTCGACCTCACCAATCAGGCGCCGCCGCTCTTCATCGAGGTGGAGGACGGCGTCAATCGGCGCGTCGACGTTTTTCTGCAGACACAGGTCCTTGACCCGGGTCGGATTTTCGCGAATCAGTGCAATGTCAAGCATGATGGAGCTCCTGGTCTGGTGGAGACGCACACAAGGGAATGCCGGTGGGCAACGGCCAACCGGCAACATCCTGCGAACCCCGCGCCGATCAACACCGCAGCACAGGGCTCCGGTATTGTCTCACGCGGGGCGACTAGAGTCGGAACTGAAGTGCGTCGAGCCCTCGATGCCGGGCAGGAATTTGTGCCAGCCTGACTGGAGCGACGTATCGAGCCGCCGTTCGATCGTGTAGTACGTGCCAGCGCGCGGTTCGTGAGGTTGCTTCCGCAGTGCCATGCGGGCCTCGGCGATGCTCTTGCCGCCCTTGCGGTGATTGCATTGACGGCAGGCCGATACCACGTTGTCCCAGACATGCTGGCCACCACGGGAACGCGGAATCACGTGGTCGATGGTGAGATCGGTCATTTGCCGGTCGCAATACTGGCAGGTGTAATTGTCGCGAATGAAGATTTCGCGCCGGGACAGTTTCACCCGCGGCCGGGGGCGGCGGATCAGGTACACGAGGCGGATCACCGAGGGGGCGACGTATGACGCCCTGGGGCTGGCGATCGAATGCGGATTCGCTTCCAGAACTTCTGCCTTGCCGCCGATGACCAATACCAGGGCCCGGCGAACATTGCAGACATTGAGCGGTTCGTAGTTCTGATTCAGAACGAGGACGGCGTTATTCACCCTGCCTACACCTTCAGGTCAGGGTTGCCGCGGACAACCTTCGCACCAGGAGCCGGATGCAACCGTGCGTCTAGCCACTGGACCGATACTAGCACGCACCCCGTTCGATCCACAATCTGTGCCAGCCGAGTCAACAAAGACACAACGGTTGGTGGTGCAATCACGCGCCACCAACCGTTTCGGCATCCAGCAGGCCATTCAACCGGAAACTGCCTCAGTCAGCCGCCAGCTGCATCGGTTGCAGAATCGGTCGCAGGAACTCACCGGTGTACGAGCCGGGGGTGGCGGCCACATCTTCCGGCGTGCCTTCGGCGATGACCATCCCGCCACCGGAACCGCCCTCCGGGCCCATGTCGATGATCCAGTCGGCCGATTTGATGATGTCCAGGTTGTGCTCGATCACCACGATGGTGTTGCCGCCATCGGCCAGCCGTTGCAGCACGCCGAGCAGCCGTTCGATGTCGGCAAAGTGCAGGCCGGTGGTTGGCTCATCCAGGATGTAGAGAGTTCGCCCGGTGGCCCGGCGCGATAGCTCGCTGGAGAGCTTCACCCGCTGCGCTTCGCCGCCAGAGAGCTGGGTCGCTGGTTGTCCAAGCCGGATGTACCCCAGACCGACATCTTCCAGCGTCTGCAGCTTGTTCTTGATCGAGGGAATGTTCTCGAAGAACGCCAGTGCCTCGGTCACGGTCATGCTCAGCACGTCGGCGATGGACTTGCCCTTGTAGAGGATCTCGAGGGCTTCCCGATTGTACCGGGCACCGTGGCAGACTTCGCAGGGCACGAACACATCGGGCAGGAAGTTCATCTCGATCTGGATGATGCCTTCACCCTTGCACGCTTCGCAGCGGCCGCCCTTCACGTTGAACGAGAACCGACCCGCCTGATACCCACGCGCCTTCGCCTCGGTCATCGACGCGAACAGTTCGCGAATTGGCGTGAACAGTCCGGTGTAGGTGGCGGGATTGGATCGCGGCGTGCGTCCGATCGGACTCTGGTCGATCTCGATCACCTTGTCGAGGTGCTTTACGCCATCGAGCGAATCGTGCGCACCTGGTTTGTGTCGCGCCCGGTGCAGGTCCATCGCCAGCCGCTTGTGCAAGGTGTCGGTGATGAGCGAACTCTTGCCCGACCCCGATACCCCCGTAATGCAGGTGAACGTGCCCAGCGGGAACTTCACCGTCACGTCGCGGAGGTTGTTCTCGCGGGCGCCACGGAGCACCAGGTGGTGTCCGTTGCCGGGGCGTCGGAGCATCGGCACGGGAATCGAGCGGCGGCCACTCAGGTAGTCACCGGTGATGGACCCTACCGTGTTGGCGATGGCTGCCATGTCGCCTTCGGCAATGACGTGCCCGCCATGCTCACCCGCACCCGGGCCGATATCAACGATCCAGTCGGCTGCCCGCATCGTGTCCTCGTCGTGCTCAACCACGATCAGGGTGTTCCCGATGTCCCGCAGCCGCTCCAGTGTCTTGATCAGGCGGGCATTGTCGCGCTGATGCAGCCCGATGCTCGGTTCATCCAGGATGTAGAGCACACCCATCAGGCTCGACCCGATCTGGGTTGCCAGCCGGATGCGCTGGGCTTCACCGCCAGAGAGCGTGTTGGCCGACCGCTCGAGGGTCAGGTAATCGAGACCGACATCGACCAGGAAGCCAAGTCGCTCACGAATCTCTTTCAGAATCTGGCGGGCGATCAGGAATTCGCGATTGGTGAACACCGCCGAGTCGTCGCTGTTGGGATCCGCAGCCAGGTTCAGGAAATACGCCTGGGCCTGGTGAATCGGCATCCGGCTCACGTCGACGATCGACCGCGCGTCGACCGTTACGGCCAGCACCTCCGGTTTCAGGCGGGCGCCATCGCAGACAGGACACGGCCGGAGCGCCATGTACCGCTCCATGTCCTCGCGCACCGAATCGGATGCAGTCTGGTTCAGGCGCCGCTGCAAGTTGGGAATGATGCCCTCATAGACGACATCGTAGGTGCGCTTGCGGCCGCTTTTCGATTCGTACTGAACCTTGACCGGTTCGCCCTTGCTGCCATAGAGCAGGATGCCCACGTGCTCGGTGGAAAGTTCACGAACGGGCACATAGAGGGAGAAGCCATAGGTCTCGGCCACCGCTTCCAGCAGCGACCCGTACCACTTGGAGTTCTCCAGGCCCGATCGCATGAACGGCAGGATCGCGCCATCGGCGATGCTGAGGTCCCGGTTGGGCATCACCAGCTCGGGGTCGAACTCCATGATCGTGCCCAGACCGGTGCAGTTTGGGCAGGCGCCATGCGGGTTGTTGAACGAGAAGTTGCGCGGCTCGAGCTCGCCGAAGCTGATGCCACAGTGGGTGCAGGCAAACTGCTCGGAGAAGGTTATCTCCTCGCCATCGATGATCTGGGCAAGGGCGATGCCGTTTGACATCCGCAGGGCAACTTCGAGAGAGTCGATCAGCCGCACGCGGTCGGGGTTGGAGGTGTCATCGTCCGGGTCGGCATCCGGATCCGGGTGCCGGATCACCAACCGGTCGACCACGACTTCAATCGTGTGCTTCCGGGTCTTGGCCAGCTTGATCGTTTCGTCCATGTCGCGGACTTCGCCGTCGACGCGCACACGCACGAAGCCCTGCCGCCGGATTTCGTCGAACACGGCCTGGTGCTCGCCCTTGCGATCGCGAATCACCGGACCCAGCACCATCAGGCGGGTGCCGTCGGGCAACGCCATCAGTTGCTCGGCCATTTGCTGGGGCGACTGCTGTGTGATGGGGCGACCGCAATTGGGACAGTGGGGATGACCGACTCGCGCCCACAACAAGCGCATGTAGTCGTAAATCTCGGTGACCGTGCCGACCGTTGAGCGGGGGTTGCGGCTGGTGCCCTTCTGGTCGATTGAGATTGCCGGAGAAAGACCATCGATATGGTCGATGTCCGGTTTCTCCATCTGGCCAAGGAACTGGCGAGCGTAGGCCGAGAGCGACTCGACGTAACGACGCTGTCCTTCCGCGAAGATGGTGTCGAACGCCAGTGATGACTTGCCGGAGCCTGAAAGCCCGGTTAACACCACTAACTGATTGCGGGGAATGTCGACGTCGATGTTCTTGAGATTGTGTTCGCGGGCGCCGCGAATACTGATGTACTCGTGCTGATGCGGCATGGTGCTGGATTCCCCTGCAATCGTGGCGGTCGGACGCGGTGATGTGGCGGTGACGGCATGGAACATGCGAACAAACATTCGCATCTGTCAGTGTACCACAGTGACCGTACACCGGCGAAATCCGGTTAACGGGCAGTCGCCGGGTGCCGTGTCCGGCCTCGATCGGAGGAGGGGAGTGGTACCTGAAACGCGGTTCTGGCGTCCGGATTCGGACTACGCTTCCAGTCGCATCGCGCCCTTGGGATCGCTCTGTTCGCGCCAGGCCAGCCGCTCGCGTTCGACCTGCTCGGCGTACCGCTCGGTGTACACACCACGGTTCGCCTCGGGTAGGAGCGAGGCAATGCGGAGCATGATCGTGTCGGCTCCGGTGCGGTCGTCGAGACCGTCGAAGATGCCGTGCTCGATGGGTGCCCCGAAATTGACGACCAGGTGATCGTCTTCCTCATGAATGCCAACGGGGATCAACGTCACGTTGCGGCGATCGAGACACGACACTACTCGTCCTGCGCCAGCCGGCGGTTGGATGAGTGTCTCGAACCCTCCCGCTTCGGGATGAACGGCAACGCAGTCACCCGCCTTGAGATAGTCGAAGATCTCCAGCAACGAGCGTGCGCTGCGGTTGCGCTGGGATGAATGATTGGGCAGGTCGTGGGCCGGCATCCGGATGATGCCGTAGATGTTGCCAAAGCCCTTCAGCACCCAACCGAGGTACTTCGGATTGACGTGGAATGGTCCAATGAAGCAGTCCGCCCAGGTGTCCGTCATCACCCAATGCATCCGTCCCAGTTTGGAGACATCGCGCGAGCGGGCCACAGCGTCGGTCAGAGCCATCGCGCCCCAACCCACCCAGACCGCATCCTTGCGTTCGTAGTGATTCGGCAGGAACACGATGGGGCCCTCAGCCGGTACATGATGGAGACCGTGAATGACGGGCGCCTTCTTTAATGTCCGAATCGCACGAGACGCGTCAGACCAGGTGTCTCGCCGTTTGCCGCGCAGGAATGCCCAGAACGCCTTTGCCAGCATTGGCTTCGGCAACTCATAGGATTGGGGCGGGTTGGATGTTGGTGGCGCCGCATCAGCCGGGGCCGGTTCCCTGGTTGAACGCCCGAATAACACCAGTTTTGACACCCTATCCCCCATGATTCTAGGCGGTCGACAATGACACATTTCTGGAACCACGCCGTTGGTCCTAGCCTATCGTACCCCTCGCGGCTTGCTTTCCGCATGGTTTTGGACGGAAAACCATGCTAACCGGATTCGAAAGGTGGGGGTTGGCCGGAAAATGCGGGTTCCGTTCGCGTTGCATCAGCGGGCCTGGTTCGCCATACTTGGGGACATAACCGCTGATCGGGAGGAGTAGGTCGCCTTCCGCCGCCAGCAATGCGAGGCCACTGGCTGAGAGCCTCGCTCGGCGCGAACCGGCCGAATGTCGCCCAGGAGGTGTCGAATCGACGTGCGGGATCAATCCTGCACCAGGTTCGACCGGGTACGCCCGTTACAGCGCTTGAGAGCGTGTTCCATCAAGAGGGGACGCGAAGCGAGGTGGTACCGCGGGGTCATCCCGTCCTGGCATTGTCAGGGCGGTTTTTTGTGTCCCGTGCTGACGCCGGCCATTTGCAGATTTCACACCCGGAGATACGGCCATGACCGCGAGTCCCGCCACCCATACCGTCGAGCTGGCTCCCGCCTACGACCCCGCCGCCATCGAACACGGTCTCTACGACTGGTGGGATAGCCAGGGGTACTTCGCGCCACGCCCAGCGCGCGAGGGCGACGGCAAGCCGTTTGTCACCATCATGCCACCGCCGAACGTGACCGGTGTGTTGCACGTGGGTCACGCGTTGTTTGTCGCCCTGCAGGACATCATGACGCGCTGGCACCGGATGCGGGGCGAGGCAGTGCTCTGGCTCCCGGGCGCAGACCATGCCGGGATCGCGGGCCAACTGGCCGTGGAAAAGGTCATCGCGGCCGAGGGCCTCACCCGTCACGATCTGGGGCGGGATGCCTTTCTGGAACGCGTCTGGGAATACATGGACGACCTGCGGCCCCGCATTCGTGAGCAGATGCGGCTGCTTGGCGCCTCCTGCGACTGGAGCCGGTTCGCCTTCACGATGGATCCGGGACCGGCTCGGGCCGTTCGGTATGCCTTCAAGCATCTCTACGACAAGGGCCTGATCTATCGCGGCGAGCGCATCATCTCGTGGTGTCCGCGCTGCAACACCGCCCTCTCCGATCTCGAGGTCAAGCACGAGGACGTGCAATCCTCGCTTTGGTATCTCGCATATCAAGTGGAAGACAGCGACGAACAGGTGGTCGTCGCCACCACCCGGCCCGAAACGATGCTCGGCGACACCGGGGTGGCGGTGAATCCGGCCGATGAACGCTACGCGCACCTGGTCGGCCGCAACGTCGTGCTGCCGATCGTGAATCGGCCGATTCCGGTCGTGGCCGACGAGCATGTCGACCCGGCGTTCGGCACCGGTGCGGTCAAGGTCACTCCCGCGCACGATCCGAACGACTTCGAGATCGCCCAGCGCACGGGCCTGCCCGCGCTGAACATCATGAATCTCGACGCGACCTTGAACGAGGAGGCTGGAGACCTGGCCGGCATGACGGTCGAGGCGGCTCGCAAGGCCGTGGTCGACCGCGCCATCGCGGAAGGCTGGCTCGTCAAGACCGAGCCCCACAGCCACAGCGTTGGGCATTGCGATCGATGTGGAACGGTCGTCCAACCGTTGATCAGCAAGCAATGGTTCATGGCGATGGAGGGACTGGCGAAACCAGCGCTGGAAGCCGCCCAGGATGGTCGCCTGACCTTCGTGCCCGAGCGGTTCAAGGGTGTTTGGGACAACTGGCTCGAAGGTATCCACGACTGGACGCTCTCTCGCCAGCTCTGGTGGGGACACCGGATTCCGGTCTGGACCTGCGATGACTGTGGTCATGAGTTCGCCACCACTGCAGAAGCCGTCGATGCCTGCCCGCAATGCGGTGGCGTCGTGATCCAGGATCCTGACGTGCTGGATACGTGGTTCAGCTCTGGTTTGTGGACATTCTCGACCCTTGGTTGGCCAGACGAAACACCCGACCTCGAGCGTTTCTACCCCGGCACCGTGATGGAGACCGGCTACGAAATCATCTTCCATTGGGTGGCGCGGATGGTGTTCTTTGGCATGGAGTTCATGGGCGATGTCCCATTCGACACCGTCTATCTCCACGGCATCGTCCGCGATGTCGAAGGCGCCAAGATGAGCAAGACCAAGGGCAACGTGATCGACCCGATCGAAGTTTCCGCCGAGTACGGGGCCGATGCGTTGCGCTACACGCTCGTGACGCAGGCTTCTCCCGGCAACGACAGTCGCCTGAGCGTGCCGCGTGTCGAGGCCAGCCGCAACTTCGGTAACAAGCTCTGGAATGCCACTCGCTTCGCCATCCGTTCGATCGGCGATGCGGAGATCGCGCTTGACGACCAGGGTGTCGCCCGGCCGCAGGGCGATCTCACCGTGGCTGACCGCTGGATCATCTCCCGGCTGGACGACGTGACGGCCTCGTCAACGCGCTTGATCGAAGGGTTCCTGTTTGGTGAGGCTGGTCGCCAGATCAACGACTTCATCTGGTCGGAACTCTGCGACTGGTATATCGAAGCGGCCAAGGTCGATCTCAAGCGCGAAGGGAACCAGGTCCCACAGGTCCTGGCCTACACCATCGAGCGGTCACTGCGCTTGCTGCATCCCTTCATGCCGTTCATCACCGAAGCGCTCTGGCAGAAGGTGCCGCATGTCGGCGAGAGCATCATGATTGCCGCCTGGCCCGAGGCTGGTCAGCGCGACGAGGAAGCAGAGGCTGCCTTTGGTGCCCTGATCGAGCTGGTGCGTGGCATTCGCAATGCGCGGGCCGAGGCCGGGGTCGAGCCTGCGCAATGGATCGAAGCCGTGGTCTATCCTGGCCGACACCAGGGGGCATTCGAAGGTTTGCGGGGACAGTTGAGCTTCCTGGCCCGCATTGCCGCCGATCAGTTACAGATTGCGGCAGGTGAGTCCCAGCCGATGTCCCAGGCCATGACGGTCATTGCAGGTGAGGTGGTGGCGATGCTGCCGCTCACAGGCATGGTCGACCTCGAGGCCGAACGTGCCCGGCTGACGAAGGAACTGGAAGAAGCCGAAGCCGAGCAGGCGCGCGCCGAGAAGCAGCTGGCGAACGAGTCGTTCACCTCGCGGGCGCCCGAGCACGTCGTCCAGGTCCAGCGTGATCGTCTGGCCCGGGCAACCGAGCAGATCGC
>CAZNQC010000115.1:9889-11796 GCA_964574825.1 uncultured Sphaerobacteraceae bacterium | reverse complement strand
TAGCTGCACATCAACGTCGCCGCTTCGTCCGGCCCCAACGCATACGAGCGCATGTGATTGAAGTGCCCGGCCATCGAGGGCAGGAAATTGTGTCGCTTGATGCTGGCCAGGGTCGTCGCCGTCTCCGCCTCCGGTCCCAATGCGCCGAGCCCGGTCACCTCGGCCATGTACTGGCCAACCAACTGGTCGACGAGGCACCCCGCGCCCAACTGAAGCTCCGGATCTACGAGATTGTGGGCGCCCATGCTGTGATGACGCAGCCCCTCCGCGATCGGTCCCGTTGGCGGCCAGATCTCGTGCTCGTAATACTCACCATTGAAGAGATTGGCACTCGTCCACTCGCTGCCCCGCTCGAACAACGCGTGGAGATCATCGGCATATCCGGCCTCACCGAGATAGCGGGCCAGTTCCTCCATTGCCCGCAACGCCCCCAGATACCAGTACTGCATCTGCGGATTCGGACCGTAATACTCCACGTCCATCGTGTTGTGCTGGCACCCCTCCATCACCCCGTCGCGATCGGCATCCCAACCGCCGGGAATCCAGGTGAAGGCAAGCGCCTGCTTGGCGGCGGGCCAGAGGTGCCGCAGCCAGTCGTCGTCACCGGAGAGCTTCCAGTCGCGATAGAGCTTCATCAGGCAGCCCATCTGACCGTCCGCCGCGGCCAGCGCCCACTCCTGCGCGTAGTCGAGCGGCAGGTTGGCCCGGAAACTCATCAGCCCCGCATCATCGGTCGCGAACAGAAACTCCACATCCCGCATCGACCGCGCCAGATCACCGAAGAGATAGGCGGTTGCCTGCTCGTAGTTCCAGACGTGCGTGCAACTGCCATGGCAGGACCCGGTGTGGTCCTGCGTCCCCTCCCAGCCGAACATCCGCCCATCCGGTGTCCGGAACACGGTCTGGCTCCGGAGCGTGCTGAGGTTGAACAGCGCTGCCTCCCGCACCACTTCCGGCAATGGTGAGCCACAGAACGCACTGACGAAATCGACCGTCGCCGCTTCGAGGTCATCCGTCTGGGCCGCAATCGTCCGCGCTGCATCCCAGGCATCGTCATACTGCGTGGTGTACCAGTTGCCGACCATCCGCTGGGGCGTGGTATCGGTGCTGGTCAGGCCATGCTCCCAGTTCTGCCGGTTCGGGAAGTGCCAGGTCAGCAGGAACGGGAACGCAGCCTCCACTCCAGGCGCAATGGTCTGGCGACGGCAGACACTCGCGATCGGGGTCAGGCGGCCGTTCGGCTCCCGATCATCGAGGTCGCCATCGGCCAGCAAGTCGTCCCAGAAGTCGAGCAGCGGCCCCGACCACGACGTATCGGTCCAGTCCCGCCGCCGGGAGATCGTCACCTCGTCACCAGTTGGAGTCGCCAGGGCCATCGTCCCCCACTGCTCGGCCTCCGGCGAGACTCCCTCCGACCGCAGCAATACGCCAGACAGCCCATCGGCATCGACCAGCTCGTTAACGTTATCCACCGATTCGCCCTTGAGGCCGTCACGCCCAACGAAGTTCTCCAGCACCCCCGCCACGGAAACATCGAGCGGTTCCGTACCGGTATTGCGCACCACGAACCGCAGGAATGCCACCGGCAACCCACTCCGCCCGGCATCCGTCGGAATCAGCGGGTTCCAGGCCTCGATCCGCACATCGATTGGCAATCCCGGTTCGGCCAGCACCACCTGCGCCAACGGATAGGCCGCATGCGTCGTCGCCTCGGTGAAGCGAGGCAACCCAGCGTGTGGAACCGGCGCGCCCGACCATCCTTCGTAGCCCGAGGTCAGCGGTCCTTCGATCGCGCGGGCAAAAGGATCGACCCCATCCCCCGCTGCCCGGACCGCAAAGAATGCCTGGCGCGGCGAAAAACCCTTGGCCGGGCGGTTGACCACCTCCCAGTCACGCAGGTCGCCCCG
>CAZNQC010000115.1:0-9789 GCA_964574825.1 uncultured Sphaerobacteraceae bacterium | reverse complement strand
CGCTCGATGATCTGCGTTGGAATCGTCCACTTGATGGGCGGATCGATCATCGTGTCTTCGTTTCGCATCATCCCCAGCAACCGGGCGAACGCCACCCGCCCGAGATCGGTTCCGGAGTTCCGCACGGTCGTCAATGGCGGGGTCAACATCTTGGCCACCTCGATGTCATCGAACCCCACAATCGAGATGTCCTGACCCACCACCAGCCCCCGGCTCATTGCCGCGCGATAGGCCCCCACCGCCGCCTGGTCGCTGACCGCAAAGATCGCCGTCGGCGGATTGGGCAGGTCGAGCAATGCCAGCGTCTCGCCAAACCCCTTTTCGGAGCCATGCGATATCCGCGGGGGAACCAGGTCCGGATCCGGCCCCAGGTCCGCCTGCTGCATCGCCAGCAGATACCCACCCCGGCGTTCTTCGAGCGTCCAGTATTTGGACGGCCCGCGCAGGAACCCGATCCGCCGGTGACCAGCCTCAATCAGGTACCGCGTAATCGCATAGGCACCGGCAAAGTTGTCGGGCACGACAGTTGGCAACGACACCCCAGGAATGAAATGGTCGGCAATCACGACAGGCAGTCCCGCTTCCCGGGCGGTATCGATCCACTCCGGGTTCAGATCGCCACCACCCAGGATCAACACACCGGCCGCCCAGTTCCCCGACCAATGCCCGGCGACCGGACCATCCTGCTCGGTGGCGAACTCGATCACTGTCCGGTATCCGGCTTTCCTGGCTTCGGCCTCAACACTCGCCAGCACGAACCGGTTGAATGGGTCGGAGGTGGGAGTCGTGGGAAGGTGCTCGATCAGGATGCTGATCGTCTCCGGGACTCCATTCTGTCGTCGCCCCGTGTCATAACCAATCTCACGTGCCGTCTCCAGCACTCTGTTCCGTGTGGACTCGGATATGCCTCGCTTCCCGTTCAGTACCAGCGAGACGGTTGCCATCGAAACACCGGCGATATCGGCGATGTCCTTCATTGTGGGTTTGCCGTTAGCCTGCGCAGAGTCATGCATCGATCTGTGCCCTACCCGGCCTTCGTCATACATCGTCAGGGACCGGGTTCCTCAACGGTGGCTGCGCTTGGCACGACGAATCAGTTTGAGTCCGGCAATGTAATGGCCGCGATCAGGACTCCGAGTGGACCTACACCCAGCAACATCGCCGGGCCGATTGCCAGCGCCAGCCACAGGCCGATACCCGCCAGCACCACGGTGCCAAGCACCTGCGCCGGACGCCGGAACACGATCGCGGCGCTTGTCTGCCAGAGCGCGAGTCCTGCAAGATCGAATCTGGTCGCCAGCGGAACCACCGGAATGAGCAGGACGCAGGTGGTCACCGCCAGCCCTGACAGTACCGGCAGAACCATCCCCATCCAGGTTGAATCGCTCGCCGAGCCCACGATTCCCAGCAGCACCGTGCCACAGAATGCGGGCAGAATGCCAATCTTCAGGGCCGGAATCAGCAAGCGTCGCAGGTCGCCAGATATGACCCGCCAACCGAGGGCCTCACCCGCCAGCAGGCGGTCACTACTCGCCACAATCGACGCCCAGACTGGTGCAGTCAAAAGCACCAGTGGCGCCCAGGCAATCAGCCAGGACGTCGCCGTCGCAAGGATCACCCACGGGAGGGCCATCGCCAGGAACGCCAGGGACATGCCACAGAGCACGTGGAAATTGTCCCGAATCGTCCGCCCCACCTCCAGCAGCAGATGATTGGACCCGTCATCTGTCAGCTGAGCGGCTGGTTCATGAGGAAACACGGCCATCGGTCACCCCCTGATCCCGGTAAGTGCGATGCTTTCCGTCAGGCGTCGCTGAGCGAGCAGGAAGACGATCAGCACCGGGATCAACACGATCGTTACGCCCGCGAAGATCGTGGTTGGCGTGCCACCGAACATCCCGCGCAACGCCACCAACCCGACTGGCAAGGTGAACTTGTCCGGCGAGGTCAGAAACAGGTTCGGAGCAAAGAAGTCATTCCAGGCAGCCTGGAAGTTGAGCACGGCCAGCGCGGCGATGGCGGGTGCGGCCAGTGGCAGAGCGATCTGGAACATGATCCTCAGATATCCCGCTCCATCAAGCTTGGCCGCCTCCTCCAGATCACGTGGTGTACGCAGAAAGAATTGCCGAAGCAGGAAGATGCCGAACACGCTGATCAATCCCGGAATCCAGAGCGCTTCGTGCGTGTTCATCAATCCCAGATACCGCATCAAGATGAAGGTGGGGATCACTGTCACCTGGCCGGGCACCATCAACGCCGCCAGCAATACGATGAACAGCACGTCACGTCCCGGAAACTGAAGCCGGGCGAAGGCGTAGGCTGCCATCGTGCTGGTGATCACCGAACCGACCGTGATGATCACCGATACCTTGACGCTATTGAGAAACTGCTGCCAGAACGGCACGGCATTGAACACACGGCGCACATTCTCCAGCGTCCACTCGGTCGGAAACCAGTTGGGTGGCTTGCCAAAAGCGGACATCTGGGGCACGAACGCCGTGATCACAACCCAATAGAACGGCAGAATCATGATCAGGCAGATCATCACCATGATCAGGTTGAGTAGCCAGCCACCGCTCCGCCGAAGCAGTTTCTGGACCGTCGTCACCTCGATCGGCTCGTCTATGACCTTCGATTCATCGATGCGAATGGTCGACATGATCCACCTACTTCCCTCCTGGAGACTCCGACTAGCGGCATTGGCCCGCATTCAACATGCGGGCGGCCCTGCCGATTGGCGCACGTACCTACTCGTAGAACACCCAGTACTTGGCAACCCACATTTGCGCGAGTGTCACGAGCAGGATGACGATGAAGATCCCGATCGCCATCGCCGAGGCATACCCCATTTCGAAACGCCGGAATCCTGTTTCGTAGATTTCCATGACAATGCTGACCGTCCGGTCAAGCGGACCGCCCCTCGTCATGATGTACATCGGTTCGAAAATCTGGAAGGCACCGATAAAGGTCAGGATCGAGGTCATGAACAACGTGGGAGAGAGCATCGGCAGGGTGATGTCCCAGAACCGCCGAACCGACCCGGCCCCGTCGATCTTGGCCGCCTCATGCAGGTGCTCCGGCACGCCCTGCAGCCCGGCCAGGATCAGGATGAACGTGAACCCGATCGTCTTCCACCAGTCGACGATGATGATGGCCGGCATCGCCGTGTCAGGCATCAACAGCCAACTCTTGGTCGGCAGCCCAAGTTTGTCCAGGTAGTAGTTGATGAAGCCAAAATTGGGATCGAGGATAAAGAGCCAGATCAGTGAGACGGATGCCCACGACATGACGACTGGAAAGAAAATGGCAGTCCGGAAGAAATACTTCAGCAACCCTGGAATCGAGCGCTGCACCATCAATGCCAACCCGAGTGCCAGCAGGATGTGTGTCGTGAGCGACCAGAAGGCAAACACGAAGGTATTGCGGATTGCGGCCAGGGCCGAACTGTCGGTGAAAAGCTTCTTGTAGTTCGCCAGCCCCACGAATTGCGCGTCAGTGAGCAGGTCCCACTTGAAGAATGACAGCACGATTGCCCCAACCAGGGGCCCGGCAATGAACACCAGAAACAGGATGATAGCCGGACTCAGGAGTGCGTAGGCGACCATCGCCTCCCGCCGCCGGACTGCGGCGGGAAGCGAATGCTGCTGGAGAGAGAAGTCCGAAGCAGCGCCACTCTGGCCAGTGATCTCGGCACTCATCGGAGCGTTCCTCCAGCACTAACCGAGATTGGACTGAATCTTTGCGTTGAGGTCGTTCAGGGCCGCTTCGGCTTCGAGGTTGCCAACCAGGATCTGGGCGAACGTGTCCTCGATATCCTGCTGGATGATGCTGCCTTGATCCGGCCCTGGAACCGGTGTCGCGAAGTCGAGCGCGTCGTACAGGAACCCGATCCCTTCCGGTCCGGCGTTGAGGTACTCCTCACTCTTCGCGATCGAGCGTTGCGCCGCCGTCTGATACTGCAGGTTCTGCGCCGCTTCCGCCGAGGCGTAGAACTTCGAGAGTGCCCACGCGCCTTCCAGGTTCTGGGTCGACTTCAGGATTGGGTAGGAATTCCAACCGATCGGCGAGCCAGGAGTTGCCTTCACCGGGAACGGCACAATCTTGATCTTGTCGAGCACGTCGAGTTCGACGAAACTCGGGCGCGGCCACTGGCCGCCGCCAACCATCGCCAGTTGACCGGTGGCTACGGCCTGGAAGGCGTCAAACTCGCCGCCCGGTTCCGGGCTGATCTGCTCGGCCACCAGTTGCCGCATGAATGTCGCCGCTTCGATCGCTTCCGGCGTATTGACCGTCGCTTCGGTCCAGTCGGCATTCAGCGGACTGGCGCCATTGTTGAGCAACCACGGCATCACGCTGACGAAATAGGCCTGCGGCACATGCATACCGTAGACCTCGCCTGGCTTGGTCAGCCCCTGGGCAGTTTCGAGGAACTGGTCCCAGTTCCAGCCTGCCTCCGGCTCAGCGACGCCAGCGTCGGCGAACACCTCGGTGTTGTACCAAATCGCCATCGTATTGAATTCGCCGGGCAGGAAATAAGTCTGGCCATCTGGCGAACTGAGGGTGTTGCACCATTCGATCAGGTTGGGATGGAAGTCGGCCAGCAATGCATCGACTTCTTCGGCATCCCGCTCCAGCAATTCATCAATCGGCTGGATCATGCCGCGCGAGGCGAAGAGCCGCTGGCCCTCGGTCGCGATCTGCACCACATCGAACTGTTCGCCGCCAGCGACCCGCGTGGTCACAGCATCGGCAAAACTCGCCCAGGTGCCACCAGGAATCCCGACGACCTCGAGCTCGACGTCCGGGTACAGCGCCCGAAATGCATCGTGCACCGGATCGTTCTCGGCAGCCTCGCCATACACAAGGAATCGCACCTTGCCGGACGGCGCGCTGTCCTGCAGGAACGCCGGGGCTTTGGCTGAGGCGATGATCGATGAGAGTCCACCAGTGGCTCCTGCCACCGAAATTGCAGCGCCAACTTGCGCGGAGCGAGTCAGGAGCTTGCGGCGTGACGTGCGGTGCGACGTACCAGACTGGAACGAGCGACGAATATCCATTTCGAGAACCTCCGCAGGCAGACACGGACTGCCCGTGTGGAAAACGGATAGCGCGAAAAACAGATTGTCCCGATTGCCCGCATTCTGGCAGCGCTTCATCTCAATGTCAATAGATCTTCACTAAACTCTTTATGCAAGATGTATTGAATTCTCACAGTCTCTCGTGCATGATGCGCACTATCACTCGACGTTCGAAACAGCACCTTCCCGGTCCGCACTCGGGACGAGGAGACGCACCATGGCCCTGGCAACCGATACCGCACGTCGCGGTCGCACCTACTCCGGAGAACAACTGCGGGCAATTGCCCTTCCCCTGGGTGGCCTCGCTACCGGTCAGGTGGCGCTTGGCGGCGACGGCGGCCTGCGGCAGTGGCAACTGATGAACCAGTCGAACCATCTGGCCTTCGTGCCCGACTCCTTCTTCGCCATTCGCGCCGGCCACTCGCCGGACGCCGAAACCGGCGAAACGCGCATCCTGCAGTCGGAAGCGGTCCACGCCCTGCCAGTGATCGATACGCCACTGATCAACGACGACCTGATCCCTGCCGACCAGCGCGACCTCGTGGCCCGGTTCGGTGGCGTCGCCGAAACCACCTTCACCACCGCCTACCCCTTCGCCACCATCGACTATCTGGACGACCGGCTGCCGGTCAACGTCTCGCTGGAGGCCTACTCCCCGTACATCCCGCTCGAAGGCGACAACTCGGAACTCCCGGTCATCTCGTTCACCTTTGCCGTCACCAACCCCGGCCTGCAGCCGGTCTGGGGCACCATCGCTGCCACCCTCAAGAACATCGTCGGTTGGGATTCCGCAGCGGAGATCCGTGGCAACGCCTGCTCGTTGTTCGGCGGCAACGTCAACACCGTTTCGGTCGAACACGGTCTAACCTCGATCCTGATGGAGAACCCCTCCCTGCCCGCCAACCATCCGGGTTTGGGCCAACTGGCGCTGAGCACCCCGAATCAGGGTGCCTTTGCGGCTCCCACCTGGTCGACCGCGGGCGAATTCATCGCCACCCTCCAACGCCTCGATCTCTCGACCACCCCACCCACCGATCACCTCGAACCGGGCCAGAAGGCACCCATCTGGCACCTCCGCCAGCGGCCTTCCCGGACGGAAGAGCGCTACGCCGCCCCGATTCCGAGCCAACCCGGCGAAACCTGGAACGGTGGTCTCGCCGTTCCGTTCAACCTCCAGCCCGGGGAGTCGGACACGATCACGATCCTGCTCTCCTGGTCATTCCCCAACTTCTACGTAAATTACAGCCAGCCAGCGAACCACTTCCGCTACGAACTGGGCAAGAGCCAGCTCTGGCTGGGCAATGCCTATGGCGCCCGCTTCCAGAATGCGCTCG
Source organism: uncultured Sphaerobacteraceae bacterium (assembly GCA_964574825.1). Classification (GTDB taxonomy): domain Bacteria; phylum Chloroflexota; class Chloroflexia; order Thermomicrobiales; family UBA6265; genus JACCYX01. The sequence continues at coordinate 3,377 of CAZNQC010000115.1, read as the reverse complement.
CTGCCGCCCACTACGTCGTCGATCACGAAGCCGACCTCGAAGCCGGTTCCCGGGCCTGGTCCGACGCGGTGCTCGGCACCTCGGTCCCGACGTGGCTGGCCGAGTTCTTCGCCGCCCAGGGCGCCCTGATCCGCTCCCCCACCCTCTTCCGCACCGAGGACGGCAAGCTTTACGGCTTCGAGGGCACGCAGGGTGCCTCGACCGCCTTTCTCCCCTGGCGCGGCTACAGTGGTTCCTGCCCACTCAACTGCACCCATGTCTGGAATTACGAACAAGCGTTATCCCGCCACTTCCCGGCGCTGGAACGGACGATGCGCGAAACAACCCTCGACTACGTTCAGGCGCCCGAGGGTTACATTCCGCACCGGACGCTTCTCCCCCTGTTCGTGAAGCAACTCTGGGACCAGAGCATCGGTGGACCGCACAATCCGGCGCTGGACGGCATGCTCGGCGAGGTCCTGAAAACCTGGCGTGAGATCCAGCAAGGCGCGGGCGAGGAATGGGCAACCACCTACTGGCCGAAAGTCCGCAAACTGGTTGAGTACATCCGCGCCACCTGGGACCCGGACGGCGATGGCGTACTGGAGGGCGAGCAGCCCAACACCTACGACATCGAGTTCTACGGCACCAACCTCTTCATCGGCTCGCTCTGGCTGGCCGCCCTCCGCGCCGCCGAGGAGTACGCCCGTCACCAGGGCGATGACGCGTATGCCGATGAGCTTCACGCCCAGTTCGAGCGCGGCCGCGACAACTACGACCGGCTGCTCTGGAACGGCGAATACTGGATCCAGACCCTTGGTCCCGACGATCCGGTCGAACAGCAGTACCTCACCGGCTGCCTCGCCGACCAGCTGCAGGGTCAATGGTGGGCACACCAGCTTGGTCTCGGCCACATCCTGCCGGAAGACCACATCCGCACCAACCTGCAGTCGATCCTGAAATACAACATGCGCGAAGGTTTCTCCGGCTACGATCCGGAAGAGCGCGCCTTTGCCGATGGTGACGACCACGGCCTGCTGATCATCGCCTGGCCCGAAGGTGGTCGCCCCGATCGCCCGACCCGCTACCACGATGAGGTCTGGACCGGCATCGAGTACCAGGTGGCCGCCCACTGCATTCAGGAAGGACTGATCGAGGAGGGCCTGCGCATCGTCGAGGCCGCCCGCAACCGCTACGACGGCACCAAGCGCAATCCCTACAACGACATCGAATGCGGCGATCACTACGCCAGGGCCATGGCTGGCTGGACCGTCCTCGAAGCCCTTGCCGGATATCGCTACGATGCCCTGCACCGGGCGATCACCTTCCGCCCCGCAGTCTCCGACGAGACCTGGACCGGCCCCTTCCTCGCCGGCACCGGCTGGGGCACCGCCACCATCGCGCCCAACGGCACCGGCAGCCTGACTGTCCTGCGTGGATCGGTCGACCTGGCCGAACTGCATCTCCCGGCAACCTTCGCTGACACAAAGGTCGCCCTCAACAATCGGCCCGTCGCGACCTCAACGACGAACGATGGCGTCATCACCTTCGTGACGCCAGTCACCCTCACCACCGGCGACACCCTCATGCTGCTCAGCGACTGACACCAACTCCAGGCAGACTGTTCCTGGTTCGAAAATGTACGGGCCACCGGCGTTCGCGTCACGACGACGAGCTTGCATGCTCGGTGCAGCGAACGTCTGGCGGCCCTCATTTCCGGCGCATCACCCGAATGAGGTATGACGCCTGCCCATCCGGCGACCTGAGATCCAATCCTGGCCGTCGCATCTCAGATCCTGCGCAACAGGCTCCTGAAGCAGAGTGAAGCACCGTTGACACACGCGTGTCACGCCCCGGTGCAGTACGGAAGTCCCAGCCGACCTCTCGCAGACCGTTTAACGTGCCGCGTTTGGTCGGCGTGTGGGCTTCCCCCTGGCTGTGGCCCAGCCAGCCTTTCCGATAACCGCTCTGGGCCGACACGACCACACCACATCACCCTGCCTCCGCCAATTGCCGCAACACCCGCTTGGGCACCTTGCAGATCATGGTGTACGCCGGGTCAAAGACGTTGCCGACGTCATACTCAACGCACAGACCGAGCAGCGTGCTGGCCGCCACCACGTCCAGCTTCCAGTCGCGCTCCAGCCAGCGCACCATCTCGGTCGTCGCGTGCTGTAGCGCCTGATCGAGCGGCCGCGCATTGCCGACCGTGAAGATGTACTCCTCGTTCTCGCCGTGGGGCCAGCCGATCTGCTCGCCCTTCCGCAGGTCCACCGTGAATTCGAGGTCGAACGAGATTTCGATTCCGGCGCCCGCAATCTCGCCGTCGCCCTGGATGGCATGGCCATCGCCCACGAACAGCAACGCCCCCGGCGCGAAGACCGGAAAACAGGCGGTCGCGCCCGCCCGGAATCCCCGGTAGTCCATATTGCCGCCATGCTCCGCGGCAGTCACTGTCGAGATCGTCTGGCCTCCGGCTGGCGCCACGCCGAAACACCCCAACATCGGCTCCAGCGGCAGCCGCAGCGCCTCGAGCCCGGCAACCGGCGTGCGCAGCGACGCCTCGCCTCGCACGATATCCACGTCCCATACCGCGAGCGGCCGCTCCGGCAGGTGGCGGACGAACGCCGGATCGACCACATTCGGCGCGAGCACGGGAACCGACACGCCGTGAGGGCGATTGGGCACGAGCCTGTCCAGGTGCACGATCAGCGTGTCACCCGGCTCCGCTCCCTCAACGAAGAAGGGACCGGTCATCGGATTGAACCCCGGCGTGACCGGCTCCCCGCTCGCGTCCTGCCCGAGAGAGTCGACGGTCGTCGTCACCACCGTGTCGCCCGGCGCGATCCGCAGCACCGGCGGATGGGAACCCATCGTGATGTAGTACCGCTCCGGTGTAAACGCGTGCCTGGCCATCCCCTGCCTCCCGATTTCCTAACGTGCTGCAGGCGACCTGCCCGATCCAGCTCACACCATGGTCCTCGTGCGACGCCCGGCTGCCGACAGGGGAGCCCGCCCGACTTGCATCGTACTCCAGGGCACATCGAGCCACCGTGGCGTGGAGGGCAACGCTGCCTGACCCAGGGTGTACGAACGAGCAATTTGGCGAAACGTGGCGAGATTTCGCTTCCTCGATGCGTTCGATAGGTACGGACCGCCAAACAGGGTGGTTCCGTCGATCGCTTTGCTCGTCATGATGCTCGTTGCGACGACAGCGACGTGCACAGTGGTTGACACATCGCTGTATCGCCAGATCCAGTACGGAGGTCCTAGCCAGCCAACATGCGTCATCATCCCATGCACGATCTGGCTGGCGTATGGGCCTCCCTCACGGACATGTCATCCACCATCCCGGTCAATCATGTGTCGGCCTGTGAGAGAACCGACGAAAGGCGTCA
>CAZNQC010000114.1:8628-12015 GCA_964574825.1 uncultured Sphaerobacteraceae bacterium | reverse complement strand
GAGCCGGGCAGACCGATCCTTCGCTTTGAACAGGACAGGTTCCGTCTGGTTCTACTTATCGTACGCATCGAGCAGGGCAAATCTCGCCACGTTACGGAAAATTCGTAACCAGTGATGCGCAAACAGGCGATCTGGAGGGAGAGTTATGGAGGGTGACGGGACGCGGCTACGCCACGAGTGTTTCGCACGGGGACCCTTCGGCTGGCGCCTCGGGGTGACGATGAGTGGCGTGCTGGAGGGATGCGTTGCCGACCAGCAACTGGTGTGCTGCCGGCGCCTCGGCGGTACGGGGAGCGGAGGCCCAACCCGGTATACTTGTGCCGCTGATTGACCACCCTCGCCGTTCATCCGTTGGTGAACATAGCAGGACGACACCCCAGAGATGAATTTCGATTTTACGGAAGACCAGATCCAGGTTCGCGACATGGTGCGCGAGTTTGCTGCCCGCGAAGTTGCCCCTCACATTCGCGAATGGGACCAGACGAGCGGCATCGATCGCACGCTGATCGACAAGATCGGTGAAATGGGCGTGCTGGGGCTGCCGATTCCCGAGGAGTATGGTGGTCTCGGGCTCGACTACATCTCGCTCGGCCTGGCCTGCGAGGAATTCGAGTACGTCGACACCGCTCTCCGCGTGATTCTCTCGGTCCACGTTGGTCTCAACTCCCTGACCCTCCTGCAGTGGGCCAATGAGGAGCAGAAGCAGCGCTGGCTGGTGCCGCAGGCCACGGGCGAGAAGATCGCCACTTTCGGCCTGACCGAACCGGCCGCCGGGTCCGACGCCGGGGCGATCGAGTCCACCGTTGTCCGTGACGGCGATCACTACATCCTCAACGGCTCGAAGATGTGGATTTCGCTGGCTGATGTTGCCGATCACTTTCTCGTCTTCGCCTCCACCGACCGCTCGCTGAAACACAGAGGGCTGACCGCCTTCGTCCTCGAACGCGGCATGGAGGGCTTCACCACCGGCACGATCAAGGGCAAGCTCGGAGTACGGGCGGGCAACACGGGCGAACTCGCTTTCGATAACGTCCGGGTGCCGGTCGAGAACCGGATCGGCGAGGAGGGCGAAGGCTTCAAGATTGCGATGAGCGCGATCGATCAGGGGCGCTTCACGGTCGCCGCCGGGGCGACTGGCCTGACCCGCGCCGCGCTCGATGCCTCCGTGAAATATGCCAATACACGCGAGACGTTTGGCGAACCGATCGGCAAGCACCAACTGGTCCAGCAGATGATCGCGAAGATGGTTGCTGGGTACGAGGCATCCTCCTTGCTGGTCTGGAAGGCTGCCGAACTCAAGAATCGAGGCATTCGCAACACGAAGGAAACGTCGCTCGCCAAGTGGTATGCGACCGACGCAGCACTCGCGGCAGCCGACGACGCGATCCAGATTCACGGCTCGTACGGGTTCTCGAACGAATATCCGGTCGAGCGCTACATGCGGAATGCTCGTGGCTCGGTCATCTACGAGGGCACCAGCCAGATCCACCAGATCGTCCAGGCCGAATACGCGCTTGGTTACCGGCAGGACAAGGCGCTGAGCCATCCGCAACCGCCCGCAGTCGGTTTCGATGAAAACGGCCCGATCGAAGGAGCCTGATTCGTGACACGTTCGGTCATTCTTGGCGGCGCTCGCACGCCGATCGGCCGCATCAACGGGGCCATATCGTCCCTTTCGGCGGTCGATCTCGGCGTCCTCGCCGCAACAGCCGCCCTGGAACGGTCTGGCGTTCCCAGTGCCGACATCCAGCACGTGACGTTTGGCCAGGTGCTGCAGGCCGGCGCGGGTCAGAATCCCGCCCGGCAGGTCGGCTTCCGCCTCGGACTCGATCGCACCGTCACCGCCGACACGGTCAACCGGGTCTGCGGGTCCGGGTTGCGGGCCGTGACCTATTCGGACATGGGGATTCGTCTCGGCGAGCAGAATGTCGTGCTGGCGGGGGGCATGGAGAGCATGTCGCAAGCGCCGTACATCCTGCGGCAGGCACGGCAGGGCTACAAGGTCGGCAATGGTTCGCTCGACGACCTCGTCTACGCCGACGGCCTGATTTGCGCCCAGGACGAGGTGCTGATGGGTGTTCACGGTTCGACGGTCGCTGCCGAAGAGGGAATCGGACGCGAAGAGCAGGATGCCTGGGCGCTCCGGTCGCATCAACGAGCGCTGGCTGCCCAGGACCGGGGTCGCTTCGACCGTGAAGTGATTCCGGTCGAGATCGTCGAGCGGAAGTCGTCGCACACCGTCACGGCCGACGAAGCTCCCCGGCGCGACACATCTGCCGAGGCCCTGGCCCGGCTCAAACCGGCGTTCGGGGCGGAAAGCTCCGTCACCGCCGGGAATGCCCCCGGCCTGAGCGACGGTGCAGCGGCAGTCGTCGTCGCCAGCGAGGACTGGGCGCACGATCGGAACCTGCCGGTTGTGGCGACGATTCTCGCGACCGGGCAATCCGCCTGGGACGCACCCTATCTTGCCTACACGCCGGAAATGGCGATCCGCAACGCCCTCGGCAAGGCTGGTCTGGAACCTTCCGACCTGGACCTGGTTGAGATCAACGAAGCCTTCGCGAGTGTGGCGATCATCTCGACCCGCCGCCTGGGCATTTCGGACGAGATCGTCAACGTCGATGGCGGCGCGATCGCCATTGGTCACCCGCTAGCGGCGTCCGGTGTCCGCATCCTGCTCTCCCTGATCAACTCGCTGCAGGAGCGTGGGGGTGGGATCGGTGCCGCTGCCCTCTGCTCGGGTGGTGGCCAGGGTGACGCGATCATCCTCAAGGTGGAAGCTCCATGAACGACCAGGACATTCGTGACCAGTTCGCCGAGCGTTTTCCAGGTGCCATCATCCTGCCTTACAAGGGAGCCTGGCCAGACATTGCCGACACGGCGTTCGTTGCACCCGGGGCGGTGGTGATCGGCAACGTCTCGATTGGGGACGAAGTTTCGATCTGGTTCAACACCACCGTCCGCGGCGACATCGCGCCGATCACGATTGGGGCGCGGTCGAACGTCCAAGACGGCACCCTCGTGCATGTCAACGAGGATGCGCCGGTCGTCGTCGGTGAGGACGTCACGATCGGCCACACCGCGATCATTCATGGCACCTCCATCGGGGACAGGACGTTGGTGGGGATGGGCGCGATCGTCATGTCCTATACCGAGGTCGGGGCCGATGTGGTGATTGCGGCCGGGGCGCTGATCTCCGAGCGGACCGTCGTCGAGGATGGGGCGGTGATGGTGGGAGTGCCGGCCAAGCCGCGATCGCCGCTGGGCGACGCGCAGCGAGCCCATCTCGATGGCATCAACCAGCGCTACGTCGAGGTGAGCCAGGTCTACAAGCGGGAACTTGGTGCGCTCCACGCGCCGGAGGGGATCGACGATGCCGATTGACCT
>CAZNQC010000114.1:0-8528 GCA_964574825.1 uncultured Sphaerobacteraceae bacterium | reverse complement strand
ACCCGCGCCCTGGAAGTCGCGCCCCAACCGGTCATTGCGGCCGTCAACGGGTTCGCGCTGGGGGGAGGCTGTGAATTGGCGTTGGCCTGCGACATTCGCCACGCCAGCGAGCATGCCGTCTTCGCCCAGCCGGAGGTCTCGCTGGGGATCCCTCCCGGTTGGGGAGGATCGCAGCGGCTGGTCCGGGCCATCGGTCCAGGCATGGCGGCCGAACTGATCTTCAGCGGACGGCGCGTCAAGGCGGAAGAGGCGCTGCGAATCGGTCTCGTCAATGCCGTTCACACCCAGGCCGACTTGCTGCCGAAGGTGCTCGAACTGGCAGGCACCATTGCCGCCAACAGCCCGGCCAAGGTGCGCGAATCGAAGCGGTTGCTGGCGCTGGTTCCGGGTGATGTCGAATCCGGACTGGCCGAGGAAGAACGCCTCTTTTCCGAGTCCTTCCCGACTGCCGACCAGCGCGAGGGGATGACCGCCTTCCTGGAGAAGCGAACGCCGCAGTTCGCCGATGCATAGGGTCAGACCCTCTGAGTCATGGCGAGACGCGGGCCAGATCCCAGGGAGGGAAGCCCATACGCCAGCCGATTCGTTGCTGATGACATTCTGGTGGGCGGCTGGCCAGGACTTCCGTACTGACTTCGGTAATGCTCTTGATGGTCAAACATGGTAGATGTCGTGCCAAACACACCGAAGGTGCCGGCTTTTCAGCCGGAATTGGGTTTACAGGGAGAACGCGCGGATGACTGAAACCGGGGGCCCGCGGATTGCGGTCCTGATCAAGCAGGTGGTCGATCCGGCTGCCGTTGGCATCGATGCCGATGCGGGAACGGTGTCGGTTGGACCGGAACGCCTGCTGAACACCTACGATGCCTACGGCCTGGCGACGGCGCTCGACCTGCGTGATACCCATGGCGGCTCGGTCACCGCCATCTCGGTCGGCGCTCCCGCCATTGACGACGCCTTGCTGCGTGCGCTCGCGATCGGCGCGGATGCGGCGGTGCGGATCAACCTCGACGATGCCAACCAGATCGAAACGCTGGACGTGGCCCGCACCCTTGCCGCTTACATCGGCAAGAGCGGCTTCGACCTCGTGATCGCAGGGCAGTCGACCGAGGACTACGAGTCTGGTCAGGTTGGTCCGCAAGTGGCCGAATTGCTCGATCTGCCCCACGTCTCGCTGGTTACCCAGGTCAGCCTCGATGGCCAGACGTTGACGATCAACCGCGATGCCGAGGGAACCAAGGAGGTCGTGGCGGTTGATCTGCCGGCCATGCTGGTCGTGCTGACGGGTCGCAACGGCGAGCAGCGCTACCCGACCTTGCGCGGGATGATGGCAGCAAAGAAAAAGGGCATCGAGGTCGTGCCCGCCCCTCCAGTCGACGGTGCCGGGCGGGTGAACTGGACCGCACCACGCGTGATCGAGCGCGAGCAGACCGGCATCATCCTGGAGGGGGTTGCCGCCGAGGATGCTGCCGCCCAGCTGGTGGCCTGGCTGAAGGAGAAGCGACTGGTATGAGCGCGAATCGTATTCTCGTCATTGGCGAGCCGTTCAACGGCGTGCTTCGGCCGATCACCTGCGAATTGGTTACTGCTGCCCGGATCGCTGCGGACGCGCGTGACGCCGAGGTCGTGCTGGCCGTGCCGGGGCCGGATGTCGCCGAGAACGCCGCCGTGGCAACTCGCATCGCCGGGGTCGATCGCGTCGTGACGGCAGAGCACGAGGCACTGGCGCCGTTCCTGGCGGGGCCGTGGACTGCGGCCGTGGCCGATCTCGGTCGGCAGCTCGATCCGTTCCTGGTGCTGGTGCCGTCGTCGATCACCGGCCGCGACTATGCGGCGCGGGTCGCGGCCCGGCTTGGGTTGGCGATGGTCTCCGACGCTGTGGGGCTGGCGGTGGATGCCGATTCGCTGGGGGTGACCCGGGCAGTGTTTGGTGCTCGAACGCTGACTGATGTGCGGGTCGCGCCAGAGGTGCCGGTGCTGGTGACCATTGCCCCCGGGGCATTCAAGACTGCTGGTGAGATGGAGACTGCGGCACCGATCGAGGCAGTCGAGGTCAGCATCGGCGAGGGTGACCAGCGAGTGAGGCTTGTGTCCTCCGCCGACCATACTGGCGGTGCGAAGGGGATTACCGAAGCCGAACGAATCGTGTCTGGTGGTCGCGGGCTCGGCAAGCCTGAGAACTTCGCGTTGGTCGAAGCGCTTGCGGCAGCGATGAATGCCGCGGTCGGGGCCTCGGGCGCAACGGTGGGCATGGGTTGGAAACCTCACTCGATGCAGGTGGGTTCGACCGGCCATTCGGTCAGCCCGGCCCTCTATATGGCGGTTGGGATCTCGGGGGCACCGCAACATCTGGTCGGGATGGCTGGCTCGGAGTGGGTGGTCGCCATCAACCGCGATCCACAGGCGCCGATTTTCACGGTGGCGGACTTCGGCATCGTCGGCGATCTCTTCGAGGTCGTCCCTGCGCTCACTCGCCAGTTGCGGTCGTAAGACTGGTTCCGAAACGCGGGTACCTCCTACCGCTCCGGGGGGAGACCCATACGGCAGCCGGATTGCGTTGGCAGAGGCCGCCACAGAGGAAAAACCATACGCCAGCCGATTACGTCGGGCGGGGAGTGTTGCAGGCGGCTGGCCAGGATTTCCCTACTGTCCCGAGCGTAACATGACGCCGCGATGATTCTGCAACCGGCCGTAACACTTCACCATTTACGGCCAGGACTGATCCTGTCCACCCACCGAGTAGAGGCCCATGCACGCCATTCGTCAATCCACCAGCCGAACCCTCCCGCGCATTGCCATTGTTGGTGCTGGCATCGGTGGCCTGCTGACCGCGACCTTCCTGCAAGGGATCGACGCCGAGGTGGTTTTGCTGCCCCAACCGATGACTCCCGCCCGGAAGGCATTCTTCCCCGGCCTGTTCGACGCGGAAGACCTGCGGACCATTGGCCTGGCTGACCTGGTCGCTGGAGCCGTGCCGATCTCCTCCGTGACGCACGTGATGCGCGATGCGGATGCCGAACAACGGGAGGACGTGCCGGTTTCGTGGCTGGCCCTCGAACACGGTCAGGTTCTTGCAGCCCTGGAACAGCAGTTGCGGGAGGCGGGTGTCATCATCCAGGAAGGATTGGCCGCCACGACGTTGATCCAGGACGCAGGACGGGTCACCGGTGTGGTCGACGACCGTACCAACCTCCAGGTCGCCGCCGATGTGGTGATCCTTGGCGACGAGGCCGATCCGCGACTCGCCGAGCAGGTTGGGTTGCGGCCTGACTGGCTGCCGACCCAGCTGATGCACCTCGGCAAGGAGCGGTTCGCCGCCACCCAGGCCGAGATTTCGGCTCGTTTCGGCCAACCGGATGACGACACCTATCGGGTGCTGTCCCTCCACTATCGCTCCGAGTGGGGAGCCTGGGGGCATGCCCTGGCAATTCCGCAACGCGATTCATTCACGGTGGTCGCCGCGATGCTGCTGGAGGACGAAATGGTCGCCGCGCGCCACATTCGAGAATTCCTCGATGAGGTGGAGGCGACACCAGCGATGTCGGCGTTGACCGACGGCCTGGTGGCTGATGGCTTCTTCACCGAGGTCGTCCCAATCGGCGGGTTCGACGAGCGACTCCGCTTTCACACCGATGGTTTCCTCGTTGCCAGCGATCTGGTTGGCGTCACGCATCCATTGAACCGCGATGGTCTTTCACTCAACCTGAAGGTCGCGGCCGCCGCGGCGATGACTGCCGGTGAGGCGATCCAGCAGCGTGAGGCTGATGGGACCAGTCTTGCCGCCCACTCCCGCCGTATTGCCCAGGAGATTACGACGCCGATCCAGTTCCGCCAGCGCCAGCATCGCCGCCTGAAGGACCGGGCGCCGTGGGAGTGGGCGTCGTTTCCGGATCTCGTTCCGGGCTGGGATGAGGTGACGGCAGACGGAATATCTGCGACGCTATCGCAACGTCAATCGTCGGGCCTCTGGCAGCGCGTGCGCCGCGTGCAGCGTTGACCCGCATCCATTCGCCCCGTTTCCGATCCTTTGGGATGTCGACATTCGCGGCATCTGTATCAACCTGGAGGAACCAACATGGCCGTCATCCGTCTGCAACATGCCAGCGTGCCCATGACCACTGGTGGCAACGACAAGGCTCGCCACTTCTATGGCGAAACCCTCGGCCTGACCGAAGTCACCCCGCCAGCGGTGCTTGGCACCGAGCGGTTCGTCTGGTTCTCCATCGGCGACAGCGGTGATGAAGTGCACTGCTACACCGACGACCGGGGAGCGAACTCACCGGGTCAGCATCTCTGCATCCAGGTCGAGGATCCGGCCACCGTGCGCGCCACCCTCGAAGCCGCTGGCTACGAGACGGCCGATACGGACGAGATTCCCAACCGGCCTCGCTTCTTTACCAGTGACCCGTTCGGGAATCGGGTTGAGATTTCGGCGATACTGGGACCATATTCGTAGTGTCGCTGGCGAGCAGCGACGCTCGCCAAGCAGGGAGTCCCAGCAACATGGCCGCGGAATCAACCAAGATCACCTACACCGCCACTCCAGACCAGATCGAGGCGATGCATGCCACCTTCGATGAGGCGTTGGAGAAGTTCGCCACCACCTACGGCACCGAGTATCCGATTGTCATCAACGGTGAACCGCTGACCGGTCGCCCGACGTTCGATGTCGTCGCCCCGGCCGATACCAGCCTGGTGCTGGGCAAGATGCAGGCTGGATCGGTCGACGATGTCGAGTCCGCGGTGGCCGCTGCCCGGGCTGCCTACCCGGCCTGGTCGGCGCGACCCTGGCAGGAGCGGGTCGCAATCATCCAGAACGCTGCCGACGAGATCCGCAAGCGGAAGTTCGACCTGGCCGCGATCATGATCCTGGAGTGCGGCAAGTCCCGGACCGAGGCGATCGGTGAGGTTGAAGAAGGCGCGGATCTGCTCGACTACTACGCGAAGCAGATGGTGCTGGCCGACGGTTTCCGCCTGCCGATGGAATCGCTCGATCCGCGCGAACAGAACGTCTCTGTCCTGCGCCCGTTCGGCGTTTGGGCGGTGCTGGCGCCGTTCAACTTTCCGCATGCCCTGGCGGCAGGACCGATCTCCGGTGCGCTGGTGGCAGGCAACACGGTCGTCTTCAAGCCAGCCTCGGCCACGGCCCTTTCCGGCTACGCGCTCTATGAGGCCCTGATTGCCGGTGGCGTCCCGGAGGACGTGCTGCATTTCATCACCGGTGGTGGCCAGGCGGTTGGCGAACCGCTGGTCAAGCATCCAGATGTCGACGGGGCGGTCTTCACTGGCTCCAAGGAAGTCGGCATGGAGCTCTACAACTCCTTCAGCACCGAGTATCCGAAGCCGATCATCACGGAAATGGGTGGCAAGAACCCGACGATCGTGACCGCCAACGCCGATCTCGACAAAGCGGTCGAAGGTGTGGCGCGGTCGGCCTTCGGGTTCTCCGGCCAGAAGTGTTCGGCATGTTCCCGCGCTTACGTCGCCCGCGAAGTCTACGACGAGTTCATGGACAAGCTGGTGGCACGGACGAAGGACCTGGTGGTCGGGAATACCGTTGAGCGGAATGCATTTGTCGGCCCGGTGATCGACGAAGGAGCGGTGACCCGGTTCGAGGATGCCGTCGCCGAGGCGAAGTCCGGCACCATCCGGCTTGGCGGCGGCCGGCCGTCCGACCCGGCGCTGGCCAACGGCACCTTCGTCGAACCGACGATCGTCGATGGCCTGCCGCTGAGCCACGAGCTCTTCCACCGCGAACTCTTCCTGCCGTTCCTGACGGTGGGGGTGGTCGATTCGCTCGATGAGGCCCTCGCAGCCGCCAACGACACCGAATACGGACTGACTGCCGGCATCTTCACCGAGGACGAGGGCGAGATCCAGCAGTTCTTCGACACGATCGAGGCCGGTGTGATCTACGCCAACCGCAAGGGTGGGGCAACGACCGGTGCCTGGCCGGAATCGCAGCCGTTCTGCGGCTGGAAGGCGTCAGGATCGACTGGCAAAGGCGCGCTCGGCCCGTATTACGTGATGCAGTTCCTCCGCGAACAATCCCGCACCGTCGTCACCGAATAGGTTTCCGTTCAGGCCGGAACCGGGCAAAACGAACGTCCTCCCCAGCCATTGGGGAGGACGTTCGTGCTTTGGTCGCCGGTCTCTCAGCGCTCGTCGCGCCAGTTGAAAGAGCCAACTACTTGGCAGGCGATTCTGCCTGCTCTTTGTCCTTTGAGGTGGCAGCCACCGCACCGGCGGCGCCCACGAACCCGCCAATGAGAGTGGTGATGATTGGGGTGAGCTGTTCCCCTGTGAGGACGTTTGCCGTACCGAAAGCTATGAGCATGATGATGATGAAGAGAACGATGGCCAGTGTTGCTGACCCTGCGCCGAGGATCGGAATCGAGACGGGTTTCTTGCCTTCGACCGGTTTGGAGATTTGAATCGCTACATGCTCCTTGGTGATTTCCCCCTCATTGTCCTTGACAGTAGCGGCAAGAATGAAGAGGCCTTCCTTACTTCCCTTGACTACAGCATTGTTGCCATGCTGCGTCACCATAATCGGGTCATCTTCTTTTGCAGACCAGGTGACCTGACCGTTCGGAAGATCCAGGAGCTCGACGCTGATGATCGCCTCCGAGCCGATCAGAATCGTTTCGGGAACTCTCACCGAGAACTTGTACGGAGGTATGCTGGATCGACCCTTCGCTTCTCGGGCCCCCAACATTTCCGAAGGTGAGGCCGCGTCGCGCGTAAAGCTGAGTTCCCGAATCACTTCTGCCGATGCTGGAACCCCTGCGAGATTGAGCCGCTCAAGCGTGTCATAGGCCCGGCGCTGCACGTTCTCGATTGAGGTGATGAAGATGCCAAAGAAGATCACCGCACTTACCGCAACGATCAGGATCAATACAATCTGTTGATTCGTGATAGAGCTTGTCGTTTTGTTCCCATCGTCGCTCTGATCGGTGCTTGGTTGGGTAGTAGACGCAGGGGGAGTTGGATCCGCCGCGATGGCATATGAGGGGCCGATGGCGGCCAATGCCAGAAAGACGATCAGGGCGATGATGCCCAACATGCAAAGCCGATAGCTGGTGTGTGTACCGAACATGCTGGTTCTCCCCCATGAGTGTTGCGCGATATGACGTGCAACCATGCTATCGAGGGAAGGCCGATTTGGGTGTGTTTTGGCGCACAGACAAGTGTTCTGAGGGTCACTGGTGATGGACCTGTGGCCGACGCGCTTCCGCGCGGGGACTCTTCGGCTGGCGCCTCAGGGTGACGAGGGGCGAAGTTGGCAGACGCTACAGTGCCTTTGCGACGCGGCGAGTCGCGGCCGCCAGCGTTTCGGCGACGCCGTTGCCCTGGAGCGCGATGGCTTCGAATGGGGGTTCGTCACCGAGGCCCAGCAACGACCCGAGTTCCACTGGGTCGACTACTTCTGGCAGGTCCAGCTTGTTGACCTGCGTCACGACCGGCAAGGTCGCGAACGTCTTGTCGTAATGCCGGAAGTGGTCGAGGAGTTCGTCACGCGAGGCGAGGTTGGCGTCCAGGCGGTCGGGGGCGGCGTCGGCGACGAAGACGAGACCATCGGCACCGGCCAGCAACGCCCGGCGCGTGCGGACATAATCATCCTGGCCCGGCACTGAATAGAGGTGGAATCGGACATCCCACCCGCCGAGGTTCAGCGGCTCGATCGGAATGAAGTCGAAGAAGAGTGTCCGCTCCGCCTCGGTGGCGATCGACCGCAGTTCCCCGCGCGAACCCTCGGGCAGGCGGGCATGGATGTTCTGCAGGTTGGTCGTCTTCCCGCTCAAACCGGGACCGTAGTAGACGATCCGGGCGTCGATCCGGCGGCGGCGTAGGTCAATCGTTGCCATGGGTTAGCAGGAAAGCCCCTGCACGGCCGCTTCGTCAGTCGTGGACCGCTCGACGATCTCGCCGATCTGGCGGGCTTCGGGCAGGGTGTCGAGGATGTGGTCGCGCTGGTTCTCGGCGGCGATCAGCACGAAGCCAACGCCCATGTTGAAGACACGGTAACGCTCGTCCAGCGAGACATTGCCCCGGTTGACGAGTTCCTCGAAGACGACCGGTGTCACCCAGGAGACCGGATCGAGCCGGGCGATGCAGTTTTCCGGCAGTGTCCGGGGGAGGTTGTCCTTCAGGCCGCCACCGGTGATGTGGGCCATGCCGTGGATGATCCCCTCGTTGAGGAACGGCATGACGTCGTCGCGGTAGGAGCGGTGGGGCGCCATCAACGCTTCGGCCCAGGTCTGCCCACCGGGAATCGTGCTGTTGAGGATCGCCAGGTCGTGATCCGGGTCCTGGTTCATGTCCAGGACGGCCCGGGCCAGGCTGTAGCCGTTGGTGTGCAGCCCGGTCGCAGGCAACCCGATCACGATGTCACCCGGTCTCACCTTCGAGCCGTCGACGATCCGTTCTGGCGTCACCGTGCCGACGATGAACCCGGCCAGGTCATAGTGACCTGGGGCGTACATCCCCGGCATCTCGGCCGTTTCGCCGCCGAGCAGCGCCATGCC
>CAZNQC010000113.1:10611-12036 GCA_964574825.1 uncultured Sphaerobacteraceae bacterium | reverse complement strand
CGCCGTTCCGCGGTAAATCGCGGTAATTCCACGCAAAATAGGGTCGAAAAAGCCCATGAAATCAAGGAATCCTGATTTACGGAATTAAAGAATTACCGCGGAACGAATCACACCAAGGATCGTGATTCCATCCTTGCCGGCGTCTCGTCCAGATGCTCAAGATCCGATCTCCTGGCCTGGCGTTGACACACTGCCCCCGGCACTTCATGCTCTCCACCATCCTGCGAATCGTTCGCAGGTAACGTCGATTCCTACCAATGACTCAAACCCGGAGGTCTCGCATGAAGCGACTCGGCGTCATCGGCTACGGTAGCCGCATTCGGCACATGCTCGACACCATCGACACGTTTGGCACCGATGCCACCGTCGTGGCTGTGGTCGATCCGGCTGAGACCGCTCTCCGCCTGCGATTCCCGGAGAAACTGGAGCAGGTCACCTTCTATGACGACGTCGATCGGATGCTGGACGATGCCAACCTCGACGGGGTCCTGATCGGCACCAACTGCCTCTACCACACGCCCTACGCCATCAAGGTGCTGGCCCGAAACCTGCCGCTCTTCCTCGAAAAACCGGTTGCCATCGATGAGAACCAGCTGGCTGACCTCAACGCTGCGGCGGCCGCGTCCAGCAGTCCCACCGTGGTCTCGTTCCCGTTGCGCCTTTCGGAACTCTGCATCATGGCGAAGGAAGTGATCGACAGCGGGGTGATCGGCACGGTCGAGAACGTGCAGGCGGTCAACAACGTTCCGTTCTACGGGTCCAATTACTACCACGGCTGGATGCGCAATGAGTCACTCACCGGAGGCCTCTGGTTGCAGAAGGCCACCCACGACCTCGACTATCTGACCTGGCTCGTCGGCAGGACACCCTCCCGGATTGTCGCCGTCGAGTCGAAAACGGTCTTCACCGGGGACATGCCCGCCGGTCTCTACTGCCTGGAATGCCCGATTCAGCGTGAATGTCCGGAGAGCCAATACAACCTGTTCTACATGCAGGGCATCATCGACGACATGCGCAACGCCGAAGACTTCTGGGATGGCCGCTGGCAGTGTTCGTTTGCCGTCGACACCGGAAACCATGATGCCGCTACTGCCATCCTCCAGTATGAGAACGGTGCTCACATGACCTATACCCAGATGTTCTACGCCCGCCGGGGCGCCGCCAAACGCGGGGGCATTTTCACCGGCTACAAGGGCACCATGAGCTTTGACTGGTACACCGACGAAGTGGTGGTCAACCATCACCACAGCGGCCGGGTCGAGCGCCACAAGGTCGAGTCAACCGGCTCCGGGCACCACGGTGGTGACGAGCGGCTGGCCCACGACTTCCTCGATATCCTCAATGGCACCGGACCGAGTCGCGCCACGATTCAGGACGGCATTCTCAGCGCCCAACTCTGCCTGGCGGCGAAGAGGAGTTGTGAAA
>CAZNQC010000113.1:5767-10511 GCA_964574825.1 uncultured Sphaerobacteraceae bacterium | reverse complement strand
CCGACTCCCCGGAATTCGCCGTGGCCGGCTTCACTACCTTTTCGGGCGCGGGAGCCAATGGATAGGACGCCAACGTCTCGTAACGTGGTCCGTCCTTGCCCAGATGGCTCCGGACCAGCAGCACGTCCCGCACTGGAATCGGCAGCGGGTCCTTGTGTGTCACCTCGCTAGACTCGGCAGCTGCCTCGATCCGGGCCCTGATCTGTGCCGGTAGATCGCGTACCGGGGATTTTCGAGTGTCCCGCACGCGACCCAACGTGATGTGGGGGTGGAACTCCCGATCGTCCAGCTCGAACTCGAATTCCTCCAGCAATCCGCCGATGGCATCACGCAGGGTGTGCAATCGGTGAGCTGGGCCGTAGAGACCGAGCCAGATCACCCGTGGCCGCTTCATCGTTGGAAACACCCCGAGGTCGGCGGTCCGCAGGTCGAATGCCTGGTGCTCGGCCACGACCGGACCAAGGGACATCTCCAGCAGGCGCGAGCGTTCGGGCTCTGTCTCGCCGAGGAAGTGCAGCGTGATGTGGGCATTCCCGGACGAGGTCCAACGCACCGGCCATCCTTCCTGTTCGAGGCTGGCGGTGACCGTCTTCACCTTGTCCACCACGGGTGGAGGAAGCGGCACGGCAATGAACAGCCGGGGCCGGGTGTCGACCGACTCGGACGGCGGTCGTTGCTTGGTAATCTTGGGGCCTTTGGGACGGCGGCGGCGCTCCGGCCGCGATGGTTGCTCGGTCATGCCGGTGAGTATACGAGGGAGTCGCTGGGGTAGGATACCGAAAACGTTCCTGATCTCCGTTACCGGTGTTGCAAAAGGACCTGACCAGCATGGCAGTCGCATTTCTTGGCCCGCGCGGAACCTTCAGTGAGGAAGCAGGGCTGCTCTATGGTGGGCCCGACGCCGAGTTCGTGGCCGTGCCCACGATTCCCGCCCTCGTCTCCGCCGTCGAAACCGGTCTGGCCGAAGTCGCGGTGCTGCCCATCGAGAACTCGATCGAGGGTCCGATCAGTACCACGCTCGACCTGCTCATCCACGAAACCGGCCTCATGATCTGTGCCGAAGTCGTCGTGCCGATCCGCCAGGTGCTGGTGACCGTGCCGGGTGCCACCCTCGATGGCATCACCACAGTCGTCTCGCACCCGCAGGGACTCGGCCAATGCCGCCGCTTTCTCAGCCGGTTCCTGCCCAATGCAGAGCAGGAGGCGGCCCTTTCCACGGCGGGTGCGGTGCAGTCGGTGGTCGAGTCCGGGGATCCGACTCGCGCCGCCATCGGCCCCATCCGGGCCCATGAACTCTATGGTGGCCTGGTCCTCGCCCGCGACATCCAGGACATTCGCGGAAACCTGACCCGCTTTGTCGCGCTCGCCGAGTCGGACGCCGAACCAACCGGCAACGACAAGACCTCGATTGCGTTTACGGTCAAGGAGAATGTGCCGGGCATCCTCTTCAAGGTCTTCCAGCCCTTCGCCGACCGCAACATCCAGCTCACCAAGATCGAGTCGCGTCCAATCAAGGGGCGGCTCGGACTCTACGTCTTCCTGCTCGACTTCGAAGGGCACCGCACCGATCCCGCTATCCAGGACGTGCTGACCGAACTGGGCGAGATGGTCAAGGACCTGAAGGTCTTCGGTTCGTATCCCAAATTCCCACTCGACCAGTTCGACGAGCTTTTCGATACTCGCGCACTCCTCTAATTCCACTGGGTCACCCGCCCGTCGCCAGAAAGCACCCGCATGACGTTGCTCATCGATGACACCCTGACTACCTCCCTGCTCGCCGTGCCCTTTGCCGAAGGCTGGGTTGAAACCTCCGTGCCGGTCACGGTGAAAGAGGGCTTGACCGCAGCCGACGTGACCTCCGAGGATGTCGCCCTCCTCTCGAGCGCCGAGGCCACACTCCTCGCGGAAACGCATGTCATCACGTCTGACGTTGCGTTGGTGCTGGATGGTGTCGGCCCGATTGCGATGCGCACACCGATTCGCCCCGACGGTGTGGAGACGACGGTTGTTCGCCTGCTCGATGCCGGCCCGACCGCCGAAGTGCTGATTCGGGCACTACTCCGCCCCTATTTCGGCATTACGGCCTCGACTTTCGCCTACGGGGACGACGATCCGGGTGCTGACTCGGCTGAAGTGGTGATCGTGGATGGGGTGCTCGGTCTGCAGCAGCCGGAAGGCGGTCATCAATCCGACCTTGTGCGCGACTGGTTCGTATTCACCGGCCAGGCCACCGTCAGTCACGTCGTCGCCATCGGCTTGCACGCGCTTGCCCGCGGACCGGAAGCAGAACTGGCGGCGCTCGAGCAGGCTGTGGAACTTGGCCGGGAGCGTCGCCGCGAGATTCGGGGAATCGCCTCGCAGCGATGGGGGGTGGACGACCGTGAAACGTTCGCGGAGATGACGAATCGCCAGCGTTTTGCGCTTACGCAGGAGGATCGCAATTCGCTTGCGAACCTCATCGCTCGTGGCACCTGGGGTTCACGCTTCGGCAAGCGCCTGCCGGTCTACCGCGATCTCGTTGACGAAGGAGTTTCTGAGACGAAGTCCCCAGCAGGTGACGACGCCGAGAGCATCTGACTATCGATGAGGTCGCCGGGGCAGGGAAGACGCTATCGTCCGAGTTCAGCCTGGTACTCGGCTTCGGAGCCGACCCAGACCGAGCCGTCGACATAGTGTTCCTTCTTCCAGATCGGCACGATCTGCTTGATCCGGTCGATGGCATACGCTGCCGCAGCAAACGCTTCTGCGCGATGGGCTGAGGCGCAGGCGATCACCACGCTGGCAATCCCGGGCTCGAGATAGCCGTGGCGATGGTGAATGGCGATCCGCATGCCGGGCCAGCGATCCAGCACCTCAACTCCGATCACCCCAAGTTGTTTCTCGGCGGCGGGTTCGTAGGCTTCGTAGTCCAGCGCGATGACATCCCGGCCACGGGCGTGATTCCGGACGGTGCCAGTGAAGGTGACGATCGCCCCGGCATCATCGGCTGCCACCAGCGCTTCGACGGCACGCGGGTCGAGTGGCTCGGTCGTCATGGCGAAGAGTCTCGCCTGGTCACCGCCGCTGACGGGCGGAATGAAGGCCAGCTCATCGCCGTCACGCAGCACGTGGTCGTCGTCAACATAGTCGTGATTGACCATCACCATCATCGACCGGCGCAAGCGGCCCAGACGTTCGTTGCTGCCGGTGACCAGCGGATAGACCGCGCCGACTGTGGTGCCGGGCTCGATCGAAATGGTCTCCTGGCCCTTGCCGAGCAGGTCGCGCAGGATGGCAAAGTAGCAAACGGTGATGGTGATGGTGATGGGCGCGGGGGAGGTCACGCGGGCAAGCTCCGGGGCGTGATCGATCGAGGTGCCAGGTCTTGGGGATGATCAGTCGGAAAGGTTTCGTTGCAGCACGGCACGCAACCCTTGGGCGATGGCACGGTGCTGGGCGCGGAGCTCGCTGAACAAGGCGGCGATCTCTTCCTCTCCGGCCTGTTCGGCGTCCTCGGTGTAGCCAGCAAGCACATCCTCGCTCTGGAGAAGTGTGGCCAGGGTGGTGATCACGTTGTATTCGACATCGCTGACGACGTAGTCGCGGCCGGTATCAGTCATGCGGTCCTCGCGTCCTCACCTCGGTCGAGGTCGTTGGTGGTTCGATGGACAGGTCTCAGGTAGCGCCGGATCAGGTGTTGCTGCAAGGGTATCGCATCCCGCCGGGCAACGTCAGGAACCAGCGCCGAACGCATCTACAGGTGGTTCTCGAACCAGCCAAGGGTGCGCTGCAGGCGCTCTACCCGATGCTTTGGTCCGCCGTTCCGGCTGAGGCCGTGGCTTTCGTTGGCGAAGCGGACGAACTCCACTGTGCGGCCCAATCGCTTGAGTGCGATGAAAAGTTGCTCGGCCTGCTCCATCGGACAGCGGAAGTCGTTCTCCGAATGGACGATCAGGAGCGGAGCGGTGATGTTCGCCACGTACTTGAGCGGTGAAAGATCCCAGTACTTCTGCAGGTTGTCCCACGGTGTGCCCAGTTCCGGATCGAGTGACCGGAGGGCGATGTCGTCGGTTCCGTACATGCTGACCATGTTTGAAATGCTGCGATCCGTTACGGCCGCCTTGAACTGGTCGGTGGTGCCGAGCATCCAGTTGGTCACGAATCCGCCGTACGACCCGCCGGTGATCCCCACGCGCGACTCGTCGACACCGCCCAGGGAGACGACGTGATCGATCGCCGCCAGGAAGTCGGGCGAGTCGGCAATGCCCCAGTTGGCGGTGATGGCATCGGCGAAGGCCTCTCCGTATCCGACCGATCCTCGCGGGTTGATGTAGGCCAGGGCGAATCCCCGGGCAGCATAGAGCTGGAGTTCGTGGAAGAAGGCGTTGCTGAACTGCGCATTCGGGCCACCGTGGACGTTGAGGATCAGTGGCACTTTCGCTCCGTCGGCCACGTTGCCCTTCGGGCGCAACAGCCAGCCCTGAATCGCCTCACCATTTGATTCGACCCAGAACTCCTCGGGCCGGACGACTTCCACTTCGCCCAGCCATGTGTCGTTGAAGGTGGTCAACCGGGACTCACCGTCGGCATTGACCAGCCGAACCTCCGAAGGGGTGGTTTGGTCGGTAACACCGATCGCCAGCCCGTCATCCGCCAGCAGTCCGAACCCGGTCACGTGCCGATCGGCACCGGTCAGCACGGTGGCAGCACCAGAAGCCGCGTCGAATCGCATCACGCGGGTGGTTCCCCGGTCGCTGACGAGGGC
>CAZNQC010000113.1:0-5667 GCA_964574825.1 uncultured Sphaerobacteraceae bacterium | reverse complement strand
GCATTCCAGGCACCCGTACCAGGCGTCAGCTTTCGGGGTTCGCCGCCGCTGGCCGGGATGGTCCAGACATCGTTGCCGCGCACGACGTCCCAATCGGGACTGCGGTTGGCGATGAATGCGATGTCCTTGCCATTCGGTGACCAGGCTGGTGCGTCGTGCTCGAAGTCGCCTTCGGTCAACTGGACCGGCTTTGCATCCACGGCCGTCGTGTCGATCGTGAAGATCTGGCCTCGCTTGCCGTCGATGAAGCCTTTGCCATCGAACTTGTAGTACGCCGAGGTGATGACCTTCACGTCGTGATCGGGGTCGAATCCCTCCGGATTGACGAGGCTCGTGAAGGCGATCGATCGACTGTCCGGCGACCACGATGGGCCGCCTGCACCATTGTCCAGGTCGGTCACGCGGCGTGCCTCGCCGCCACTCACTGGCAGAATCCAGATCTGTGGTGCCTTGGTGTCCCGCTTGGAGATGAATGCTATTTGTGTGCCATCGGGCGACCAGCGGGCCGAACTGTCGTTCCACTGGCCTGATGTGAGTTGCCGGCCTTCACCACCCGCCGACGGGTAAAGCCAGAGAGCTGCGCGATACTCGTTCGCCTCACGTTCGATGTGCTGAACGGTAACCAGGATCTGGGAACCGTCCGGACTCACCTGCGGATCACCAGCCAGCGTCAGTCGATAGATATCTTCGATTTCCAGTGGTCTGCCCTGGCGATCTGGACTGGCTGGCGCGTTGGCAGCGGCCGGTGAGATCGTCCAGTTTGGCTCAAGACTGGCGCGGAGGGTTTCGAGCTTCGGCGTTGGCATGAACGGGTTCTCTTTCTGCTCAGGCGATGGCGCGCGGGGCACCGATCAGCATGGCCTGGACTGTTTCCCCGGCCTGATAGGTGTGTTCGCGTGGATGGATCACGAGAAGGGCATTCATGCCGACGAATGAGGCCAACCGCGACGACACCTGGCGTCCGGTGTTGCGCGCAACCAGGCAGCCGCTGGCATCGACACTGACAACGCCCCGCTGATACTCGATCCGGTCCGACGCTTCGACATCGTGGGTGAGCACGACCGGGACAAGTGGGCGATCGACCTCGATGGCGCCGAGCATCTGCCGGATGGTGGGACGGATGAAGACCTCGAAGGTGACCAGCGACGAGACGGGGTTACCCGGCAGCCCGAAGAACAGGGCATTGCCAGAGGTGGCGAAGTTGAGCGGCTTGCCAGGCTTCAGGTAGAGCCGCCGGAAGTGGACATCGATCGCCGGGTCTTCGAACAGGATGGCTTTGACCAGGTCGAGATCACCCATCGAGACGCCGCCGGAGGTGATGACGATATCGTCACTGGCAAGCCGCTCGTGGAGGAACCGTTCGAGCGGTTCACGTTGATCAGGGGCCTTGCCGGCAAAGGTGACCTCGCAGCCTTCGGCTTCCAATGCCGCGGTCAGGCTGAACCGGTTCGAATCGCGGATCTGGCCCGGTCCGAGCGGCTCGCCTGGTTCGACCAGTTCATCCCCGGTTGAGAGGACACAGACGCGGGGGCGGCGGCGGACGGTGACGGGATTGATGCCGAGGTTGGCTACCAGGCCGATTTCGGGTGGTCCCAGACAGGTTCCAGCGGCCAGGACGGCGTCACCCTTTCGGATGTCGGAGCCGATTGGCCGGACGTTATCGCCCGGCTTGACGTCTTCCTGGTGGATGACGACATGGTCCTCCTTCAGGTCGGTGGCTTCGACTGGCACGACGGCGTCGGCCCCGGGGGGAACGGGGGCACCGGTCATGATGCGGACGGTGTAGCCATCGGTGACCTCGACGTCGAGGACGTTGCCAGCGTGCTGGTCGCCGATGATTTCGCGCCACGGGGAGTGGTCGCCCGAGAACACGGCGAAACCATCCATGGTGGAGGCTGGAAACGGCGGATGGTTTTCCGGGGCGATCAGATCGTTGGCGAGGATTCGCCCGGCGGCCTGGTCGAGCGGAACGGTTTCAGCCGGAAGCAACCGGATGTGGCGATCGACGATGGCGCGGGCCTCGGCTGGCGGACGCATGCGATCGAGTTCACGAAGGTCAAGGTTGGTTGTCACAGATTCCTCTTTGCTGGCTGGAAAGTGACACCCTGCGACCGCGGCCAGAGGGTGTGGTCGGCTGGATGCTCCGCGACTATGGATATTCGCGATAGATCTCGGGCGAGATGTACGGAGCCGGTGCATCATCGCTGCGCTGGCGAGCGTACTGGTCGAGGATCATGGCCCGAGTCCATTCCTCGCTCGACGTGGGCGCTGGAGGCTGCCACGAGATGTGCCAGGGTGATCGCATGGGGACGATGCTGATGGTGCCGGTGTAACCCTGGTCGGCCAGGATCGAGACGACCCGGCGGGAAATTGGGTCGGCGGTGTTGAGTTCGCCGTTCGCGGACACCCAGGAAGGGATGCGTACCAGCGTCAGGCGGCCAATCAGGCGGAGGATTGCCGCCTCGGCTTCCAGATAGTGGGGGACATCACCAGTCAGGTCGAGGGCGAGGTCCAGGTCCCACTCTTCGGCCGCGTGTCGGATCATCTGCAACTCGCGCAGGTGTTCGTGACCGCGCTGGATCGCCGCGCCCCGGATGCCGATGGCGTGTCGCACCATCCCGAGGCTGCTTTCGCGAAAGATGCGCCGTGACTCGCTGCCAAGCCAGGTGCCCCGGGTGACTTCGGAGCGGTGCGGGATAACCACGGTTCGCAGGCCAAGATGCATGGCCGCATGCCGCAAGGCAGTCCAGAGCGCTTCCGAGCGGGCGCTGGCCATTGGTCCGTTGATGGCACTGGGAATCCATGCGCTGCGGACTCGGACCACGCTCTGGTTGCCGACCCGGCCGAGGGCCTGGGGGGAAGGCAGCAACAACGCCTGACGCAGGTCGAGATCGATGGCGAAGAATTGCAGGGACTCAGCGGCGCGGAGCGTGCGGCCCAGGGAGCCAAGGGGAGACGTGCCTGCTCCGGCCAGAATGGTGGGGCGCCGGGCCCCGGAAACGGGTTGAAGGGACATGCCGGTTGTGCCTGCCTGGGATCGAGGACACTCGGAGCGCCTGCTTCGGTCGTGACCATCAGTGTAGCACCGGACCGGGAGCGCCCCTGTCCTGTTGTGGCGTCGATTCCGGACTGGCAGCACGGTCGATGGCAGTTTCCATCGCCAGTTCGGTTGCCAGGCAGAGCCGCAGACTGGTTGGCAGATCGATCGTTCCGCGGCTCAAGGTCGAGGCGAAGGCGATGTCGCCATCCAGCAAGGTGTGGGCCGGGATGACCTTACGGGCGAGGGCATCGTGGGCAGCCACGGACATCCGGAGCAACACGTCGTGATCGCAGGGGACATCGGTGATCACACACATGAGCGAGGTTGCGCGGCCGGGTCCGAAGCTGGATAGATCGGCCTCGATCAATCCCTGGCGATGATCCCCGGAGACGCTGCCGAACGCGTTCAGGACCACGATCGCAGTCACCAGCCCTCCAGCGACGTTCGCCTGGGCGATGCCAACGCCACCCGGGTGCGGCGTGCCGGAGATGGCTCCCCAGGTGGCTCCGGCGCCAGCGCCGATGACGCCTTGCCCGGCTGCGGAGAGCGGGACTGCACCCTCGAACGCACGACGACCGTCTTCCACCGTGGGCGCAATGGCCGATCCGACGGCAAGGTCGAAAATGACGGCGGCTGGCACGATTGGCACCGGTCCCGCTGGAGTCGGATAGCCGCGACCGATGGCCTGGAGACCGGCCATCACGCCCTCGGCCGCGCGGAGGCCAAAGGCACTGCCACCGGTCAGGAGAATCGCATCGGCGGCCTGGACCGCCTGTCCGGGTGCGAGGAGGTCGAGTTCGCGGGAGCCAGGTGCTGCGCCGCGCACATCGACGGCGGTCAGGGCCGGTTGGTCGAAGCGGATGACGGTGCAGCCGGTTTGCGCGTCGCGGAGTGTCGAGTGCCCCAGGCTCACGCCGGGCAGGTCGACCAAGGCGGGCGTTACCACGTGACGACCGTGCCGGGGACGGCCCTGACAATCTCGCCGCTGAATGCCGCGCCAGCTTCGGCGAGGGACTGTCCGGGGTCGTTTTCCTCGAACATGTGGGTCAGCACCAGTGTTGTGGCGCCCGCGTTGGCGGCGAGTTCTCCGGCCTCGGTGGCCGTCAGGTGACCGCGCTTGTCGAACGGCAGTTTCCCTTCACTCCCGGCGGGGGTGGTGGCTTCGATGGCGCAGACGGCGGCTCCCGCCGCAATGGCAGCAAGGTCGGCGGCCGGTCCGGTGTCGGCCGAGTAGAAGACGTCGCCTCCAGTGGCAGGATGGACGCGAATCGACCAGCACTGAATGAAATGCACGGTTGGCGCAAAGGTCAGTGTCAGGTCTCCGATCTGCAGTGGGGCGTCCGGGTCGTATTCGGCGAGATCGAAGACCTGCCGAAAAAAGTCCTCTGGCGCATCATCGGTGGCGAAGACCTCGGCCAACCGGTCGAAGAAGGCGATTCCACCGGGCGGCAGGAAGAGCGGTACGCGTTGGCCGGTGCGAACCGGGTTGTAGGCGAGCGAGAACCGCATGGCGACCGCGTCGAGCATGTGGTCGACATGCAGGTGCGAGATCACGACCGCGTCCAGCGTGCGGAAGTCGGTGTGCCGCCGCAATTCCAGCAAGGTGCCCGGTCCGGCGTCGAGCATGATGCGGGTGGAGTCGCTCGACACCAGGTAGCCGGCGCACCCCTGGCCGATTCCGACCGAGGCGGCGCTCCCGCCGAGCACCGTCAGCGACATGGTCATGCGATGTCCTCCGT
The DNA here is from genome assembly GCA_964574825.1 of uncultured Sphaerobacteraceae bacterium. Classification (GTDB taxonomy): domain Bacteria; phylum Chloroflexota; class Chloroflexia; order Thermomicrobiales; family UBA6265; genus JACCYX01. The sequence goes on along the minus strand of CAZNQC010000113.1, from coordinate 888 downwards.
GTGGGTGCTGGTATGAACCAGCGTGCCGGGATCGGCATAGGTGAACGGTTCGGTGCGAACGACATCCAGGTGGGCGATGTCGTTGACGAGGTGCAGGTGCGATCCATGGTGGGTGACCTCGATATGGGTCACGCTGCAGTTCGCGATCTGGTAGGTCTCGTAGTCGTTGGGCGACCCACCATCGAGCTGAGCGACGATCGAGGCGATGACGCCGCCGTGGGCCACGAGCGCCAGCGACGAGTCCCGGTGGCGTTGGGCGATATCGGCGAACGCGCCGAACACGCGAGAGTGGAAGTCCGACCGCCGGTCGCCGCCGGGCCAGGCGTAGTCGGCGTTGGTGGGGTCCTTGAGCAGGGTCAGAATCTCTGGGTAGCGCTGGCCGGCTTCGGTGAGCGTCAGGTTTTCGGCGACCCCGAAGTGCATTTCCTTCAACCGATGGTCTTCGTGGGGTACGAGGCGATGGTGATGAGCCACGGCTTCGGCGGTGCGAAGCGCGCGTTGGAGTGGGCTCGAGACGATGTTCTGCAGGGTGATCGAGCGCATTCGCTCACCCACCTGCGCGGCCTGAAGCTGGCCGAGGTCATCAAGCGGCACGTCCGTGTGGCCGGCCAACTGATGGCGGACATTGGCTTCGGTCTGCCCGTGCCGGATCAGGTAGAGATGGGTCGAGCCTTCAACCGGCAGTGCGTAGCGAGTCGACGGTCTGGATCGGGTGATGATGACGCTCACGACTGGAGTCGCTCCCATGTGGCATGACGACCACGGTGGCCCCGAATAGCTGCTGCCAGCAGCCTAGCACGAGGCAGTTCCTCCATGGATGCCCTGTGAAATACGTCCGCGGTAATTCGTTTATTCGGTAATTCCCAGTTTCGTTGATTCCATGGGCTG
>CAZNQC010000112.1:3781-12038 GCA_964574825.1 uncultured Sphaerobacteraceae bacterium | reverse complement strand
ACGAGCAGCATCGCCACCAGAATGAGCAGGATCATCACCACCGACGCGTGCCAGGCACCGGTCAGGTCGTGGAGGGCCCCGAACAGGAACGGCGCGAAGGCCGCCAGGCAGTAGCCCACCGCCTGCGACATGCCCGAGAGTGAAGCCGCGGTCACCGCGTCGGGCGAACGCAGCACGATGAACATCAACGCCAGGCTCAACGCGGCACCCCCGCCAATCCCGAACAGGATCATCCAGACGATCGTCGCCGTGGCTGGAGCAATCAACAACCCCGTCACCGCCACACCCCAGACCGCCACCAGCGCCACCACCAGCACCCGCTGGTTCCGCACCTTCTGGGCTGCCAGCGGCATCAGGAACGACGACGGCAACCCGGCCACGTTGCAAAGCGACCACATGAACCCGGCCCGGGCATCGGAGAGCCCGGCATCGGCCAGCAACACCGCCACCCACGACCCGATGCCGAAAAAGACAAACGACTGCAGCCCCATGAAGAGGCTCACCTGCCAGGCCAACCGGTCCCCCCACAGGCGCGGGCGGACCGGATCGGCCCGAATCGCATCCGCCCGGCTCGCCCGGTTCGTCAGCAGGCGGGGCGACAGGGCGATCACCGCCAGCGTCGAGGGAATCGCCAGGGTCGCGAGGGCGCCGCGCCAGCCCAGATCGGTTTTTTCGTAGAGCGGCACCATCATCGCCGCCGCCATCGCCCCACCCAGGGTCAGGCACATCGTGTACACGCCGGTCATCGTGCCGGTGCGGGTCGGGAAGTCGCGCTTGATCACGGCCGGCACCAGCACGTTGGCGAAGGCGATCGAGGCCCCGATCACCGCCGTGCCGAAGAAGAGCATCCAGACCGGCTGGAAGACGCGCAGCAGGATACCCGCCGTCAGGCCGACCATCGTCAGCCAGATCATCAGGTCGATCCCGATTCGCCGCGCGAAACCAGGCGCCAGACCGGCCAGCACGCCGAAGCAGACGACCGGCAGGGTGGTCAGAAGGCCCGCCACGGTGGTCGACAGGCCCAGATCGCCGCGAATGGTATCGAGCAGCGGCCCGACTCCCACGATGGCGGTGCGCATGTTGAAGGCGGCCACGGCGATGCCGATCGCCAGGATCAGGGGCGGCAGCGTCCGGCGAGCGGCGGGGGAAACGGTCACGGGCAGTCACAGCACGAAGGGAGAGCGAGGCGGGCACGGCGCACGCCCCCGAATGGTACCCGTGACCAGCCCATTGCGGTCGCCGCCAACCCCCGTAGAATGAGCCTGCAACCTCGCCCCGCATCCGTTCCGCAGGAGCCCGCCGCATGAACGTCGTCTCGATCATGGCGCACCAGGATGACGAAATGCGCTGCCTCGGCACCATGCTCAAGTGCCGGGACCGGGGCGACCGCCTCTGGTTCATCACGCTGACTGATGGGGCGAAAGGGTTCGTGCAACAGCCGGAGATCGACCCGGCCGAGGCGGCCCGGATTCGCGACGCCGAACTCCGGGCATTGGCCAGCGAGATCGACGCGACCTACATCAACCTCGGCGAACCGGACGAATTCCTCTACGACACGCCACTGGTACGGATGGCCCTGATCGAGGCGATCCGGGCGACTGGGGCGGAACTGGTCTTCACTCACTTCCACGAGGACTACAATCTCGACCACACCACCACTCACAGCCTGGTGCGGCATTGCGCGATGCAGTCCTGCCTGCCGGTGTTGCCGACCGATTCACCGCCGCTGGCCGCCCATCCAGCCGTCTTCTGCGTCGAACCGCACGGCCCGTTCGCCTTCATTCCCACGCACTACGTCGACATCACCGACCAGCATGCCCGAAAGGTCGAGCTGCTGAGCGGGCACCACCAATCGCAGGAGGTGGCGATGCAGGCGGCGGTTGGCTCAGGGCTGGGGGAACTGACCGCCAAGCTGGATGCCATGCGCGGCGATCAGGTCGGGGTCGCGTTTGCCGAGGGCTTCATGCCGATGGCCGCCCGGGGCGCCGTGAAACCGTATCCCGTGCTGCCCTGATGCGAGGACCACGCCGATGAAAGCCCTGCAATTCACCGCCATCGACCAACTGGACCTGGTCGTGATCGATCCGCCGGTGCCAGCACCCAACCAGGTGCTGATTCGCACCGGCGCCGCGACGATCTGCACCTCGGACCTGCATGACCTGCGCGGCAATCCGTTCGAGATCCAGCTGCCGATCATCCTCGGGCACGAAGGGGCCGGCACGATCGTTGCCATGGGCAGCGAGGTGACGGGCCTCGAGATCGGGGAGCGGGTCGCTGCCCATCCGGTCCATCCGTGTGGAGTCTGCGACACCTGCCGGGCCGGTCAGGGGCATCTCTGCCCGAACCTCGACCATTTCGGCCTGACGATGCAGGGCACATTCGCCGAATACTTCGTCGCTCGGGCCGATCGGGTCCATTCATTGCCGGAAACCGTCTCGTTCACCACGGCCGCGCTGGCCGAACCGGTCTGCGTCTGCCTGGAAGCACTCCACCAGACCGCGTTGGAGTCCGGACAGTCGCTGCTCATCCTCGGGGACGGCCCGTTCGGCATGATGATGGCGCGGCTCGCGCCACGAGTCACGACGGACGAGGTCGTCATTGCCGGGCGTCACGCCAGCCGGTTGGCGTTCGCCGGATCGGCCCGCACCGTCCTGACCGAACGCGGCGTCGATCCGCGGGACGCACTCCGGGAAGCACACGGTGGCCGAGGGTACGACGCGATCATCCTGGCTGTCGCCGACCCCTCGGCGGTGAACCTGGCGCTGGACCTGTTGCGGCCCCAGGGGCGATTGGTGGTCTTCGGGCCGCTGCCGGGCGACACTCCGGTCAACCTGTTCGACCTGCTGCTGCGCGAACTCGAAATCGTCGGGGCGGTCAACGACCAGGATCGGCTCCCCGCCGCGATCGCCGCCCTGGCCGATCCCGCCCTGCGCCTCGCCGATCTCATCACCCACCAGTTCACGCTCGACGAGTATGAAACCGCCTTCCAGACCGCCGAACACGACCGCGACCACGCCATGAAGGTCGCCTTCACCTTCTGACCGCTCACCCCGAAAGCAGGTGCCTGCCGTGAAGATCACGAACGTCGAGGCGATGGTGCTCGACACCGGCAAGAACTACGCCGCCCCGGCCGACGCCAGCGAAGCCCACGGTGTCCGCTTCATCAGCCTGCTCCGGATCGACACCGACGAGGGGATCACCGGCTGGGCCGACATCGAAACCCAGCCGCACACCGGGCACGCCATTGTCAACGCGCCCTCCAGCGGGGTGATGGGCTTTGCTTCCCTCCGCGACGCGCTGATCGGTGAGGACCCACTGGAACGCGAACGGCTCTGGCAAAAGGCATACCGGGCGATGGCCTACTACGGACGATCCGGCGCGGGAATGCACATGCTCTCCGGGGCCGACATCGCGCTGTGGGACGTCGCCGGGAAGGCGTTCGGCCAACCAGTCCACAAGCTGCTCGGCGCCTCGTACCGGGACCGCGTGCCCGCCTATGCCTCGACGCTGTTCCGCCCCACACCGGAAGCGATGAAGGAGGCCGTCGCCGAATACCTCGACCATGGGTTCCGGGCGATCAAGTTCGGCTGGGGCGTGTTCGGTGAGGACCTGGCGCTCGACATCGCCCTGGTTCGCGCCGCGCGTGAGGCGGCCGGACCGGACATCACGCTGATGGTCGACGCCGGTTGGTACGGCACGACCGGCAATCTCTACCGGCCACGAGCACTTCGCGACTGGATCCGGTTGGTGCGAGAACTGGAGGAGCTGGACATCTTCTGGCTGGAGGATTTCCTGCATCCGGAGAATATCACCGGCCTGCGTGAAGTCGCCGACGCCTGCACCACGTTGAGGGTCGCAACCGGCGAGCAGTTCAGCGGCTACCAGGAATTCGAACGACTCGTCACCGAGGGGCACGCCCACGTACTGCAGCCGGACCTCTCGCGCTGCGGCGGCCTGACCGTCGGCAAGCAGATCGCCGACCTCGCCACTCGCCGCCAGATCGACTGCATCCCCCACGCCTGGCTGACGGACATCCTCAAGGCGGCGTCACTTCACCTCAACGCCTACCTGATGAACGCCCGATTCCTGGAATACAACGTCTCGACCGGCTCGTTGCTGAACACGCTCTGCACCACCCCAATCCGAATGGTGAACGGCGAGATCCCGATCCCGCAGGGACCCGGTCTCGGCGTGGAGGTCGATGAGGAACTCGTCGCCCACTATCGCGTGCTGTAGAAGGAACACGGGGGATGTGAGTGAAGGCAGGAGAGGCTGCCAAGGTCGGAAGTCAGTCGGCCGCCGAGGGCCGATCGGACGTCGCCGAATCCGGATAGTCGGACCAACCCAGACTGCGCCGCAACTCGGTCATGCACTTCCGCAGGAACGCATCCGCGATGGAGCGGGGATCGAGGTCTTCCGGGATGGGGGCTACGGCCAACGACACCCCGTCTCCGGCGCGGGGAAGCTCGACATCAAGTCCCTTGGTGATGGAACGATCATCGTGGCTCATGAACACAACTCCTCTCGAAGACCGTAAGAGCCCGCAGGTCCATGGCTCACAAGCGGGAGGGGACCGGGCACGCACCCGATCCCCTCCTCACTGTCCCAACTCATCACCGGTTCGTTATGCAGCCGGGCTGGCCTCCGGGGTTGCCGATGGTGCCGGCACCATGAAGACATCACAGGCAACGCTGCTGCCTTCCGCGTAGGTCCATTCGACCGTGGCGCCGTCCTGTACCGCCAGTTCCACCGGCTCGGCACCAACTTCGGCGCAGACCAGGCGCCCGACCTCGGTGCCGGGTTCGGCAGTCGCTGTCAGCACCAGCGGACCCGCTGGCAGCTCGTCGAGCAGGAGTTCCAGTTCCGGTGCCGCAGCCGTCATCTGGCTGCTGAACCCCGCATAGCCATCCCCGGTGACCGTCACCGCAGCCACGCCGAGCGGCTCCTGGCAAGCGTTGGCAAGATCGGTGACGACAACTGAGAGATCCGTGTCGGCCGGGCACGAGTGGAAGGTCATCGCGATACCCGGGTCAGCGGCGACCGGACTGGCCAGCGCATCGACCGCGAGCGGCAGGTGGAAGATGCGGCACGAAAGCGTCGTCCCTGGGTCGACCTTCTGGGCGAACGCCCGGAACTCGAAGCTGTCGGAAGGCAGGTCGTAAGTGAACACGACCACATGGGCAGCAGGATCATTCTTGGTGCAGGTCACCACCGGTTCACCCATGCCCTCGGGCAGCGCCTCGACGATCTGAAGCGCCCCCGCTTCCAGACCTTCGAACTGCGCGACCTGGGGCGCCTCCCCGGTGGTATCGGCACCGGTTGCCCAGGTCGACCCATCGCCCACGGTCAGTGAAACGGGTGCGGCCGGTTCCAGGCAGGTCTCGGCCAACACGGCTGGATCTGTGGACGGATCGGTTCCGGCCGGGCAGGTGTAGACCTCGATCACCACAGCGGCAGTATCGGTCTGGGCAACGGCAGGGACGCCAACCAGACCGATCAGGATGAGGGCAACGGACAACGACTTCAGGCATCGCGGGAACGTCATGCTGACTCCTTCGATTGTGTGAATGGGGTTGTCGACGCGGATCGGTTCCAAGCATTCTCTCACTGATGCCGGAGACATGCACCCGCGCCAGGAGCCATGCGGTATCCTCTGGCGTGGATTCACCGACGGGGTTTGACCCTGCACGCGTGACAGGAGAACAAACTCGCCCATGCCCACCATCATCGAAGCCCGTGACCTCACCAAGCGCTACAAACAGCACCTTGCCGTCGACAACATCGATCTGGAGGTGCAGGAAGGCGAGATCTTCGGCATTCTCGGTCCGAACGGCGCCGGGAAGACGACCACGCTCGAAATGATCGAAGGTCTCCGCACGCCAGATGCCGGAACAATCACCGTTGATGGCCTCGACGCGATCGGGCAGTCGGAGCAGGTGCGGAAGATCATCGGGGTCCAATTGCAGACCACGGCCCTCTTTCCGTTCCTCAACGCCAGCGAGCTGATCGGCCTCTTCGCCAGTCTCTACGATGTCCCGAATCCGAACGACCGGGCGCCCGACCTGCTGCGGATGGTGAACCTGGAAGAGAAGGCGAAGGCCCGGGTCGACGAACTCTCCGGCGGCCAGCAGCAGCGCCTCTCGATCGCGCTGGCCCTGGTCAACACCCCGCGCGTGACCTTCCTCGACGAACCGACCACCGGTCTCGACCCGCACGCCCGGCGCAACCTGTGGGAAACGATTCTCGGGGTGCGTGACGCCGGGACGACCGTGGTGCTGACGACGCACTATATGGAAGAAGCCGAGGTGCTCTGCGACCGGATCGCGATCATGGATAGCGGCAAGGTGATCGCCTGCGACACCCCAGCCGGCCTGATTCGCTCGCTGGCGCTGGAGGCAACCGTTTCCGCCGCGATTGCCAGCGGCGAGGTTGACGAGGCCACCCTGGCCGCGATGCCGGGCGTCGTCTCCGCCACCGTCGCCACCCACGAGGCCGTGCCGCGCCTCCGCCTGCAGACGAACAACGCCCAGGCCACCATCACCGCCCTGCTTGGTCACGCTGCCACCACCGACCTGGTGCTGGACGACCTCAGCTCGACGCGGGCGACGCTGGAAGACGTGTTCCTGGCCAAAACCGGCCGCACCTACGCCCAGGATGAACCGCCAGCGGACGAGACCGCGGCCGCACCGGCTGGCCGCCGACGCGCCGCATGACCGAGCGTCCACCCTTCTTCGACCTGGCCGGAGTGTCGATGCTGATCGGCATCATTGCCGGGTCGACCATCGGCGGGGCAATCGGACTCGGTCTCGGCACCGACTGGATCGTGCTGTGCACCGTTGCCGGGGTGCTCGTTGGCGCCACGCTCGGCTTCCTCGGAGAGCGCCGGGCTGCCCGCCGCCGGGCCGCAGCGGCGAAAGGAGACTGACCGTGCGTACAGGAATGAGCCTCAGCCTGGGGATCGCCCTCGGTGTTGTTTTCGGCGTGGTGTTCGACAACATTGCCCTCGGCATCGCCTTTGGGGTGGTGTTCGGGGTGATCGGTGAGGGGATGATCCGTAGCCGGGGGGCGGACACGCCCCCCGATGCCATCACCCCCAACGACGCGACCGATCGTTCCGGCCCGAACGAACCCGACGCGGGCGAAGAGTGACGATGACTGTTTCTGTTGAAGGGTTCTTTTGATGCAATCGTTCCTGGCCATGCTCGTCGCCAACCTGAAGATGACCGTCCGCAACCGGCAGGCGATCTTCTGGAACCTGGCGTTTCCGGCCCTGTTCATCCTCATCTTCGGCGCGGTGTTCGGCAGTGATTCGCTGTCGTCGTTCGATGTCGGCATCGCCGGGTCCGAGGGTCCGGTTCGCCAGCAAGTGATGGCCGGGCTGGAATTCTCCGATGCCTTCCACCTGCACGAGGGCACCGAGGAAGATGAACTGAGCGCCCTGAACGACAACGACCGCCAGATCGTGCTGGTGCTGCCGGAGACCGTGGGGCCAGATTCGCCGATCCTGTTCTATTACAACGAGCAGGGCGGACCGACGGGGTCGATCGCCCAGCAGACGACCCAGAACGCGCTCTACCAGATCTTCGGCAGTGGTGAGCAGGTGCCGATCGAGACCCTGGCGGTATCGACCCGGGACATCACGTTCATCGATTTCTTCGTGCCCGGCATCCTGGCGATGAGCATCATGAATGCCGGGATCATCGGCCTGTCGACCGCGTTCACCTCATTCCGCGAGAAGGGGATTTTGCGGCGGATCAAGGTGACCCCATTCGCGCTCTGGAAGTTCATCCTGGCCCGGATCGCCTCGCAGATCGTGGTGATTTTCGCGACTTCGGCCATCCTGATCGGGCTGGCGATGGCGGTCTGGGACTTGCAGGTGCGCGGGAACTGGCTGCTGATTGCGCTCTCCATCTTCATTGGGGCGCTGGCGTTCCTGGCAATCGGCTACGCGATTTCGTCATTCGCGAAGAACACCGAGGCGGCCGCCAGCTACGCGAACCTGATCACGTTCCCGATGCTGTTCCTCTCCGGCGTGTTCTTCCCAATTGGCTCGATGCCGGACTGGCTGCAGCCGATCATCAAGGTGCTGCCGCTGCGCTATCTGGTGGAGGCCCTGCGCCAGCCGATGATGTACGGCAAGGGGATTGGCGCAATCTGGGTGGATCTGCTGGTGCTGCTGGGGATCTTCGCGGTGGCGATGGCGTTCGCAATCCGCTTCTTCCGCTGGGACGCGACCAACCGGTAAATAGAGAGAAAA
>CAZNQC010000112.1:2537-3681 GCA_964574825.1 uncultured Sphaerobacteraceae bacterium | reverse complement strand
GGCGCTCGGTCTACGACGGGTGATCAGCCAGCAGGTTCAAGGGAATATCTGTACTGGGGGAGTGGGCACGTCAGGCTGGAAGGATTGCTTCGATCGCGGCAATCACCTGCGGGTCTTCGGGGTCGGTCTCTGGGGCGAAGCGAGCGGTGACGGTGCCGTCAGGGGCGATGATGAACTTCTCGAAGTTCCAGCGAATGTCCCCGCTGTACCCGTCAGCGTCATGCACATCGACGAGTTCGGCGTAGAGCGGATGGCGAGTTTCGCCGTTGACGTCGACCTTCTCGGTCATGGGGAAGGTGACGCCGTAGGTGGTGGAGCAGAACTCGGCAATTTCTTCGGCGGTGCCCGGTTCCTGACCCTTGAACTGGTTGCACGGCACGCCAAGCACGGTGAACCCGCGGGAAGCGTAGCGTTCGTGGAGTCGCTCCAGCCCGGCGTATTGCGGGGTGTGTCCGCATCTGGAGGCGACATTGACCAGCAACACGGCCTTGCCGCGGTACTGCGCGAGGTCAGCCGGGCCGCCGGTGAGCGCGTCAACGTGAACGTCGAAGATGGACATGGTGACTCCTTGTGTCGAGGGGTGATTGTCAGGGGTTTCGCTGCAGGTGTCGAGTCCCGAGACGGCGATCCAGAAGAGGTCTCTGTCATTGTGCAAGGGACGCCTGCACAATTGGGTCGCCATCTTCGTTTCGTTCGGAAGCGCGAGATTGCGCTCCTTCGGCAATTGTCCAACAGGCGATTGGACAAAGAACATATCTGGTCAATCGCTGGGACTGCTAGGGTAATCGCGCAACACCCAGAGGGGAAGCCTACACGGCAGCCAGTGACCTCATGCCATCTCTCCGACCAAGGCTGCCTGGGACTTCCCTGCTGACCAGGGCAAAGCACGCATTCGCCGAGGATTCTGTGCATTGCTCCCATGCCGGTCGATCTCCTGACATCACCATACTGCCGAGAATGGGACACGTCGCTGCCCGCGACAACACCCATGCACACATCCCGTACGTACACATGAGCTTGACACGCCTGCCGCCATGTGTGATCAGGAGGTAGATATGGCGATGGCACTCGATTGGAAAACGTTGGGAGACATGATGACCGTTCACCAGTTGGCGGAGCGCGGATACCGGTACATCGAAGGGGT
>CAZNQC010000112.1:0-2437 GCA_964574825.1 uncultured Sphaerobacteraceae bacterium | reverse complement strand
TCCCTGGCGGCCTTCTCGTACGCCGTCTCATCCAGCCGCGAGCGGGGCGGGTTTATCGTCGCCGGGAGTGGGGAAGTGCCTGAGGGCCACGCCAACTATCGCGATCACATCGTCCGGCTGGGTGACACGTCACCCGAAGCGATGCGCGAGAAGGTCGATTACGTTGTGGGCACGATGGAAGCGCGGCTCCAGGCGTTGGGCTATGGCTGGCCGGAGGCTGGCTCCATTCAGGTCTACACCGTTCACGAAAGCGGGCTGCAGCGAATCGGCGAACTGGCCGCACGCTTCGGGGGCATGGCCGACCTCAGCTGGCACGTCAGTCGCCCGCCGGTGGTGGACATCGAGTTCGAAATGGATGTCCGGGGTGCAGTCGTCGAATCCCTCGCCGGCTGACGCCCTCGAAACCCGACATAATGATAGGCAAGGTCGGCAACTCGTCCATCACATTCGTCATTGTCGTCTGCAACGATATTGCCATCGAGGGACACGGGCGTAGCTGGCCAACCAGCCATCACCCCGCGAGTTCCCTGGTTCCGCTATTCGGGTTCCTCGGTTGGAGTCGGGGAGGGCGTCATGGTTGGCAGCAACCGGGCGGCGGGCGAGGCGGACACAGTGGGCGTGCCCGCCGGAGTCGCCACCGGGGTGGAGGGTTCCTCGGTTGGGGTGGGCGATGGTGAGGGCGTCGGGGTCGCAACCGGGGTCGCCGGTTCCTCGGTTTCCGGAATCTCGGTTGGCACCACCACACTCGTCGGAGTCTCGAACAGCACCGGATCCATTTCGGTCAGGCCGCTGTAGATCACCTCGATCTGGGCTCCGTCGGTCGTCTCGTTATAGAAGGTGATCGCCCCCAGAATGGCGTAGAGCGCCTGCTGGTTCGACACCCCCTGCGGCAGATAGGCGCAGCGGCCATCCGCATAGTTCAGGCTCGCCTGCACTGGTCCCCAGCCCTCCGCCTCGGGCGTCTCGATCACTGCACTGTAGGTGAGGGTGAACCGCTCCACCTGACCGTCCACCACTGCCTGCCGGGCCTGGGGCCCATCGATCGTGGTGCAGATCGGCTGTTCCTCCCGCGTCCGATCGCCAGACCAGAGGTAGACCCCCAGCATCAGCGCCACCAGGGTCAGCACCCCGGCCGCGAGGATCAGGTACACGCCCATCGGTCGCCCGTGGGAATCCGGTTTGCCCAGCCAGCTCCGCCAGCCGTTCCCCTCGCCACCGGCCGCATCGGGCTCGGTGGAGGTCGGCTCTTCGTCGGGGATCTGGTCGGTCATGCATCCTCCCGGTCAACACGTGGTGATCGAGGCGCCCCCCGACACGGTGGGGAGCGCTCATTCGTCCTGCCAGTGTACCGGGCACCATCCACCCGGTCACGCCTCTGGCTGGCACACCAGGAGGTGATTCCAGATACTTGCCTCCAGCGGATGCCGTGTCATCCCTTCACTACCCGTCGCCCGGAAGGACCTTTCGCATGCGCACCCGGATTCCCGTGGTCACCATCATCACCCTGCTGCTGGCCCTGGCCATCCCGGGCGGCACGCTCGCCACCACCAACCGGCTTGGCGACGACCCGGTCACGCTGGAAACGGTCTTCGATCCGGCCGAACCCACCGCCGGGGACGAGCTCACCATCGACACCACCATCACCATCGACCCGGCCGGCACGGGCGAGGACGAATCCATTACCTGGATGGTGCGTTTCAGCGACATCGGGGGCCTCACCGTCACTGATGCCGCCTGCGAATCTACCCCCGGCATCACCTGCAAGGCCACCTGGAACGACGGAGACGATACCGTCATCTTCCAGGGCACCATCGCCGCCCCGGGCACCGATCCCGTCTCGCTCGATGTCACGATCACCGGCACCATTGCCGACGATGCCGAGCAGGTTGCGGCCGTCACCTGCACCGAGGCATCGGTGCTGCCCAGCGGGGCCACGCCGGAAGCGACTCCTGGTCCGGCCACGCCCTGCAGCGGCGAGGAGGATTCGATCGAGGTGCCGGTCATCCCGCCGGTTATTCCCACGGAAGAGCCAACCGAGGCCCCGACCGAGCAGCCGACGGAAGTCCCCACGGAAGAACCGACGGAAGAACCGACGGCACAACCCACGGAAATTCCAACCGAAGAACCGACATCCGAGCCAACCCTGATTCCAACCGAGGAACCGACCGAGGTGCCAACCGACGTTCCGACGGCCACACCCGAACCGACCGTGGAGCCAACCACGATCCCGACCGAGGTTCCCACCGAAGCACCGACCGCGACACTCGAACCAACGGAGGCCCCCACAGAGGTGCCGACCGCCACCAGCGAGCCAACCGAAGCACCGACTGTGGTTCCAACGGAGGAACCGACCGAGGTTCCCACCGAAGAACCAACATCCGAGCCAACCGCCACGCCTGAACCAACCACCACCTCGGAACCAACAGCAACCGCCACC
>CAZNQC010000111.1:0-12132 GCA_964574825.1 uncultured Sphaerobacteraceae bacterium | reverse complement strand
GCAGGACGTTCACGACCACTTCTCGCGTGTGCGAGCGAAAACTGGCAATCGCCAGGAAGGTCTCCCGGGTTCCGTTCATGCAGCATCCTTGTCTGGCAATCATCGCGGGTGGGCCGCCGTCACGTAGGTTTGTTCGTCTCCGGTCCAAGTGTAGGGATCGAGGGGACAGCACTCGTCCGCCTTGGGGGCAATGCGAGGGACCCGGGGTTGCTCTCAGCCAATCAGGCCACTGCCAGTGAGCAGGAGCCAGCTGCCATATCCAAAGAAGAGCGGTCCCACCAACAGCGCAGTGAGAACCGCGGCCTGATCAACGGCTGGATCCACCACTGCTTCGCGCGGGTTGGTAGGATCGACGCGAATCTCAATCGAGGCACCCGGGACCAGGCCGGCCAGGGCTGACTCGGTGGTGGCGGCGGACTGGCCACCCAGCCGCCAGATGGTGAATCGCACCCGGGATCCCTCGAAGCGGTGACCGTCGATCAGCCAGGCGTAGCGGAGATCGAGCCGCCGGGCCACACCGCCAGACGGGAAGGTGCGATAGAGTCCAATCGTGGAACTGCCGCTGGTCAACACCGTGGCGTGATGCACCGGCCAGGCCGCCGCCCGGCGTGACTGCCGGATGACGGAAACGGCACTCCAGAGCAGCAGGACCCCGGCGGTCACCAGCGGCAGGCCCAGCAAGACGGCAGACAATGATATCGACAAGAACAACTCCAGAATCACGAGGTGCCACTGGATTTACGTCTTCGTGGGGGCGATGGTTGCCGGGGATGGTCAACCGGGGCAACCGCTTACCCACAGACGAGCATTCGCGCATCTCCTGCCAGAGTGGCCTGTATCGGAATCTGGACCTGATCCGTACAATGGAAAGACGTGGGTTTCGCCGCGTGCCTTCCCGTGCACGGAAACTCACTGGAGGTACCTCACATGATTCTCGATCGCTTGTTGGGCAGGAAGTCGGAAATGCCTGGTCCCGAGAACGCCCTGCCTGGGCGTCCGCAACCGGTTTTCGACATCCCCACCACTCACGCCGTGCTTGGCACGCCCATCCAGCCGCCCTTCCCGGACAATCTGGAGATCGCCTACTTTGGGTTGGGCTGCTTCTGGGGCGCCGAGCGCATCTTCTGGCAGACCGATGGTGTCTACACGACCGCGGCGGGCTATAGCGGCGGCTATACCCCCAACCCAACCTACGAGGAAGTCTGTACCGGGCAAACCGGCCACGCCGAAGTGGTGATGGTCGTCTTCGACCCGGCCCGCGTGACCTACGAGCAGCTGGTCAAGCTCTTCTTCGAGTCCCACGACCCCACGCAGGGCATGCGCCAGGGCGGCGATATCGGCACCCAGTACCGGTCGGCGATCTATATTCCGGCCGACGCCGAAGCCCAGCAGGCAACCGCTGAACTGGCTCGCGAGGCCTACCGCGAACAACTGAAGAAGGCGGGCTATCCGGAGATCACCACCGAGATTGCCCCGCTCGACACCTTCTACTATGCAGAGGACTACCACCAGCAGTACCTGCACAAGGTGCCGAATGGCTACTGCGGCATTGGCGGCACGGGTGTCACCTGTGCCATGCCGCGCAAGCTGGAGGAGACCCCGGTATGACGACCCGCACTGACGACCCCGGCCTGAAGCAACTTCCGGCCACCGAAGCCGAGTGGCGCGAACTCCTCGGTCCGCAGCAGTACCACGTGCTGCGGGAGGCGGGTACCGAACGACCCTTCACCGGTGAGTACAACGCCGTCTGGGACGATGGACGGTATCGCTGTGCGGCCTGCGGCAACCCGCTGTTCGAAAGCGAAACCAAGTTCGACCATGGGTGTGGCTGGCCCAGCTTTTCGGAAGCGATCCCGGGTTCAACCAGGAACATCGAAGACCGTTCACACGGCATGGTCCGCGTTGAGGTCCGTTGCGCTCGCTGCGACTCCCATCTCGGTCACGTCTTCCCTGACGGCCCGCAGGAGATGGGTGGTCTGCGCTATTGCATGAACTCGCTGGCGATCGACCTCGACAAGGCTGCCGCCTCGTAGCGGATCTCGCTGCCTTCGACAAGACGATGAAACGCGCCGGATGTCAGATCGACATCCGGCGCGTTTGCGTATGGTGAAGTGAACCTGCGCTACGGCAGGGCGCACATCGCGGCGGCGAGGCAGCGGCTGTCCGGGTCTTCGGTGTCCGTCGGTGGCAGGTTGCCCTGGAACAGCCCGGCGGCAGCTCTGGCCATGGCTCCGGCAATGGCGCTGACTGCCACGGTATTACTGGCACACGAGATGCCCTCGAACGACGCCAGCTGGTTGTACCGCGATGCCTGGCGCACGATCTCCGCCCGGTCGTAGTCGATCACTTGTCCCTGCACCATCTCCTGGTCGAGGTCCAGGGTCGCTTCGCCTGGCACGCTGATCTCGGCACAGCGGCCGGGGATTCCCTGGTAGGTGCCGGTTTGCGTGCCGGTCATCGTGAACTCGATCACCAGGTCATCCCCGTCCACGTGGGTGCCGGTGATTTCGAAGTCCAGATTGCTGAACGACTCGCCCAGTTCGGCGGTGAACTCGCCAACTCCGGCCGGGCCGACGAATGATCCCTCGGGCGTGGTCAGGATCGCTCCAGGCGAGATCAGGGCCGATGCGGCCACGAGGTCATTGCCGTCCAGGATCTCGTCGACGTAATGCATCGAGAGTGGCGGAAGGGGCGATGTTTGGGCCGAGGTCGCCGCAACCGTACCGGTCAACAGGAGTGAGGTTGAAAGTGCGAACAGGCCAGCGCGGGCAGCGGCAAGGGTGACGTTCATGTCGTGGTCCTTCCATATGAATGGTGTAGGGCGGTGGGTCGTGGAGTCCGGCTGGACTGCCGGTGGGATGTCCTATGGGTAGGCCCGGATCCGCACCCGGGCTGGCGTTTGCAGGGACGCATCCTCGTGTCGAGGCACCGTTCCGGGTTCGTCGTCGTCGGGCAGAAATCCCCGTGAACTCGCGTCGGAGGCCGAGCTTTCGTACATGAACTGGTGCATCACCAGATGTTCGTCGGCAAAGGTGAAGCCGGTCGTCATCTCGGATTGGGACCCATCGCAGGGACTGGTGGTGGTCATCGGAATCCTCCAACGAGGTGCAGCAGGGTGGTGCCAGCGTCGACGAGCCCCAGGACTCCTGCCACGACGGTCGCGTGCCAGAAACAGGTGATGATGGAGTCCAGCTGGGTCATGGTCAGCTCCTGGTTGAATCACCGGGTCGGTGGGTGAGGCGGTACCGGTCCTCCCCTGATTCCAGTCTCCTGCGCCGCCGCCGGGCAGCCCACGCGTGCTACCCACACACTGCCCACACAGCTGGCTGGCAGTCTGCCTGGAGCACGACTCGCCCCCACCGGGAAGTTCCCGATGGGGGCGAAGGCGATGACTGGAGCGTGACTACGGCAGGTAACAGGGAATGAAGACGACGCACGACCGGGGCAGGGTGCGGATGATGGATCTGACGGGGAATTCCATCAAGGTTGCGTCCACCGCCACCAGGTTGCTCCAGTACCCGGTTTGGTGGTCGAACGCGCGAACCCGGAGGTCTTCAGCATTGAGGATGTTGCCACCACCTGTGGCGGGACGATACCCCTGGGCAGGGTCCTGGCTGCCGTTCGGGCCGTGGATCGCAGGAGCGTCGAGGTCGACGATGGTGGTGAAGGATCCTGCTGGCACGTAGCCGCGGGCGGGATCCTGTGTGCCGTGCGGTCCATACGCAGCGGCGTTGGCGATCACCCAGTGCGAGGAGCTCGCCGAGGCCTCATCGCCCTGAATGACGAAGACGATCTGGACCATTCCGCCTGGGGAGAAGCCTTCGCCATGGATGGAGACCAATCCTCCTGGCAGGATGGTGGCGACACGCTGGAGGGTGGGTGTGGCGACGCTGGCGTTGGCGGTCTGCGGACCGGTGGCTCCGGGGATCAACGCAGACAGGAGCAGGACGAGCGTGAGACCAACGAGCAGTCGGGTACGGCGAATGACGGGCAGCATCGGGTAGGCGTGTGCATTGGGAGGCATGCGTGATCTCCTGTGGGCTCCGGGAGGGCCGATGGGTTTCCCCACGCCCCTCCCGAAACGTGAATGTCGACTGACTGGCTGGACGATCTTTGGCGACGAATCGCTTCAGGCGTTCACCCTGGCGAGGCCACTCCAGAGGTTGGACTGCGTGTCGAGTGCCCGAACGTGGATCGCGGACGCGTCCTGCAGGGTTCCAACGTCGACTCCGGCGTGGTATCCGTTGGCAGGGTCCTGGCTGCCGTGCGGGCCGTAGATGGCGGTCGCATCCAGCTTGACGACGAGATTGACCGTCCCTGGGGCTTCAATGCTGCCGCTGCTCACGTAGAGACCGTCGGCACCGAACGGGCCGCCGATCGCCGCCGTGGTCCAGAACGGTTCGTGGAGCGCGTTCCCCCAGGAGTCGACGATCACGATCTGGACGCGGCCACCGGGGGTGAAACCGTCACCGCTGACGTGGATCAATCCGGTCGAACCAAGGGTGATGGCGGTCAGTTCCGGGGGTGTGACCGCCAGATCGGCCGCCCTTGTTCCTGGCGCCACCAGGGCGGATGCACTCAGGAACAGCACGAACAGCAATCCAAGCAGGGCGCGAGCGTGACAGGAAATGCGATCAGCCGGTGGAAGAGTCAATGAACGAAACATGGTGATTCTCCTGTGGGTGGGGGTGAGGGCGATGTTGCCCTCACCCGGGTTGGCGCTGATGGTTGAGGTGTGAGGCGCTAGAGCGGCAAGCTGCAGAGAATGAAACTCATGCACCGCTGCGGCACGTCGTACCGGATGGGATATCCGCGCCGGAGTTCCAGCGTCGAATCGGGTTCGGTGGTCACCACGGCGAAGCTGGTCCAGGTGCTGGCGTACTCGTCGAATGCCCGAACCTGGGTCGATGACGCGAACTGCAGGGTGCCGAGATCGGTGCCAGCGTCGTAGCCGCGGGCCGGATCCTGGCTGCCGTTTGGCCCGTAGGTCGCCTGGTCACCCAGGTTGAGCACCAGGTTGATCGTGCCGGGATCGCCGTAGCCGGAAACCCCGCTGTAGTTCCCGTAGTCGCCGAACGGTGCGCCTGGCGCCGCCACCGTCCAGACCGGTTCGTGGAGCGTGGTGCCCGTGAGGTCGGTGATGAAGACCTGGACGCGGCCACCGGGCGTGAACCCATCACCCTGAATGGAGATGAGGTTCGCGGAGGCATCGAAGACCTTGGCGCTCACCGTTGGTTGGGTATCAGCTGCCCGGGTCGACCCCGCGCCCAGGGCAGAGAGGATGAAGGCGGACAGGATCAGGACGAGCGTCAGCTGGAACAGTGTGCGATTCGAACGGGAGAAGTGGTCGGCGGGGAGGGGGGTGAATGAAGGAAACATGGTTGATCTCCTGTGAATGGGGTGGGGCAGCCTGTGCTCCACCCGGAAGTTGGTGGTCGATCGGGAACTCGGGTGATTAGTAAGGAAGCTCACAGAGGTTCGCTCCAAGGCACGACGGCGGCAGGGCCGCATCTGCCGTAGCAACCGCTTGTGCCACCGGCTGCAGTTGTGTCGCGCAGCCAGGTCGCAGTGCCGCGTCGATCAGGTTGAAGGCATCAATCTGCGAGCGCAGCATCGCCTGGTCGTAGGAAATCCATTGCTCGGCGATCGTGCCGCCGGCAAAGGTGATGACCGCAACGCCTGGCACGGCCACGCCGGCGCAGTTCACGGTGCGGCCTTCGTAACTGGCGACGTTGATTCCGATCAGCGTGAACGGCATCACCAGCGTGTCGCCGGCGACCTCGATGCTCTTTACCTGGAAGTCGAGGTTCGCGAACGTGGCGTTCATATCGGTGGCGAAGTCGTTGGCGCCCTGCGGACCTACGAAGGTGCCCTCGGGGGTGTGCAACACGGCGTTCGCCGCGACAAGGGTGGATGCGCTTTGCAGGCTGCCATCCTCGATCACGCTGTCGAAGTAGCGGGTCGCCAGCAGGTCGTTGGCGGCCGGCGTGTGGGCTGCGGCAGCCAGGCCAAAGGCGGTCAGGAGTGAGGCGATGGTGAGCAGGGCAGCGATCCGGGCGATGATGCGAGCCGGACCGGAGGACTTGGCATTCATTGTGTGCTCCTTGAAGGCGTTGCGACGATTGGGAAGCCGGTCCGGAACCGGGCGATTGGTGGTCGCGGGAACCGGTGTGGGTGACGGTCGAACGGTGCAGGCCGGTGCGTCTGGCACAGGCCGTGGGTCCCGGTGATTCGTGCTGCACCTCCCTTCCCGGAAGTGGGGTTCCTCCGGCTGCTGGGGTCGAACGCGAGCGGAAATGTCGGCGTGGATCGGTGATCGATCCCTGCCTTCGAGTCTGTTCCTGGGGAGGGGGTGATCCCATGCACGACATCCACACGAAACCCACGCGATTGGCTGCGCGTGGGTGGGCGTATTCGTCGTTTGGAGTGGAGCGCCCTGGAATGAGGAGTGAGACCGTCATGTAGAGCGGAGCGAAGCATCGAGCCTGTCTCACGAGGCCTGGGACAACAGGAGTGGCCTCATATGGCAAGGTGATAACAGTGCTGAGTGAACGTTTTGTAGGGGTCGACTCCATGTCGACCCGGTATTCAACGGCCAAATTGCACGCCATCGGTGAATGTGAGACACGCTCCATCCTCGTGCGAAGCACGTCGCGGCGCAGCCGCGTTCTGGCCCGAGCCGGACGAGCATCGGGCCTGGCCTTGATGCCGCCCATCGCTGGATGCAGCGGAGCAACCCGCGGAGACCTCGCGAGGGTGTGACTCACGGATTTGCGGTGCGGTCGTCCATAGGCAGTTCGGAAGACTCCAAGCCCCAAATGGAGGGATGCTCGGCCTCCGCGATACCTCATCCACGTCAGCCCGAACGAAGCCGCGGAGGTCTGTGCATCCTCACCACGGCGACATGCAACATGCTGAGTCGCACCCACCTCGCGAAAGGGAGTTCAGAAAACGGGTGTCGTGTGGCATGCTGGTGCCGGGTCCCGATCACCGTTGGTTCGGGAGGCAGGAAACAGATGAACGCCGAGTCGTTCGCGGACCAGCTGCGCCGGCACCGCCGGGCTGCCGGATTGACCCAGGAGGAGCTCGCCGAGCGGGCTGGTCTCAGCGCGCGCGGCATCAGCGACCTCGAACGCGGCGTGAAGCGCCGCCCGCATCCGGAAACGGTGCGGTTGCTGGCCGCCGCCCTGGATCTCTCCGGCGAGGACCTCGCCGCCTTGCGAGCGGCAGCCAACCCTCCATCTGAATCACCGTCGACACCCAGTCCCTTGCCCGTGGCGAAGATCGTGCTGACGGCGGTTCCGGAACCGCTCACCTCATTGGTCGATCGTGAGGACGAGGTCCGTGACGTCTCGGCGCTCGTTCAGCCTGGCTCCGGAATCCGGTTGGTGACGCTGACCGGACCGGGTGGGGTCGGCAAGACACGCCTGGCGACCCAGGTAGCGCTTGATGTCCGCGGTGGGTTCGCCGACGGTGTCGCGTTCGTGTCGCTCGCTGGTCTCGCCGATCCGGAGCTGGTGCTCCCGGCAATCGCCAAGTCGCTGGGCATTCGGGAGTTTCCGGATCGAGGATTGATAGAGGCGTTGTCCCGGCAGTTGCAGGATCGCCAACTCCTGATGGTGATGGACAACTTCGAGCACCTGCTGACCGCCGCGCTCGATGTTGCGGAGGTGCTGGCCGTCTGTCGGGGGCTCACCGTGCTCACGACGAGCCGGGCACCGCTTCGCGTTGACGGCGAGCAGGAATATCCAGTCCGCCCGCTTGGATTGCCGGAACCGGCTCGCAAGATTAGCGCGGGCGATCTGGTGAAATCTCCCGCAGTCCAGCTCTTCATCCGGCAGGCGCAGGCAGGACATCCGCAGTTCATCGTGACGGATGCCAATGCCAGGGCGGTTGGCGCGATCTGCGCCAGTGTCGACGGATTGCCGCTCGCGCTGGAACTGGCGGCCGTGCGGATGAAGATGCTCTCTCCCGGCGATCTCGAATCCTTGCTTGGCAACCGGCTGGGCGTGCTGACGGGAGGGCGGCAGGACCTGCCCACACGCCAACGGACGATGCGGGCCACGATCGCCTGGAGCCATGACCTGTTGACGGTTGAGGAACAGGTTGCCTTTCGCCGGTTTGCCGCGTTCGTCGATGGGGCCACGCTGGAGTCGGCCACGGCGGTGATTGCCGAGGGCGAGCGGCTGCGCGCAATGGATCTCTTGACCGTACTGGTGGACCAGAGTCTGGTGCAGCGCTTCGAGGATGCCCATGGTCAGCCACGATTCGCCATGCTGGAGACGATTCGCGAGTTCGCGACGGACCAGTTGGCCGCCAGTGAGGAGGAATCGACGGTCCGCGACTGGCACACGGCGCATTTCCTCGACGTCGCCGAGCGAGGGGAGGACGGCCTGACCGGCCCGGATCAGGCGGCCTGGATGGCGCGTCTGGAAACCGACTACGGAAACCTGCGGGCCGCGCTGGATTGGTCGATCCGGCGGGAGGACGCGGCCGCGAGCCAGCGGTTTGGTAGCGCTTTGTGGCACTTCTGGTCGGCGAGCGGGCGGTTGACCGAGGGGCGAGATTGGCTGGACCGGGCGTTGATACTGGCGCAGGATGACCGGTCAGCAATTCGGGCTCAGGCACTCCTCCGGCGCGGCAACATCGCTGTGGACCTGGCAGACTATCCCGCCGCTCGTCGTCTTTACGAGGAATGCCTTTCGATCTACCGGGAATTGGGCGACGATCTCAACGCCTGTACGGCCCTGACCGGATTGGGGCTGGTGCAATTGAGCCAGGGTGACTATGTCGCTGCCCGAGTAGCACATGAAACTACCCTGCGGCTTTGCCAGACTCAAGGATGGAAACGTGGAGTCGCTCTGGCCTCGCAGAATCTGGGAACAGTGGCGCTCGCTGAGGGTGACTACGCTATCGCTCGCGAGGTATTTGCCTCTTCGCTCGAGGTTCGCCGGGACCTTGGCGACGATGGTGGAGCTGCCTGGGCGGCTGTGTGGCGGGGACGGGCAGACCGTCTCGACGGGCGAGTTGAGGATGCTCGTCGTTGGCTGACCCGGGCCCGGGCAGGATTTCTTGAGGTTGGAGACCAACTCGGTCTGGCGTTTGCGCTGGACGAACTCGGTGGCCTGGCTCACGCCGAAGGCGACGACAATACCGCGTTGGCTCATCACCTGGAGGCGCTACGAGAATGGGACGAAGCCGGCGAGATTTTGGGAATCATGGAGTGTCTCGAGGGTATCGCCGCTACGGCCATTACCCGGCGCCGGTGGGATGCCGGAGTCACTCTCTTCTCCGCCACATCCGCCTGGCGCCGCCAGCACGGTGTGCCTCTTCCCCCTCCCCTGCGAAGTAGGTACGACCAGTCCGTAGCGCAGGCCCGGTCTGACTTGGCGCTCGTTGACTTTGAACGCGCCTGGGTGGAAGGCGAAGCCATCGTCATCGAACAGGCAATTCGCCTCGCCTTCACCCTCGGCCGCTGACTTCAGATCAACCTGGCTGACGTGTTGGTGACATCCACTGCAGCAAGCCATCGGCTGGTGGATTGGGGGGCGGTTGCTGCGGGGTCCGGCGCGGACGGACCTCTTTTCTACTCCCGCGCCGTGGCCCGCTGGGATGATCGAGAATCAGAAGCACCCACCGCGGCATGCCCCGCCATCGTCGTCGGCGTAGAACTCAGCAAAAAGCAGCACCGTTGGGGCGGATTCTGGGTTGCTGAAGGAAGAATTTGTGTATCCCGAGCGTGCGAGTGTGCTCCCTTCGGGCAGGTAGACCAACTGCCCTGGTTGGAGCTCTACCTGGCAGCCATGCGAATCGGTGTCTGCGTCTGTCGTACACTCGACCGCCGTTGCCTCGGCTCCGCACGGGTTGGACGTTTGATTCGGGGTATCGACGATGGTGGCCAGAACTATCACATCGTCGGAGGCATGGGTGAACTTGTGGCACGTGCCGCCCGACAGCACCCGCATGGTGAACGTCCCGCCGGACGTGCGCTCAGTCAGTGGAAGCCCAGGCTCTAGCTCCGCCGTCAGCAGCCCGACGATGCCGACCCCTTCAAAATCCTCAATGCCGACCCAGTCCAACTCGATGCCGTCCGGGTGGGGCACCGGTGTGCTGGGCGAAGACGCATCCTGGGCCGACGCTGCCGTCGGCACCAGCAGCATGGCCAAGATCAACACCTGTATCACGAGACTCTTCATACACACGACCCGCATGATTACCTCCTCTGCAGCCACTTGGTGAGGTGGGCTGATCCTGTACTGCGCCAGTGACTGGTGCAGGAGTTGACGGACCCGGCCGGGACTCCGCACTGGAGCCTTCGGAAGAGGGACGGCTCGTCGCACTCCTGTGCAGGTCCGGCGGCGAATATCCCCGATAGACAAAAGATGTGTTGACCGCTAGCATAGCAGCCAATCAGGGGAGGACCATCAGTGGAAATACTCAATGCGCTCCTGAAGACCATGGGGATATCAAGCAGGGGCACGAGCGGGGGCAGTGCGTCTCGGCACGAGAAGCTCCTGTTCGTGGCGACGAGAGCCTCGCTCGGAGCGATGAAGAAGCTGGCCCAGGATGGCGACGTTCTCGGGCACCTCGGCGTCGGCAATGGGCAGCAGATTCACGAAATCCACGGATCTGGGCCATACGAATTGCTGGGCAAGATCAGGGGTCTGGTGGAGGGGATGCCGTCCCGGCCAGACGGCGTCGTGGTTGTGGGGGACTACGCAACGTTTCCGTCCCGCTCAGTATTCTGCGGCAAGGGGGGTAGGGAGGGGGACGATGGGCTGGTGTGGAGCGACGACATTTACGGCGCTCTGGGGGACACACTACTCCCCACTGTCCCGGTCTCGAGAGTGCCAATCCTGCCTTCTCGCCCGAACTCCAAGCCTACCAAGACACACGCAGAAGGACTCAAGGCCGACGACTTTACGTTTGGGCCGGCGATCTTCGGTGCCCTGGTCAGAAGAGGCCGAGATGGAGCCCTGACGTCCTTTCCGCTCCCGGTCGGTGAAACGGTGCCGGACGCGGTGCAGACTGCCGAGAAACTCAGCCAAGCCGGTCGGCTCTATGTCCTACTGCACGGAACGTTCGGAGTCGCCATCAGCCTGCTGGACGACGCTGGAGGCAACGTCGTCATCGGCAAGGAAGTCTTTAAGGACGAGTCGTGGACCAGTGAAGCTGTCGTCTTTTCCGGGTCCTGTTGGGGTGGCCTGCTGGCCTCCCGACCCAACCTGTTCTTCTCCGACCCGCCGGAGAAAACCTACAGAACACTCAAGGACTCGTTTGCCCTTGGAATGCTCGTCCGTGGGGCGCCGGCGTTTGTCGGGTTCACCGCCCATCACTGGCTGGCGACCGACAAGAAGCACCCGGAATGGGGCGGCGAGTTGCACCGCTACTTTTGGGAGGGGGTCGAGTGCTGTGGGCTGGCCCCGGCCCCGGCCCTGTTCCGCGCCAAGGCGCGCTACGTGGAGTCATTTGCCCGCAGCAATCCCAACCCAGAACCGGGCGACCTGCGCCGCTTCCTCAAGAATCTGTGGTCGGCGCAGTGCTTCGGGGTCGGCTGGTAGCCGCCGTGTCGAGAGGAGCGTGATGCAGTGGAGATTCCCCAGGGCGAGCCAATTACAATCGAAATACCCGCTTACGAGATATCCGACGAAGAAGCTGAGCTGCTGCAGGCGCTGCTGAGGGTGCACCCGGCACTCGGGGAGTACTCGGTCATTGTGCCAGAGTCCTGGGAGACTCAGGCGCATACCCTCAGTCTCGACTCGCGCGACGTTTCGCCCGGAGTCGACGAGCTGAAGTCGCATTTCGAGGGCATTGAGGTCGTTTCCAATTCCGACTCTAAGTGCGGATTCGACGCGCCGTGGGTATCGCTACCCGAGGGGCGCACTTTCTGGGTCTATCGGTCAGATGAGTTTCCGTTGTTGCCAGTTCTCACGGACCCCGAAATCACGACGATACTGGCCTACGGTTGACATCCATGCTTCGGACGTGTGCCCGCAAAACGCCGAGTGACACCTCTCAACCGTCTCGTTCATTGTCCCTGATCGCCTTCCCCTGCTAGGATGCAGCCACGGGACATGAACAGCCGCGGCCCAGGGGTAGGTGTCGCGTTCGGTCGGGGTGAGCGAAGGCGAG
>CAZNQC010000110.1:0-12191 GCA_964574825.1 uncultured Sphaerobacteraceae bacterium | reverse complement strand
CCGTCGATCCGCGGCGCGGCGACGTACCCGGCCCGGTCAACCGCGCCCGTTACCGCCCGGTTGAGGTCGTCGAACTCGCCGTCAGCCGCCAGCGGGAGAATCGTGAGCGTACCGGCGGCAAAGTTGACTGTCGCATCCGACACCTGGGGCAAGCGGGCGACCACGCGTTCGACACTGCGCGCGCAATCGGCGCAATCCATCCCGGCCACATCGAAGATGATTGGGGCAGACGATGCGCTCATGCCGAGGCCCGCTCTCGCTCGACCTGCCCTTCGGCGAGGTGCACGGCCGCGAGTTGGACCAGCGAGGTGACGTGGTCGTCGTCAACGGCGTAGTAGACAACCTTGCCATCACGACGGCGACGGATCAGGCGATGCTCGCGCAGGACCCGCAACTGGTGCGAAATGGTGGTGCGATTCACCCCGGTGGCCGCGGCCAGATCAGTCACGCAGAGCTCGGAACTCCCCAGTGCCACCAGCACCCGCATCCGGGTGGCGTCACCGAGAATGGCGAACACGGCCGCGAGGTCGTCGGGCGGGGTATCGCCAATTGCCCGCCGTGCCGCCATCACCGCTGATGGGTGCAGACACTCGCAGTCGTCGGACCACCCTTCATCGCCGGCTCCGTTGGGATCATTCAGCTGAGACGATATCTCATTCATGTGCATCTCCATACACTCGTTTCCTGGCCGTATCCTACGGCAGATCGAGTGCATCGTCAACCACACGTTTCATGCCGGCTGGGAATCTCTCGCACCGGTGCATGGCCCAAGCAGGGCGAAATCCCGTACACTGCTGGCAAAGATTGCGCACCCCAGTTGCAGCCCTGCCGCCCGCCAGCGGGCCTCACACGCGGAGAGAACGAGACATGGCGAATCTGATCGAAACGGTGAAGGAAAAGTCCGGCATCTACTCCTCAGGCTTCAACCCTTCGTCGGTGGCGGGATTCCTCCTGCCAGGCCTGTTCGTGATCATCGTGGGCGGCGCCATTGCGTTCTGGATCGCCTTCGCTTCCTGAGCTGGCCCGACAACCACGTATCCACCCTCCAGCGGGAGACGGCGAATACCGTTTCCCGCTTTTGTGTTGCCCGGAACCGGACGACCGGATGCAGCGTTTCACCATGCAGGCTGGCCTCACCGACCCGTGATTCAGCCCTGGCACCACCCCATGGGACCTCACCAGTCCACCCGCCAGCGTCATGCGGACGTTGGCCTTCACCACATGGGGAGAATCGACATGTCGCACCTGCCACCTGCTGCTCACGCCCGTCAGCGCTGGCCCCTGGTTGGCGTTGCCGCCGGCATCACCGGCTTTCTGGCAACGATCGTCCTGGATATTCACCAGGAGCTCGATGACGGCTCCGGTTTCGATACATCCATGGCAATCATCGATCAGGTCAGCCAGCGTACGGCCCACCTGTCCGTGATCGCCGGTTTCACCACCGTCGCACTGCTCCTGATCCTCGCCGCTTGCTGGCGGACGGCCATCGAACGTCGCTTTCCCGATCAGGCCGCTGCCGCACTGGTTCCCCTGGCGATCACCGCCGCCGCTGGTGCCCTTGCGCTCGGCTATGGGTGGAAGGGCGCGATGGCCATCTATCACCCGGACGGCCCAGAGGCCGGCGCGTTCGACGATATGGGGCTTTACGTCTACTACATGCTCAACGACTTCGGGTCGTTCATCGGTTGGCTGGGTGTGACGGTGGCGGCGGGGGCCATCGCCTGGCTGGCGTTGAAGGATCGCGTGCTGCCGCTCTGGATCGGTTTCTGGAGTTGCCTGCCCGTGCTGGCTGTGATGATCGCGCTGGTCGCCACCGGCCTGCCGGGATTCCCCGGAGTCGTGTCACCAATCTGGATGGTCGTTACGTTTGCCGGACTGGCGGCCTCGAACAGCATGGTCCGGACATCTGACCGGGACGATGCCAGGCTGGTGACGCCAACCCACCAGGTCGTGTGATCCGGAGGTACGGCTGCAAGCACAAAACGGGGAGGGCATGCTGCCCTCCCCGTTGTCACATCTCAATCAGATTCCGCGATCAGTCTTCGTCCTTGCCCGTGCGGCTTGCTTCGCGGATCTGCTCGACGATACCCGGGTCGGCGAGCGTGGTCGTGTCGCCGAGCTGCTGGCCGGAGGCAATGTCGCGCAGCAGGCGGCGCATGATCTTGCCCGAGCGGGTCTTGGGCAGATCCGGCGTGAACATCAAGCGCTTCGGTTTGGCGATCGGACTGATCTTCGTCGCCACGTATTGTCGCAATTCCTCACCAAACTCACCGCCGACATCGGCCCGGCTCTTGAGCGTGACGAATGCAAAGATCGCCTCACCAGTCAGCGAGTCCGGCTGCCCAACCACCGCCGCCTCGGCGACCAGGTCGTGGGATACCAGCGCGCTCTCGATCTCGATGGTGCTGAGCCGGTGGCCGGAAACGTTCATCACGTCATCAACCCGGCCCATCAGCCAGAAGTCACCGTCGTCATCGATGCGGGCACCGTCGCCGGGGAAGTACTGACCGGGGTATTTGCTCCAGTAGGTTTCGACATAGCGATCGGGGTCACCGTAGATGCCACGCAGCATGGATGGCCAGGGCTTGCGAATGACGAGGTAACCACCTTCCCCGAGGGGCACGGAATCTCCAGCCTCGGTAACGACATCGGCGGCGATGGCCGGCAGGGGATGCGTAGCCGAGCCGGGCTGGGTGGTGGTGATGCCCGGCAGCGGGGAGATCATGATCGCGCCGGTTTCGGTTTGCCACCAGGTATCGACAATCGGGGCCTGTTCGCGCCCGATGTACTTGTGGTACCAGATCCAGGCTTCGGGATTGATCGGCTCACCAACCGATCCGAGCAGACGCAACGACGAGAGGTCGTGCTTCTCGGCGTGCTGGTGGCCTTCCTTCATGTGGGCGCGAATCGCGGTCGGGGCGCAGTAGAGGATGCTGACCTTGTAGCGCTCGATGATGTCCCACCAACGATCGGGGGCCGGGTACGTGGGAGTGCCCTCGTACATCACGCCGGTCGTGCAGTTCGCCAGCGGACCGTACACGATGTAGGAGTGGCCGGTCACCCAGCCGATATCGGCGGCGCACCAGTAGACATCATCATCCTTGATGTCGAACACTGCCTTGTGCGACCAGGACACCTGCAAGAGGTATCCCGCCGTCGAGTGCACGATGCCCTTCGGCCGCGCGGTGGTCCCCGAGGTATAGAGGAGATACAGCATGTCTTCGCTGTCCATCCACTCGGGTTCGCACGCGGACGACTGGCGGGGAACGATCTCGTCCCACCAGACATCGCGGCCATCGACCATCGTCACGTCCTGGGCAGTCCGCTTCGCCACGAGGACGTGTTCGACCGTGGGTGTGTCCTCCAGGGCGAGGTCGACATTCGGCTTGAGGGCGGAAGGGGCGCCACGCCGGTATCCACCATCGGCGGTGATGACGACCTTGCACTGGGCGTCATTGATGCGATCGCGCAATGCCTCGGCGGAAAAGCCACCGAACACCACCGTGTGCGGGGCGCCGATTCGGGCGCAGGCCAGCAAGGCGATCGGCAGTTCAAGGATCATCGGCATGTAGACCGCGATCCGGTCGCCCTTCTGGACCCCGAGTTCCTTCAGGGCGTTGGCAGTCTTGCTCACCTCGTCCAGCAACTCGGCATAGGTGATCGCCCGCTGGTCTCCCGGTTCGCCTTCCCAGTAATACGCCACCTTGTCGCCCCGGCCCGCGGCTACATGCCGGTCGAGACAGTTGTAGGCAACGTTCAGCTTGCCACCCACGAACCAGCGGGCGAACGGCGGGTCCCAATCGAGCACCTGGTCCCACGGCTGGAACCAGTCCAGCGAATCGGCCTGGGCCGCCCAGAAGGCTTCCGGGTCGGCTGCGGCTTCGGCATAAATCGCCGGATCGCTGTAGTTGGCCTGACGGACAAACTCGGGAGATGGGGGGAATGTCCGGTTCTCGGCCAACAGGGCCTCGATCGTTGCGTGATGGTTTGCCTGGTGATCCGTCATGGGTGATCGCTTCCTCGTCTGGTGTGGTAGCCGCCTGGCGACAACACGCACCCTGACCTCGTCTCGCCTGGACACATGGCGAACGTCGGGTGGTCCGGCGCATCGGGGTGAATCGAGGGGAGTATACCGATCTCCCCGAGCTTTGGAAACATCGGCTCAACCAGCCAGCACGCTGGCCGGCTCCGGACCGCATTCGACATCCCGACCAAAATGCGGGAATTCTCCCGGCAGAGCAATGTGCCGGTCGGTGTCATACTTGACGCCCGAAGGGGACAATCCCTGCGATTGAGTCTCATCCGCGACAGCCGCGGCGGTTCAAGGAGAGTATCGGGCACATGACGAATATTCACATGATTGTCGGCACCCTGGTCATCGTGGCCTACATCGTGACCCTGGCGCTCAACGTACGCAGTGCGGCCACTGGCCGTGAATTCTCCTGGCAGAAGATGGTCTCATTCGGCGCGGCCACCCTCCTGCTGCTCCAGTACATGCTCGGGTTCTCGCTGCTGGGCGAAGGCAAGTCCATCACCTCCTGGCACTTCATGATCGCCCTCACCGCCATCATTCCGGTCGGATTCGAGCATGCCTACGCCAGCCAGCGCCCATCGATTGTGGAGCGGGGCAAGATGGCGGCGCTGGCCAATGTGTTCACGCTGGTCATCGTCATCGTGGCCTACATGTTCGGTGAATTGAACTAATCAGTCCTCGCGCGCCAACACCTGTGGAATTGGCGCGCGAGGAGTCTGCTCCCGGGGTCCCAACGTGCCGACACTCGAATCCGATCTGGTCATCATTGGCGGCGGCATCGCCGGTTCATCCCTGGCCATCGTGGCCCGGCGTGCCGGTTTCACCGTGCACCTGGTGGAACGCCAGCCAGAGTTTCACGATCGCATCCGGGGCGAGACGATTCACCCGTGGGGTGTGACCCACCTGCGCCAGACTGGGCTGCTGGACCTCGCCGAGCGCGAAGCCAACGCCCAGCGGCAGGACTACTGGCAGACGATTCGCGACCGGGTCGTGCAGGAACCATCGCACTGGGCAGACCACTTCCCGGACGCGCCGTTCGGCCTTGGCTTCAATCACGTCGAACTGCAGAACGCTTTCCTGGCCGAAGCAGCGCGTGCGGGAACGACGATCTGGCGGCCAGCCACCGCCAATCTCCGGCGCGATGCAAACGACGCCCTGCTGGTGGATATTGCCAGTGACTCGAGTGAGGTCACGCTTTCGCCGCGACTGCTGGTTGGGGCGGATGGGGCCAACAGTGCCACCCGAGCCTGGCTGGGCGGCCAACGCCTCGACGACCCAGTTCACCATGCCCTGGGTGGCGTGCTGGTGGCAGGGTTGGGATTACCCACCGACCGCATCCACCAGGCGTTCTTCGATGGTGGATTCGCGTTTGTTTCCCCCCAGGCTGGAGACCGGGCCCGGGTCTATCTGGTCGTCTCGACCGAGCGGGCCAATGCGTTGCAGCGCGATCCGGCCACTGGCGACCGCATGGTGGAAGCACTGATTGATGCAACCCCGAAGGGCTACACCACCGGGAACTGGCAGGTCATCGGTCCGGCCGGGTTCTTCCCCAATGCCATTGGCCGGGTCGAGCTACCATCGACCAACGATGTCGTGCTGATCGGTGATGCCTCGGGACGAAACGATCCCAGCCAGGGACATGGCCTCTCACTCGCCTTCCACGATGTCGCGCTGATCTCCAATATGCTGGCCACCCTCCCCTGGCCGGACGTTCCCGATGCATTCCACGCCCGCAAGGCGGCCATTTTCGAGACGCTGCGCCAGCACGCGCATTGGAACGAACGCCAGGCGACGGAGACCGGACCCGAGATCGATGACTTGAAGGACCGCATCCGGCGGTCGCGCGAGGCCGATCCTTCGGCCGCTGGGTTTGCCGGTATCTTCGCGACCGGTCCCGAGGGTCTCAGCGCCACCGACGACGCCCGGCGGATCTTTCTCGGAGAGGACTTTCGGGACGACCTGACTCGATCCTGCTAGCCGAACGTTGTCTTTGTGGCACAATATACGTACAGTGGTATCAAACCACAGCGTCTGGTAGGCTCACCAGGCGGTCGTACCAGCGATCGACCTGTGACTGCCAGGAGGCACCGCCTGATTTCGTGGGGAACGGGATGGTTGTCAGGTACCGGCGTCTTCCGGGGAGGGATTCAACATCATGCGGTTGCAACGACTCGTTGCGGTAGCCATCGCTGCCGTGTTTGCGATGGGCATGGCTGTACCCATCGCCAATGCCCAGAACAACATCACTGTCTGGGTGGAATTTGACACGATCCATGCGCCCCAGGGGTGCGTGGTGGAAGTCAGCATCGATGGCGGTCCATCGCTCGCTGGCTCGTCGTATTCGCTGGTGGCCACCGACGATGACACCGGCGCGGTGATCAGCAGCGACTCCGGCACGGCCAACGACCGGGGTATCGCCTGGCTCGGCATCGACACGAGTGCGGCCGGCTCCAGCTCCAAGCTGTGGGCCAGTGTGAGTGTCAACGGTTCCTACATCAGCGGTCGCACCGTGCGCGTGGCCCCCGAAGGTTCCTGCTCGAGCGGTGGCGCGATGGTGACCATGAATGGCAGCGCCCCCTCCAGCAGCGGGACAGCCACCGACCCGGTCGGAACCAACGCCGTGATCATTCCGGGCGCCTTCGGCTACCAGCAGGAGCGCGGCCTGAGCTGCGAATACTCCTCGCTGGCCATCGCGACGGGCATGCTTGGGAACTGGACATCCGAATACCAGTTCGAGGAGGTCGTGCCGCTGAACGACAACCCGCACTGGGGCTATCGGGGCAACATCCACGGCTCGTGGGGCAATACGACCGACTACGGCGTCTACGCTGCTCCGCTCGTCCCAGCCCTCAACCACTACGGCTTCGGCGCCGAAGCCTGGTACGGCGATAGCTACGACCTGGTCGCGCAGCTCGACCTTGGCCGGCCCACGCTGGTCTGGATTGGCGTGCGCGGGGAACAGGGTCGGTTCAACGAGTACACCGCCGACGGCACCCGTTATGGGCTCCTGCCCTACATGCACGTTGTCCTCATCTACGGCTACGACGATGGTGGCGTGTACGTCAGCGATCCGGGCAACGGCAAGCTGAAGTATTGGGACTGGAACACCTTCGAATGGATGTGGAACGCCATGGATGGCATGGCGCTCTCAATCTGGCGATAGCGGAGTCGATTCGAGCATTCTGATGACGGGCGGTGGCAATGTGTCCACCGCCCGTTTTTCGTTTCCGGGAAGACGAGTATCCTTCCCATCAGTCGTCACTGGAGGAGGATCCGTTGGTCAAGCCGTCTCGCCGCACTCGCCGGGTTGGACTCGCGTTCAGCCACCAGTATCTGAATCACAATGCCGGAAACTACCTGATTGGCTACAAGGATCCCTATCCCTTTCCAGAGCCGGTACCGCACGTCAGTTCGCCCGCCATCGCCGGCCGCACCCGCCAGTTGATCGACCACTTCCGGTTGTCATCGGCCATGCTGGCCATCGAACCGGAACCGGTGGGCGATGGCACGCTTCGTCTCTATCACACTCCGGAATACGTGCAGCGGGTGAAGGACATCAGCGCGACTGGCGGCGATACCGGCAATGGCGCGCCGATGGGCAAGTTCGGGGAACCGATCGCGCGTCTCTCCGTTGGTGGTGTGGTCTCGGCCGTCGATGCCGTGATGCGGGGAACGGTCCATCACGCCTATGCGCTGGTGCGGCCACCGGGCCATCACGCGATGTCCGACCGGGGCATGGGTTTCTGCGTCTACGGCAACGTGGCCATCGCCGCGAAGCATGCCCGGCAACGACACGGCGCGGACCGGGTCGCCATCGTCGATTGGGACGTCCATCACGGCAATGGCACCCAGGATGCCTTCTATTCCGATCCCAACGTGCTCTTCATTTCCCTGCACCAGGACAATCTCTTTCCAGTCGGCTGGGGCGAACTCGACCAGATCGGCGAGGAAGCGGGCGAGGGCCGGACGATCAACATCCCCTTGCCGGCCGGTTCGGGCAATCCAACCTACATGGCTGCCTTCGACCGAATCGTGCTGCCTGCCATCCGCGAGTTCGGGCCAGACCTGATCATGGTCAGTGCCGGTCAGGATGCCAGCGTGATGGATCCGCTCGGCCGGATGTCGTTGACGACCTCGGCCTATCGCTCGATGACACGGCAGCTGCGCGACCTGGCCGACGATATCTGCGAAGGAAGGCTGGTGATCGCCCAGGAGGGTGGCTACAGCGAGATCTACGCCCCCTATTGCGGCGCCGCCATTGCCGAAGGGTTGGTCGAAGGGCTCGACGACGCTGGTCCGGTCGACGAGCCGTATGGTCCACGGGCCGAGTCGATGCCCTCCAGCCTCGAAGTCGGCCTGGATGCGACAAAGGCTCTCGATACCGCCGTCGAAGCGCACCGGAGATTCTGGAAGCTGTAACCGCCTCCCGCTAGGCTCCAAGCGCGAAGGGAATGCCAACGGCTTCGGCCGAACCGGCCAGTTCGTCGAGCACGGCAACACGAAGGGGGAGCCCGAGTTCGGCATTCCGGATCTCGGCTTCGGCTTCCGGGTCGCCCGGAATGATGACTGCTGCCCCGGGTTCATGCGGATTCGCTGCCGTGTCCCGCATGTCCTGCAGCATCGAGTCCATGTCGGCGAGGAAATCGTCGTAGTCGCGGAATGCATCAACGCGCCACGCCATCATCATGTGCCCGATGCCGGGTTGGGCCGTTGTTCCCGTCGACTGGGCGAGGCGTGCCCCCCAGACATTGCCCGCCAGTGGTCCGCAGAATGTTTCGACCATCAACGAGAGCCCATACCCCTTGTGGCTCCCCTGTTCCAGCGTGCCCCCCAGGGTGGTCAGCCCGTGGACGTTGAACGGGTCCGTGGTCGGTGCGCCATTCGCATCGAGCGCCCACCCCAGCGGAATCGGCACGCCTGCCCGCCGGGCAATTTCGATCTTGCCCCAGGCGACGGTGGACGTGGACATGTCGACCACCAGCGGCCGCCCTGAACCGGTCGGCACGGCAAAGGCGATCGGATTGGTCCCCATCCGCGGCTCCGCACCGTTGGCCGGAATCACGATCCGGCCGGCATTGGTCATCGCCATGCCGCCAAGCCCCTGCTCGGTCGCCATCACCGCGTAGGCACCCGCAATGCCGAAGTGGTTGCTTCCCCGGATGGTGGTCAGGCAGATACCGGTTTCCTGCGCCTTGAGGATGGTCCGGCGCATCGCCTCGGGCCCGACCAGCAACCCAAGGGCATTGTTGCCGTTCAACGCCAGGGTCGAGGGCAGTTCCCGCTCGACCGAGATTTGGGCCGCGGGATCGATTAGGCCCGCCTGGAGGCGCCCGATATAGGCCGGCATCCTCGCCATCCCATGCGACTCGACCCCCCGCATGTCGGCGATCAGGAGATGCCGAACGGCGGCATCGGCATCGGATCGCTCCATTCCGGCCGCCACCAGCAGGTCCACCGCAAAGTCGACCACCTGCTGATAGGGAAAACGGCGAATGGT
Organism: uncultured Sphaerobacteraceae bacterium; assembly: GCA_964574825.1. GTDB lineage: Bacteria > Chloroflexota > Chloroflexia > Thermomicrobiales > UBA6265 > JACCYX01. The sequence goes on along the minus strand of CAZNQC010000110.1, from coordinate 2,661 downwards.
TGCATCATCGACAGCGGGAACGGCCATGCTCTCTCGGGTCCTTGCCTGGGTAGTGCGAGCGTAATTCGAATAGTCAGGGCAGATTCTGACCCGAAGGGCGGTATCCAGCAAGTCTCCCCGGACCGATTGAGCGTGACTCTGCCGCTCGATCACGTCTCCGGCTGGCCTTGCGCAGGCCCTCCATCGCCTCTCAGGGTGTACGAACGAGCAATTTCGCCTGATGGTGGCGAGGGTCCGGCAGCCGGGCATCCCGCGGCGGCAGCTCGATAATCCGACCTGCGCGGCCCACTTCTGCTAACATATCGTAAGCATCACGTTCGACTCCCGTCTGGTGCCGAATGCACGGACCAGGCGGCTACCAATGAGACCATTCAATGCCAGACTACGGTCATTCCCTCGAATTCGGAACGTTCATCAACCCCTCCGCCCAGAATCCGGACGGCGTGGTGGCGCTCGCCCAGTTGTCGGAGCAGGTCGGCCTCGATCTGGTGACGTTCCAGGACCATCCCTACAACGCCGACCTGATGGAAACGTGGACCTTGCTCTCGTGGGTCGCCGCCAGCACCGAACGCATCACGGTGGCAGGAAACGTCCTCAATCTGCCGCTCCGTCATCCATCCCTGCTGGCAAAACAGGGCGCCACGCTCGATGTGCTTTCGCACGGCCGGTTTGCGATGGGGATTGGTACGGGGGCATTCTGGGATGCCATGGCCGGAATGGGCGCCACGCGCCAGACGCCCGGTGAATCCATCGCCTCCCTTTCCGAAGCGATTGACCTGATGCGTGGACTCTGGGCCGAGGCTGGCCCGCGCCGGGTACGGCACCACGGTGAACGGTATACGGTGTCAGGCATGGCGCGCGGTCCGGTTCCAGCGCACGAGATCCCGGTCTGGATTGGCGCTTACAAGCCGAAAATGTTGCGCCTCGTCGGCGAGAAAGGTGACGGCTGGTTGCCATCGCTGGGCTATCTGGCCCTGGAGGACATCGCGGCCTCAAACCAGACCATCGACGAGGCCGCCGCGGCGGCGGAACGCTCCCCCCGCGAGATACGACGATTGCTGAACCTGCTCCAGGGGTCGTTCACTGAACGCAACCAGGGTTTCCTGCAGGGTCCGCCCGACCAATGGGTCGAGGAGATTGCCGGTCTGGCCCTGGAACACGGATTCAGCACGTTCATCTATCCGGGAGACAACCCAAGGGCGATCCAGCTCTTCGCCGAAGAGGTCGCACCTGGCGTGCGCGAGATGGTCGCCCGGGAACGCGAACGGGCCGGCACGGACACCTCGGCGCCACGCTCGAACAAGGCGCTGTCACTCCGCTCACCAGGGATTTCCTATGATGCTGTCCCGGAGGTGCTGCGCGAGAAAGCGGTGGAACCAGGTGACTTCGGCTACGAGCGCTCCCGGCACACCTACATGCGCACCGGGTCACCGGGCCTGGTGATCTTCGCCGAGTCCGTCGACGACGTGCAGGCTGCCCTCGCATTTGCACGCACGCAACAGGTCCCAATCGGTATTCGCTCCGGCGGTCACGGCATCAGCGGCCGCTCGACCAACGACGGCGGCATCATCATCGATGTCTCCCGCATGAATGCGATTACGATGCTCGACCAGGAACGCCGGCTGATCCGGGTGGAGCCGGGCGCGGTCTGGGGTGACGTGGCCGCCTTCCTGCAGCCATATGGCTTGTCGCTGACCAGCGGTGACTATGGTGATGTGGGAGTCGGCGGCCTGGCCACTGCCGGTGGCGTCGGCTACATGGGACGGAAGTTCGGCCTGACCATCGACCATCTGGTGGCCGCCGAGATCGTGCTGGCCGACGGCACGTTGCTTCGCGTTGACGACGAACACGATCCGGATCTCTTCTGGGCCATTCGGGGTGCAGGCGGCAACTTCGGCGTGGTGACCGCCTTCGAGTTCGTGGCCGACGAAGTCGACAATGTGGTCTTCGGCATCCTGATCGCCGATGCCACCGACACGGCCCCACTGCTCGAACGCTGGGGGCGGCTGGTGGAAGAAGCTCCCCGCGAGGTGACGAGCTTCGTGACGATGGTGCCGGAATCGCGTGACAATCCGACCATTGCCCAGTTCATCATCGTCTACGCCGGGGATGACATCGAAGCGGCCTCAAGCGCCATCACGCCGTTCTACGAGCAACTTGGCCCGATCCTGCAGCAGCAGGCCCAGTTGGTGCCCTACGCTGCCATTGTCGCGCCGTTCGACAGCACGCACACCGGGAGAGGACTCGACGCTGCGCGCTCCGGGCTCATCGACCACGTGACACCCCAGGTAGCCCAGGCCCTGGAAGCGATGCTGGCCAACCGCGAGACCCAGTTTGCCCAGATCCGGGCCGTGGGCGGTGCAGTCAACGATATCGATCCGGCAGCCACCGCCTACGCCCACCGGCACCAGAACTTCTCGATCATTGCCGCGACCACGGGTAACCGGGACGCGATTCTGGAGCGCGGCTGGAGCCGGATTCGGCCCTGGCTCGACGGGATGTACCTCTCCTTCGAAACCGGGACTGGCCGGGAAGTCGTCGAAGCTGCATTCCCGCCCGCCACGCTCGCCCGGTTGCGAGACCTGAAGCGAAAGTACGACCCCGACAACGTGTTCAACCAGAACTTCAGCATCGATCAGGAGGCCGTGATCGCCCTTTGAT
>CAZNQC010000109.1:0-12191 GCA_964574825.1 uncultured Sphaerobacteraceae bacterium | reverse complement strand
ATCCGGCCCTCGTCTCCGACGAACTCCCAGTCAGCGTTCCACGAGGTTTCGGGCCCGAACGATGCCCAGTTCCCGGTGTAGGTCACGTTCACGCCCGAATCCATCGTCATCAGCACCGTGGCTGCAGCGTCGTACTGGAAATTGCCTTCCGGCACGTGCCAGGTCTGGGCGTAAAGGCGGCTGGCATTGGCGCCCAGCACGGCCCGGATCATGTCGAAGTGATGGATCGACATGTCCACCAGCAGCACATGTTCCATCGAGTAGCGGAAATCGCCCTCGCCGAACATCGTCCGGGCGTCTTTCTCGAACCGTATCCGCACGGCGGCAATCGCGCCAATCACACCTTGATGAATGGCCTCGCGCAGTTCCCGAAACGACCGGTGATGGCGGTAGTTTTGCGCCACCATCAGCGTCTGGCCCGTCTCGGCGGCGATCCCCACCAGGGCGCGGGCATCTTCCAGCGTGGTGGCCAGGGGTTTCTCCAGCAACACGTGCTTCCCGCCCTGGAGCACCTGTTCCGCCAGCGGCCGGTGGGTGGGCGGTGGGGTGACGATCACTGCCGCCTCGAACTCGAGGTCGCTTGCCAACGCCTCGTCGACGCTGGCGAAGGCAGCCTTGGATGGAAGGCCAGTCTTCTCGATTGCGGCGTCCCGCAGAGCCTCGACCGGCTCGACAACGCCGACCAGGTCCACATCCGGCGACTCCATCAGCGCTTCCAGCCATCGCTGTCCCATCTTGCCGGTACCGATCTGGATCACTCGCATCGTCATGACTCCTGCAGGAAACCGTCGAGCACGTGTTGCGGAATACGCACCGCCCGTCCTCGCGTGAGGTCGACAAAGGCCCACTCCGTCGTGGCGCTCAGGATCAGGTCGCGCCGTTCAGGCACGATGAATTCGCCCAACGGGATGACCTCGGGTGCTGGCACCGCAAAGCCCGTTGCGGGCACCTTGCGGATCAGGTACTGGCGGCGAGTTCGCACCATGCTCATGCCCTCGGGCCAGGTTGAGATTTCCAGCAACTCGCCTTCGAAAGCAGGTTGCAGGAACTCCATCTCATGCTTCCGGGCCACGAACACCGCCCCAACTTCGCCCTGCAGGCGGCTGACCGGCCAGCCACAGAGCTCGGCGTGTTCGAAAGCCACCTGCTCCAGGTACCCCAGATAGACCGCGTTGTTGAGGTGACCGTAGGGGTCACACTCGCCGAACCGCACCCGAACAAAGCTGCGATAGACCGTGCGCGGCTGGCTCACCGGTTCCGCCCCATCCGCTCCTCCTCCAGCCGGAAGATGCGCTGCAGAATGGCGATCGTCGAGGCGTAGGTGGAATCCATGCCATAAAATGACATGCCGCGGGCACCGAGCGTGTGGGCCCGGGTGTATGGCGTGTCCGACGCGTAGTGGATGATGCCGACGTCGAGGTGGCTGGAGAGGGGTGCCAGGTTGATCGCGTCATTGGAGGGGTACCGTTCCAGGAAGACATCCTCGTACAGGGCGCTCAGGTACGGACCAGCTTCCATTTCGACAACGGTGTAATTCCCCTGATAGTAGAAGTCGAGGTACCCCTCGTTCTGCAGGAAGGTCCCCCGCACGGTCACCGCCTTCTGGTTGTCCAGTGCCGACCCGAAGATCAGGTACGGGGCGACATCCTCGTATCCGAAGCAGTTGTCGAACCAGTACGTGTTGCCGGAATGCTCGTCGTAGACCACATCCGAGAGCATGATGTCACCGATTCGCCCGTTCAGTGTCGCCGCCTTGCCGAGGATGTAGACGCCACGCAACTGGTCGGTCGAAACGCCCACCTGCGACATGATGTGATACGCACCCATCCCCAACGGGTAATTGATGTTGACGATGATGGCGTCCGACCCGGTCGGATCGAATCCGTCGAGCCGCTTGTCGAACTGCGCGGGGTCGAGTTGCGAGAGGTCGATCAGCTGCACCCCGACATCAACGGGACCCGACGGGTCGATATGCCGAATGCCAACCGCCTCCTCTTCTTCCTGCCGCTGTCGCCGCAATGCGGCCCGCTCCGGGCCATGGAAGTAGGGTCGCGCCGTGAAGTAGAGCAGGTTCTCCAGCGACGCCCGTTGCTCGCCAGTTTCGAGTCGCTCCAGTTCCGGCAGGAGTTCGGAGTGATTGGAGGTGCGGATGAAGTCCTTCAGTTCCTGCTCGCGCCGGTAGGCAACCCCGGAAAGGGTGTTGGCAATGGAATGGGTGTTGGAGGACACGAAGTAGATCGGACGGTCCCGGAGCACCTCCTCGGTCGCGACCTCGGCCACCGGTCGCCACCACGAGCGAGCCGACCGGGCATACCCCAGGTACGTGCCGCCCAGCATGCGCAGGTCCATCCGCTTCCGGATGCGCGCGACCGCTCCCATGTTCGGCCAGAACGAGTCGCCCCAAACTCCCTTCAGCCGGCCCCAGTCGCTGTCGTCAAAATGCAGGCCTTCGAGCACCACCACCAGTTCTTCGGGCGATAACTCGGTGCCATCGGCTGCCGCCAGCACCAGGTCACGCGCCAACTGGTTCCCGCGCAGCAGGTAGTGCATCTTGTTCCACTCGATCTGGTACGCCACGATCGAGGGAATCAGGTCGTCGAGATCCGACGTGGACGCGATGTAGGCCGCCAGGATGTCGGTGCCATTCCAGTGCCAGCGCCGCCGCCGCCCGGGCGCGGAAACGGTCTCCCAGGCATCCAGCTCGGAGTAGCCGCCACGTTCGAATGCCCGGTGTGTCTGGCCGAGCACGATGTGCTGGATTTCGACGATGCAGGCCGGAATCCGGTTTGCCGAGTAGAGAAAGGCGTTGAGGTCCGGCTTGGGCTCCATCGCCCCGGCATGCAGCGACGACTCTGCCGTCAGGTGAGCGGGTTCCAGCGAGGAGACCCCGATCGCCCCCGAACTCTGCAGCAGGGTCGTATACGTTCGTACGTAAAGTTCGACTTCACGACGGCCGGCCGAGCCATCGGAACTGCGCTGGGCCGTCAGTGGCGGCTGGGCCTGCAAATGGCGGGATTGCTGCGGTGCATCGGTCATGAGGCATCCTTATGAATTGGCCGGATTCTCGCTATCCGGAAGCTGATCCTTCGCTCTCATCCTGTGTACCACAAGTGCCGCCGAAATCGATCATGTCGCCGTGCCGGAGCCCGATTCGCCGCGCCGCGTTCGGTCGAGCGCCATGATGATGTGCGTATCCGGATCGTCGGGGGTAATGTGCCAATCGTCCAGAATCGTGATCCAGCCTCGCTTGCGGTAGAGGCTGTGGGCGGCCGTCGGTGGTGGATCGGTGCCGAGCAGGGCGCGTGGCTCGGTCACCCCGGCAAGGAGGGCATCGTAGAGCCGGCTGCCGATCCCCGTACCCTGCCGCGCCGGATCGACCGCGAACTCCACCAGTTCGAAGCAATCATCCAACCAGTGGTCCTGCCCCGCTTCACGGAGGGCTGGCAGGATCATCTGTGGCCACCAGTTCGTGCGCTGCAGGTGGTAGCCGTAGATGAACCCAACCAGTTCCTCGCCATCCAGCGCTGCATGGAACTGGAATCCGGGAAACGACCGCGCTTCCTCCGCCAGCCGCTGCCGGAATCGTCCGCTGGTGGCCCGGTCTTCCTTGAATGCCAGGCGATAGATCAGCTCGATGGTGCCGAGCTGAGCGTCGATGGCATCAGCTGCGATCCGTTCGATCGTGATGCCCACGTCAGTTCCCCGCTGCGGGAGCACCCGTCAGGCACAGACCCATCAGCACGGCCGGCTCACCGCCTTCTGCATAGCGAAAATCTTCGATCAGTGGCACCCATCCGCGGGAGCGGTAGAGGTGCATGGCATTGGTTGGCGGTGGTGCGGTGGAAAGGAGTGCCGTGCGATAGGGGATGCCGCGCAGCACCGCATCGTGCAGGCCACCGCCAACCCCCTGGCCCTGATAGGCGGGATCGACCGCCAACTCCACGAACTCGAAGGCGTGCTCCAACCACTCGCCCCGATCCGCGGCGACCAATGCCGGGGAAACCGTGTCGTGCCACCAATGTCCGGGTGAGCTGTGATAGCCGTAGACAAAGCCCACGAGCTGGTCGCCGTCGAACGCGACGCAGGCGCTGAAACCGGGATATCCGGCGTGTCGCGCGAGTTGCTTGCTCGTGAACGATTCGGCCTGGTCATCGGTCGTGCCAAAGGCGCGCTGGTAGATCGTCTCGATCGCCTCGATGTACGGATCCAACCCTGCGGCGCCGAGTGCTTCGAGCGCGATCTCCGTCACTCGCCCAGGTCCCAGCCAATCGCCTTGAGATACGCCAGTGCAATCACGCCATGACCCTCCAGGTTCGGATGGATCTTGTCGTCGGCCCAGTCGGCGGGCGAGGTGGTCTTGAGTGCCTGGTCGAATGCTTCCTGCGTGTGCACCTGCACCGCATCGAACTCGACCGCCAGCTTGCGGGCAACCGCCCCATACTGGTCCATCTGCACCCGCATCGGATTCGAGTGGTCGGCGTCGATGATGTATGGCTCGGCGATGATCAGCTTGCAGCCGGTGAACTCCACCGCGCTCTTCAGGAGCTGGCGATAGGTTGCTTCGTACTCGTCGATCGGCACTGCACCATCTCCGCCGCGATCGAAGGTGCGCCAGACATCATTGATGCCGATCTTGACCGACAGCCAGTTTGGCTGCTCGGCGATCACATCTTCCTGCCACCGGGTCGCAAGGTGGCGAACGGTGTCGCCGCCGATCCCGCGGTTTTCCCATTTCAGCCCCAGATAGGGATAGCGAGCGGAAACGAGCGCCCGCACGAGGTTCATGTACCCGTTGCCGTAGGGGGCATTGGCGTCGCGGCGCCCACAATCGGTAATCGAGTCGCCGACGAAGAGAATCTTCTGGTGTTGCTGGAATTTCACGAGCGTATCAACCTTCCGTGGGAAGCAAATAGCCTGGCAGGGTCATGGTAGCAGCGCCATCCAGGTTGGAAAGGGGCCTCAGCGAGCGAATCCGGCGGTCCATCGGGTACGATGCCCGCCATGGAAACGACCCGCGCCAACCTGGTGCCTTCCAGGCGCCGTCAGCCGCGCATTGCCATTGGTGGCATCCTGCACGAGACGAATACGTTTGCACCCTTCACCACCACCCTGGAGGACTTCCGTGCGCGTGTCCTGCTCCGGGGTGAGGGCTTGCTGCAGGCCCTCGCCACTGGTCCCGGCGCAGCGGCGGGCGCCTTCGCTGCTGCTGGCGAAGCCACCGTGCTGCCACTGCTCTTTGCCTCGGCCACGCCAGGTGGGCCGGTGACCGCCGAGGCATTCGCGGAGTTGGCCGATGAACTGCTCGATCGGCTGCGCTGGGGCAGGCGCAAGTGGCCCGGGATCGACGGGGTCGTCCTCTTCCTGCATGGCGCCATGGTCACCACCAGCGATCCCGATCCAGAGGGTACGTTGCTGCATCGAATTCGCGCCGAGGTCGGATCTGGTATCCCAGTCGTCGCCGTGATCGACTCCCATGCCAACGTCACCGCGCGCATGGTGGCCGCAGCCGATGCCCTGGTTGCCTATCGTGCCTATCCGCACACCGACACCTTCGCCCGTGGCCAGGAAGCCATGCGGCTCTGTCTCCAGCTCGTCAGGAGCGGTGACCGGTTGCAGGTGGCCTGGCGCAAACTCCCGTTGATGATGCCCCTGCTGGCCCAGACGACGATCGGAAACGCCCCCTTTCGGCCCGTGGTAGCCCTGGCGGACACCTGGCGAGATGCACCGGGGATCACCTCCGTTTCGCTGGTGCCCGGTTTTCCCTATGCGGACACACCGGCTGCCGGCGGGTCGGTGCTGGTCTATGCCGACGAAATCGAACGCGCAGCGGCTGCCGTGCAGGACCTGGCCGATTGCTGGTGGCAGGTACGCAGAGCATTCGCCGTCCGGGGCGTGTCGTTGGCGGCCGTGCCTACCACCCCCGATGCCCGACCCACGGTGCTGGCCGAGATTTCCGACAATCCGGGGGCGGGCGGCGCGGGCGATGCCACCCACCTGCTGCGTCATCTGCTCGACGGCCCCTTTCAGCACGTGGCCCTGGCAACCCTGCACGATCCGGCCGCGGTCGATGCCTGCCACGCTGCCGGGGTGGGCGCCAACCTCACGCTCTCGCTCGGAGGCCATGCCCACCCCAGTTCCGGTTCACCCATCACTGCCGAGTGGACCGTGGCACACCTCGGCGATGGGAACTATGTCAACGAAGGGGGCATGTCGACCGGTGCTCGTGGCGCACTGGGACGCACCGCCACCGTCGTGCGCGGAACGGTTTCGGTTATCCTCAACCAGCAACGGGCACAGACGCTTGATCCTGGAGTCTTCCGGGCCGGTGGCGTGGAGCCGGAACACTGCCAGTGGCTGGCGGTGAAATCCAGCGTGCACTATCGGGCTGGGTTCCAGGCATTGGCTGGCAGGATGATCGACGTGGAGAGTGCCGGGTTAAGCCCTTCGAATCTGCAATCACTGGAGTTTGCGCGCGTGATGCGACCAATGGTGCCGCTGGATGACGTGGACTGGTCTGCAGCGCTCGGGCCCGTGGAGACGCGGTCGTGAGCGATCGTGAAGGCGGCGGTTCGCGCTGGAGCAGTGCGCGCGAACGCGAGGAGCGCAAGAAGCAGCGCGCCCTGGAGCGGGAGCAGGCCAAGCGCGAGCGATTGGCGCGTGAGGCGGTCGACGCCGAGGAGGCGCAACGCGTTCGGCGTGGGCTTTCCGACGAAGAGCGCCAGACGATCCGTGCACCACGGTTCTCCCCACAGGAGTCCTCCACCCCACCGGAAGTCGTGGCGGGTGATACCGACACGGATGCCAGTGACTCCGTGGTGGCCGGGTCGAGTGTTGGCACCAGGTGGCGGGACTCTGTTTCCGCCTCTCCGCCTGGCGCCGGCGGGGGTGGAAGTGACCTGCCGCCACTGCCTGGCGACGACGACACGTCTGACGATCGGTGGAAGCGTCCCGGCAACGGCCGGCTGATCATTTTCGGCCTGTGCCTCTTTGCCCTGATGGGTGCGCTCCTGTTCACGCCCCTTGGACCATTCAGCAACGAAAACGAGCCGATCCGGCCCACGCCCAGCAGCACTTTGCCATCGATCCCTGGACTGGAAACCGGCGACGATACGGAAGCCCCGGTGGACGATGGGCCCCAGGCCGAAGCGGGCCAACCGATAGTCTGCATCGATCCTGGTCACGGTGGTTGGGATACTGGCTGGAATCGCACGGAGTTCGGCGACAACGCCTACAGCCCGCCGATCGTGACCGAGGCCCAACTGAACCTTGGCGTGGCCTACATGCTGAAGGAAGAACTGGAAGACCTGGGGTATTTCGTGGTGCTCACCCGCCCCGGTGGAGCGGCCGTCAATCCGTTCGACCAGGACGTGAATGGCGACGGTCAAACCCGCAGTGATGCGGAGAATCCGGAGCAGGCAGGTGACCGCGACGAATTGCAGGCACGCATCAACATCTGCAACGATGCCGAAGCCGATGTCCTGATCTCGATCCACGTGGATGGCTTCGATGACGGCGGTATTCGCGGCTTTCACGTCTTCTACACCGCCGAGCGCGAGTTCGGCGAGCAGAATGCGCTGCTTGCCACGTTGGTCTACCGCGAGATGGATGCTGCCTATCAGGGGACCGATATGGAAGGTCTTGGGTTGGGCGCGCGGCCCGATACGGATATCAACTCGGTCCAGTACGAATCGGGCACGGCCGAGCACTTCATCATGACCGGTCCCGCCGTGGAGTTCGCGTCGATCACCCCCAGCCAGATGCCGGGCATCATCGTCGAGGCTGGATACCTTTCCAACGATGGCGACGCCGTCTTCCTGGTCCAGCCCGACAACCAGCGACTCATCGCCCAGGCCTACGCCGCCGGGATCGAAGCCTATTTCGCGCAATATCCTCCGGAAGGCTAACGGCACTCCTTCCCATGAGCCCGGCTCATACCTTTCACGCATTGCAGGTTGAACCATTGGGCCGTTCTGCCAACACCTGCTCGGGTCGTCATGCGTACTAGAATACGGATCGTTCGTGCCTCGCGTTCGTATTGCGTAACAAGGCACGCCGTAGTCCGGGCCGCCACATCCCCGCCTTCTCTCCCGTCGCTGCCCGCTCAGCATCAAAGGACACGCTCCGGTGACTTCCAACCAGACCGATCTCCAACGTCTCCAGGCCTATGCCGCATCACTCCAGCAACGTCGTACCAGTCGTCGGTCCCTGCTCAAATCCGGCGCCGCACTCGGTGGTGCGGTCGTCCTGGGTGGCACGGCGGCAGGTACCGCGAGTGCGGCACCAGGCAGCCCGGTAGATCCAGCGCTGGCGAGCCTGGCCCAGGGACTTGCCGCCGGGACCGCCCTCGTCACCTCGCCCCGCCTGCCGTTGCCGGGTGTTGGCTCGTCACAGGTCGCTCCCCTTCTGCAGGGAGACATCACCAACTGGTCGGAAGTCGGTTCGCCCATCCCGGTTAGCGTCAACCTGATTGCCGTCGACGGATATGTACCTGAGGGCTCGTCACCGTCCAGCACCGTGCCCGACTACGAAGGGTTGGTCGATGCCCTGGATGATGATCCCGGCGCGTTTGCCATGCTGCCGATCGAGTTGATCGACTGCCGGGTCAACACGCTCGACATCGACGGGGTCAATCCGCTCTACGCTGCTGCCTCAGAGGAGGCTCCCCTGGTGCGACTTGGTGTCGCCGGGGATGTCATCTTTGGCCGCAACGGTGGCGACCGGCAGATCGCGTTCAACGACTGGAACCTGCCGATGTACCAGGTGAAGGACTTCATGAAGTCCTTCGATGTGACCGTCTCCAACTTCGAGTGTTTTGTTTCGGACACCATTGACCTGGCGACGGTTGACTCGCTCGATTTCGTTACCCGGCCCGAATCCCTGCAGGGACTGGTTGACGCCGGATTCGATGCCGTCACCATGGCAAACAATCACGCGGTCTTCAGTTATGCCGGCTACGGGATTCCAGGCATGCAGGAGACGATGGGGCATCTCAACAGCTACGGCATCCCGCCGTTTGGCGTCGGCATGAGTCTCGATGAGGCTCGCGCCCCCTGGGTGACCGAGGTCAACGGAGTCTCCATCGCCTTCTACGGCGTCGATGGCGTCACCGCAAACCTCGACTACCCCGATGCGTTGGGTGTCCAGAACATGGGTGGCAACCCGGTTGCGGCCACGGCCAGCGGCGGTGGCACCAATCCCCTCAAGCTGGACCAGAACCTGGCCGATATCGAATCTCTCGCCGGGCAGTACGACATCGTGCTTCCGTACTTCCACATGGGCGAGCAGTATGTCTGGACCCCGATGCAGTGGGTGGTCGATGTCTCCCGTCAGTGCATCGACGCTGGGGCCACGGCTGTCCTGACTGCCCACCCCCACGCCACGATGGGCATGGAAATCTACAAGGGAAAGCCGATCTACTATTCGATCGGCAACTTCGTCTACGATCAGATGTTCACCGTCGAAACCCGCGAAGGCTACTTCCTCGAAATGACCTTCCTCGGCAATGAACTGAAGGGTTTCCGCATCCACCCGGTCGACACCCTCGACTTTGTCCAGCCTCGGTTCATGAGCGGCCTCCAGACGGCCAGCTTCAACGACCGCTTCTGGCGCAGCACCGATCTCCTCCGCCAGACCCGCAACTGGAACCGCGACCAGACTCGCCCTTCGTAAGGCTGGCCCTGATGATGTACGGGTGGACCTGAATCGGCTACTGAAACGGATGCTGCGAACAAGGTGTGCCGATTCTGTCGTCCACCCTGCAAGAAGAGTGCTTATGGACAGAGCCGACGACAGCCGCTTTGTTTCCGATCCCAACATCCGTTTTGAACGCGGCAGGTCGGCCCGTACGTCTGATGGAGCCAGCACATGCGGGATGGTGCATCTGCTCGGCGTAACAGCCTGCGGAAGCCTGGGCACGATTACCGGAGCCCAGGCATCTACTTCATCACCATCGAAACCCATGCGCTGCAACGGCTCTTTGGCCACGTCGATCAGGGCGTGATGTCGCTTTCGGAGGCTGGAGAGCTTGTTCGTTCCCGGTGGATCGCAATTCCGGAACGGTTCGAGGGCGTCTGTCTGGACGAGTTCGTCATCATGCCCGATCACCTGCACGGCCTGATCGTGCTGACCGAATTGCCAAGGGGTGAGACAGGTCCATCCATCGGAGAGATCACGCGCTGGTTCAAAACGTCGGTTGTTCGTCTTTATCGCCAAGGCGTCGAAATCAACGCATGGGAACCCTACGAAGGGCGCCTGTGGCGGAACGATTACTTCGATCGGATTTGTTGATTCCGATGATGCACTCCATCGCACCCGTGCCTATATGCAGGCCAATCCCCAGCGTTGGTGGGAAAAGCGTGGCGAAACAAGCTAAGGCTTCGCGGGTGGCTTCGACATCCCCTCGCGCGTACGGGTGGACCTGAATCGGCAATCAGACCCAGTTTGGTAAACAAGCGGCGCCGATTCTGTCGTCCACCCTGCGCCGCAGGGAGCTTCATCCAATTGCAGTGCAACCCGTCGGGCTTCCACGTACGGGCCGACCTGCCGCGTCCATCCGGGATTTCTCCATACGAGAGAGCAAGCGGCTGTCGTCGGCCCTGAAGAGGTGCGCGATCAATCATGTGTCGGCCCGCTCAGGTGTTTGGAACGGACCCACCTGCCGCTCATGATGCATGGCCCACCTCGATCGGGGCCTACGCTCGCACAATCACCTTCCCATTCCGCGCCACCACCAGCACATCCCGGTTCCCTCGCCGGAACTGCACCTCCACGCCCGGCACCAGGTCCACCGACACCACGTTCGACAGCACCACCGTCGTTGGACCGGCAATCACATCCACCCGCTTCTGCGTTGGCCAGAGGGTCAACAACACCTGCGGACGTCCATCCGTGCCCGGCACCGTCAGTTGCCACACCGTCGAACCCGGCATCCGGAACGGCGCCAGCGCGGCTTCCACACCCAGGTACTCCGCCACTTGGGCAATTGCCTCGTCGTCAAAGGCAATTGTCCGCACCGACGCGGCGCGCGACAGGCCCTCGGTGCGGGGAACGAACTCGTTGGCATCTGTGGGCATGAAGCATCCTCGTGCAGCAATTCGCGTGGCTGGTGCCAACCTCAATGACCTCCCCTATACTCACGGCACCCGCCTTCACCGTGACGCGGCGTCCAGATAGAGTCATTGAGGGAGCAGTTCAATGTCCGCGACAGCAAAACCGGAATCGCAGGGAGCCACTGGCGCCAGTCTCCGGAGCGACGCGGACCAGATAATTGACGAACATGCTACCGTGCCCACCCCAACCTGGGCCGATGTCACGCTCGATGACGTCCATGCCGCCCAGGCTCGCATCATGCCGCAGCTGCATCGCACACCATTGCTGACATCCCACCAGTTGAGCGACATCTCCGGCACCAATCTCGGCATGAAGGCCGAAGTCTTCCAGAAAACCGGGTCGTTCAAGGCCCGCGGCGCCCTCAATGCCGCCCTGCTGCTCACCCCCGAACAACGTGAACGAGGTCTGGTCACGCTCTCGGCCGGCAACCATGGCCAGGGACTTGCCTGGGCCGGGGCGCAGGTCGGTACGCGCACCGTTGTCTTCATGCCGAAGACGGCCGTTCCCGCCAAGGTCGATGCGATCCGGGGCTATGGTGCCGAAATCCGGTTCGTGGATGACATGACGCACGTCATGGATGAACTCCTGCCCTACCAGCAGGAGCACGGCCTCACCTTCGTCTCCCCCTTCGCCGATCCGGCCGTGATCGCCGGGCAGGGAAGTGTTGGCCTCGAAATCCTCGAGGACATGCCGGATGTCGAGAACATCATTGTTGCTGCCGGAGGTGGTGGCCTGGTGTCGGGCATCCTCGTTGCCGTCAAATCGCAACGCCCGGACGTTCGGATCGTCGGAGTCGAGCCGATTGGCGCCAGTGTCGTGCGCCAGAGTCTCGATGCCGGGAAGCCCGTCGCCGGGATAAAGATCGACACCATTGCCGATGGCCTCGCCGCACCGTTTGCGGCAGACCTCTCGCATTCCATCGTCGAGCACTATGTGGACGATGTCATCCTGGTTTCGGACGAGGAGATTCTGGACGCGATGCGCCTGATCCTCACCCGGGCCAAGGTCCTGGTCGAACCGTCTGGTGCCGCGGCGCTGGCCGGTCTGCTGTCGGGCAAGACTGGCGCGAAACCGGGCAGCAA